>NZ_CP183075.1:0-307500 GCF_048401115.1 Pseudoalteromonas sp. US3C1013 | reverse complement strand
GTCAACCCTTGTGACCTCAGTTAGGTCAAAATAAAGGGTTTTATGCTTAGTTTCTCGCTTAGTGTTCAGAAGCCGTTCATTGCCAATTGAGTTATGAGTTAATTCACCAGTAACTCGTAAATGCTGCTCATCAACTTGGCTGATTGCCAATTTACTCATTTGTATCGCTGCCTCTAAACTGAACCGGTAGCTTACTTTTTTGCTCTAATAGGCCGCTAACATGGTCAATACCTTGTTGGCGTAAAATACCCTGAAGTTCACTTTGTTTTGCATCAAGTAAACTAATACCTTCAGCAATCATGTCGTAAGCGCGCCACTCACCGCTTCGGTCTTCACGTACTTTAAAATCAATTTTTATATCAGGTTTACCCGCTTCAACAATTTTGGTTTTTACCACCACCACGTCTTTACCTTTAAACGGTTGCTCGGCAGCAAATTCAACTTGTTGATTAGTGTATTGGGTAAATACACCGGCATAGGTGGCAACTAAATACTCTCTAAACGCACCAATAAAACGCTGAATATCTTCAATTGCTTTTGCTTTTTCTGACTTGTCGGTAATTGCGCGTACCTTAGACACTTCGCTACCTAACACTCTTAGTGCTGCATATTTGTAGTCGATGTACGGCATTAACTCTTCTTCAACAATAACACGTAAATGTTCTTTATCTTTTACTATTAATGGTTGATCTTGGGTAATTCGTGCAAAGGTATTGTCAGCAACTTGACGTACCATTTTATTAGGATCAGTTAATTTTACTTCTGCTGCTTGCACGCTTTGTAATAGCATTAAACTTACCAGCGCAATACTTACTAAAAATGTTTTCAACATAATAATTACTCACTACCTTGGTTGAATAAGAACTGGCCAATTAATTCTTCAAGTACCAATGCCGATTTGGTATCAGTAATTGAATCGCCACTTGCTAATGCTTTGCTTTGCACCCCAAATAAATCGTCAATAGCTTGGTCTTGTGCACTGTTTGCAACATCTTCGCCTAAACAACGTTGCTTAGCTGAATCCGAGGCGATCACAGGGTTAATACCTAAATATTGCTCACCTAAAATACCCGAGGTTAAAATTGAGATAGAGCTGGTATCTGAAAAACGACATAAATACTGCGCATCAATACTCATGTTCACCACAGGTAAAAACTCTTGCGGGTGTACATAAATTGACTCGACACGACCAATAACAACTCCCCCTACTTTAATAGGCGCGCGAGTTTTTAATGAGCCTATATTTTCAAACTTGGCGTTTAATGTGTAGGTTTCACCTGAGCCGCTAATACCTGAATTGGCCACTTTAAGCGCTAGCATTGAAAATGCCAAGATACCCAGCGCGACAAAAAAACCAACTAAAATTTCTAATTTCCGTGAATTCATTATTTAATACCCTATTAGCTAGTAAACATTACCGCTGTCAAAATAAAGTCAAAACCTAATACCGCCAGTGATGAATGCACCACTGTTTCTGTTGTTGCCTTGCTGATCCCTTCTGATGTAGGAATACAGTCATACCCTTTATAAAGCGCAATCCAAGTCACAACAATCGCAAATACGATACTTTTAATTAAACCGTTTAGTATATCTTTTTCAAACGACACCTGGGCTTGCATTATTGACCAAAAGCTTCCGGTATCAACGCCTAGCCAATCAACACCCACTAAGTGAGCACCAATAATAGCGACCGCTGAAAAAATTAATGCCAGTAACGGCATACTAATTAAGCCAGCCCAAAATCGCGGCGCAATAATACGCCTAAGCGGGTCAATAGCCATCATCTCTAGCGACGATAACTGCTCGGTGGCTTTCATTAAGCCGATTTCAGCGGTTAACGCACTGCCTGCTCTGCCTGCAAATAATAACGCAGTAACTACCGGTCCAAGCTCACGTAACAAGCTAAGCGCTACTAACGGGCCTAGGCTGTCTTCTGCACCATAATCAACTAAAACGGTATAACCTTGCAGCGCTAAAACCATACCGATAAATAAGCCCGACACCACAATAATCAACAACGATTGTGAACCAACCATATAGAGTTGGCGCACCAGTAAAGGCGTACCTTTTTTTAAATTGGGTAAATGCCATAATGCACTTGCTAGCATGTGAGTTGAACGCCCAAGCGCAGCAAAACGACCCAGTGTTTTATGGCCTATTTTTTGTAGTAAATCCAACATTACTGCGGCTCTCCTAACAGTTCATCTGCATAGGTTTGTGCTGGATAATGAAATGGTACAGGCCCATCCGATAACCCTTTCAAAAATTGTTGCACAAGTGGTGATTCGTGCTTACGCATTTCATCTGGCGTGCCGCTTCCAATCACACCTTGCTCGGCAATAATAATAACGTGGTCGGCAATGCTCATTACTTCAGTCACATCGTGTGTAACAATTAAAGAAGATAAACCAAGTACTTCATTTAAAGATTTAATAAGCTTAACCAACACTCCCATTGAGATAGGATCTTGTCCTGCAAAAGGCTCATCATACATAATCAGTTCAGGATCAAGCGCTATAGAGCGAGCCAAGGCTGCACGACGTGCCATACCACCAGATAACTCTGAAGGCATTAAATCTTTAGCACCACGTAAGCCAACTGCTTGTAGTTTCATTAAAACCACTAAACGAATTAAATCTTCACTGAGCTGTGTGTGCTCGCGGATAGGAAATGCGATATTGTCGAACACCGACATATCGGTAAATAATGCACCGCTTTGAAATAACATACTCATACGTTTACGTGCCGCGTAGAGCTCTTTACGGGACATGGCAACTATGCTGTCGTTTTTAAATAAAATATCACCGGAGTCGGGTTTGAGCTGGCCACCAATTAAGCGCAGCATCGTGGTTTTGCCAATTCCGCTTGGCCCCATAATGGCAGTAATTTTACCTTCTGGGACATCAAAGCTCATATTTTTGTATATGACCCTATCGCCTCTAGAAAAGGTAACATCCTTTACTTCTACTATTGATTGCGACAAGTCGCTCTCCATAACAATATTCTCTCATATTTCTATTTTAAGGGTTTTTTGGTCAAGATGGAAAAAACAATTCGTAAGATTTTGTAATAGCCACGCAAAAACAGCTATAAGACTGCGACAAATTGACTTAACCGATGCTTAAACAAGCAAGTTAACACATTAAATAATTATTTTAATAACCGCCTAATGTATTACAGCTTACTCTTTTACTTATACTTTTATGGTGGCTTTTGTTACTATTCGCGCTATCTGAATTTACACTAACTGGCTTATCACAATGGTTACCTCGTTTGTCATTTTAATTCTCGGTTTTGCGGCTCTCGTATGGAGTGCGGACAGGTTTGTTTATGGTGCGGCGGCACTGGCTAAAAACTTTGGCGTACCAACATTAATTGTAGGTTTAACCGTGGTAGCTATGGGCTCATCGGCCCCTGAAATGATGGTATCCGCTTCAGCTGCTTTGGCAAATAAAACCGATACAGCCGTAGGTAATGCAGTTGGTTCAAACATCACTAACATATTATTAGTATTAGGTATTACAGCACTTTTAAGACCGCTTTCAGTCTCTTCAAGTACATTAAAACGAGAAATTCCACTGGTATTACTGGTGTCTATCGCTACTTGGTATATTTTTTCAGATAACTACTTTTCGTTTTTTGAAGGCGCAGCCTTACTCTTTGGTTTTGTTGTTTTTATTGGTGGACTTATTTTTGTATCACTGCGAGCAAAAAACCAAGACGACCCCTTTGTTAGCGAAGCCTGTGATGAAGTACCTGATAATGTCCCAACCAAAAAAGCCGTTTTTTGGTTAGTCGTCGGAATGATTTTACTTCCTGTTAGCTCACACTTTTTAGTTGGCTCAGCCGTTGATATTGCAAAATATTTTGGCTTAAGTGACTTAGTAATTGGTTTAACCATAATAGCCATAGGCACCAGCTTACCTGAACTTGCAGCTTCCATTGCGGGTGTTCTTAAAAATGAAGATGATCTAGCACTGGGTAACATTGTTGGCTCAAATATTTTTAATATTCTCGCGGTGTTACCGCTGGCAGGATTAATTAACCCATCAGTTATTGACGCATCAGTAGCTAACCGTGATGTTTTAATTATGATCGGTGCAACCTTGGCACTTATTGCTATGTCATTGAACTTTAGAGGTCAAAGACGTATCAATAGAGTAGAAGGTGGCTTACTCATCGTCGCATTTATGATTTACCAAGGTTATATTTTTAGTCAAGTAGGGTGATCCATGGCAACGCTAAATTTTATTCAACAAGGCTTGCGCGTCCTTGATATAGAACGTCAAGCACTCAGCGATATCGCACAATACGTTAATGAAAGCTTTGATCAAGCGTGCCAATTAATGTACGACTGCTCAGGCCGTATTATTGTTATTGGCATGGGTAAGTCGGGCCATATCGGTAATAAAATAGCAGCCACTTTAGCGAGTACTGGTAGCCCCGCATTTTTTGTACATCCTGGTGAAGCGAGTCATGGCGATTTAGGTATGATTACATCAAATGATGTGGTTATGCTTATATCTAACTCTGGCGAAACCAGTGAAGTGCTTAATATTATTCCGGTATTAAAACGCATTGGCGCAAAAATGATTGCTATGACAGGCAACGAAACGTCAACCATGGCAACATTGGCAAATGTGCATGTGTGTATTAAAGTTGAACAAGAAGCCTGCTCATTAGGCTTAGCGCCAACAGCAAGTACCACAGCAACACTCGCTATGGGCGATGCTATGGCGGTAGCATTATTAGAAGCCCGTGGTTTTACCGCTGATGATTTTGCACTGTCGCATCCAGGTGGCAGTTTAGGCAAACGCTTACTCTTAACCTTAAAAGATGTAATGCACAGCGGTATTCACACGCCTATTATTAATGAAACGCAAACCATTAAAGACGCCTTAATTGAAATGTCAGCCAAAGGGCTTGGCATGACCGCTATTATAAATAGTAATCAGCAATTATCGGGGTTGTTTACCGATGGTGATTTACGCCGTATTTTAGAGCAACGTATTGATATACACAGCACAGAAATTAATGTTGTGATGACAAAGTCATGTACAACAGCCACACAAGACATGCTCGCGGCTGAAGCACTGAACATTATGGAACAAAAACGTATTAATGGTTTAATTGTGATTAATGAGCATAATCACCCTATTGGCGCACTAAATATGCAAGACTTACTAAAAGCGGGAGTGCTATAAATGCAGTTTGAAGATCTTTATCAGCCGTTAAGTGATGATGCAAAAGTGCGCGCAAAAAAAATAAAATTATTAATTTGCGATATTGATGGTGTGTTTTCTGATGGACGTATTTATCTTGGCAACCAAGGTGAAGAACTCAAAGCATTTAATACCAAAGACGGGTTTGGCATTAAAGCCCTTATTAATAGTGGTTTTGAAGTTGCCGTGATCACAGGCCGTCACTCACAAATAGTTCAACAACGTATGAGCAATTTAACCGTACAGCATATATACCAAGGCCAAGAAAACAAACTCATTGCCTATCAAGAATTAAAACAAAAATTAGCGCTAAGCGATGAGCAAATAGCTTACATAGGTGACGATGGCCCTGACATGCCAGTGATGGAAAAAGTCGGGTTTGCAGTAGCCGTAAACGACGCCCACCCACTGATAAAACGTTTATCGCATTATGTCACTCAGCTGCCAGGCGGCTTTGGTGCAGTAAGAGAGTTAACAGATTTACTGATGCTTGAAAACAATAAGCCACTTACTAGCCAAGGAACCAGTTCATGAATGTAGCTCGCATAATACTGAGCATCTTATTCATAAGCTGTATGGTTTGGCTTTGGTATCCTTATTTTTCTCAGGTAGATATTATTGCGGATGAACAAACTCAAACTATTGCTAAGCCTGATTACACTGCGATTGAGCTAAAACAAACCGCTTATAATGAGCAAGGTAAAATAAGCCACAAAGTAACTGCGGTAAAAATGGAGTTATACCAACAACTTGGTTTTACCTTTTTTGAAAAACCTATATTTACGTTATACAACGAGCAGCAAACATGGCGTATTAACGCTGATGAGGCCACCCTCTACGACGATCGTCAACTCGTATTAGAGGGCAATGTAAAAGCGCTAAATTTAGCCGATAACGCCATGATCGATACGATCACAGCCGATAGCATCAATGTAGATATAAAACTACTCACTATGCAGTCAGAGCAGCCTGTCGTTATTACAGGACCTAATTTAAAAATCACAGGCAAAGGCCTTGAGGCCGATTTAAAAACCGAAGTGATTAAACTTATTAACCATACGCGAACCCTATATTATGACCAATAACCTATTTAAAATTCTAATTGTTCCTTCATTATTGATTGCATTTCATAGCCATGCAGAGGAAACCACTGAAGCTCCTGCGGCTAATCAAATCTCAATTAGTGCTGACAGGCAGGAAGGTCAATTAAAAGAAAACGTGGGCATTTTTGAGAAAAATGTTGAAATTATTCATGGTAATCGCCGTATCACAGCTGACCGTTTAGAAGTGCATAAACGCGATGACTTAGGCGATAACAAGCAATTATTAATTGCCACAGGCAGCCCTGCATATTTTGAAGAAACACAAGCAGATGGCACCATCATGAGTGCCAGTGCGAATGAAGTGCGTTACGATGTTTCGCAACGTTTTTTAACCTTAATCGGCGATGCCAGTATTGCTCAAGCAGGTCAAAAAATAACTGCTAAAAGTATCACCTACGATATAGAGCAGCAGTTAATTAGCGCAGAAAAAGACGAAAACTCAACAGACCGTGTACACACTATTTTAGTGCCTGTTGAAAACAAAAAAGAAGACGATAAAGGCCAACCATGAGCACATTAAAAGCAGAGCTATTAGCGAAAAGCTATAAAGGCCGTGAAGTGGTGAAAAACGTTGGCCTAGAAGTTGAAGCTGGCAGCATTGTCGGCTTACTTGGCCCCAATGGCGCAGGTAAAACTACGACCTTTTACATGATTGTAGGCCTTGTACCGAGCGATAAAGGTAAAATATCAATCGATGATCAAGATATCACTTTATTACCAATGCACAGCCGAGCTCGCCTAGGTATAGGATATTTACCACAAGAATCATCTATTTTTAGAAAGCTGACGGTCTACCAAAACTTAATGGCTATTTTAGAAACACGCAAAGAGCTTAATAAGCAGCAACGTGAAGATACCTTAAATAATTTACTTGATGAATTTAGTATTCAACATATTCGTGACAGCCAAGGTATGGCCCTGTCAGGTGGGGAGCGCCGCCGTGTTGAAATTGCGCGAGCATTAGCAGCAAATCCTAAATTTATACTATTAGACGAACCCTTTGCAGGGGTTGATCCTATCTCTGTATTAGATATTAAAAAGATTATAGAGCACCTTAAAAACCGAGGAATTGGCGTATTGATCACAGATCACAACGTTCGCGAAACACTTGATGTTTGTGAAAAAGCCTACATAGTTTCTCATGGGGAGTTAATTGCATCAGGCACTCCAGAATATGTATTAAACGATAAAACAGTACGCGATGTTTATTTGGGCGAGCAGTTCAAGCTCTAATATGTGTGTTATTCCACTAAGCATCTGCTAAGATTAATCATACTAATTTAAAAGGATTGTTAGAGATAAATGAGGCAATCATTACAGCTGCGCATGGGCCAGCAACTTACAATGACTCCACAGTTGCAACAAGCAATTCGCTTATTGCAGCTCAGTACATTGGATCTCCAGCAAGAAATTCAAGAAGCACTCGATAGTAATCCCTTACTTGAAGTTGAAGAGCAAGATTACAGTGAAGATGCTGCGGGTAAAAACGAACAAAAAGCCGATACCGATGAATCAACGCTAAGTGCTTCAGCTGATGAAAAACCTAGCGAATATGAGCAAGATAGCGGCGAAGCCATGACCAAAGACACCATTAGCGATGATATGGCAATGGATGTTACATGGGATGAGTACATGAGCGCAGCACCGGCCTCTTCCTCGGGACCAATGCCTGAAGATGAATCAATTTATCAAGGCTCTTCAACTGAAACGCTGCATGAATATTTAATGTGGCAATTGCAACTGACGCCATTTAGCCCAACAGATGAAGCCATCGCGATTGCAATCGTAGAAGCCGTGGACGATTCGGGCATTTTAACCCTTAGCTGTGAAGAAATATTAGAAAGTTTTAATCAAGAAAACGACATAGAAGATGAAGTTGAACTTGATGAAATAGAAGCCGTTTTAAAGCGTATTCAGCTATTTGATCCGGTAGGAATAGCCGCGCGTAGTTTACAAGAGTGTTTGTGTATTCAATTGAATCAGTTTGATCAAGACACGCCTTTTTTAAACGAAACAAAAATGATCTTAACTGATCACATTGATTTACTGGCTGCGCGTGATTATCGCACATTAATGAAAAAAACTAAGCTCAAAGAAGATGAGCTTAAAGAAGTCATGACGTTAATTCATACTCTTAGTCCCAAACCGGCAGACACTATTGTTAGAGAAGAGTCTGAGTACGTTATTCCTGATGTGTCGGTTAAAAAAGTGAAAGGCCGTTGGGTGGTTGAACTAAACCCAGATAGCATGCCTAAAATTAGGGTAAACAGCCAATATGCAGCTATGTCGCGTACGGTGAAATCAAGCGGCGATAGCCAGTTTATTCGCTCACACTTACAAGAAGCTAAATGGTTTATAAAAAGCTTAGAAAGTAGAAACGACACACTGCTTAAAGTAACTAACTGTATTGTGCAGCAACAACAGGCCTTTTTTGAACATGGTCCTGAGGCGATGAAGCCTATGGTACTTAATGACGTGGCCGAAATGGTAGAAATGCACGAATCGACTATTTCACGTGTTACTACGCAAAAATACATGCACACACCACGCGGTATTTTTGAGCTTAAATATTTCTTTTCAAGCCATGTAAGCACTGAAAATGGTGGCGAATGTTCATCTACAGCAATACGCGCATTAATTAAAAAATTAATCGCTGCAGAAAACTCAGCTAAACCATTGAGTGATAGTAAAATTGCAGATATATTGGCTGAGCAAGGAATTAAAGTAGCAAGGAGAACTATTGCAAAGTATCGCGAATCTCTAGCTATTCCCCCGTCTAATCAACGTAAAAGTTTGATTTAAGGCGTACAACAAAGAGGAAAATGTTTATGCAACTGAATTTAACTGGTCGCCATGTAGATATTACCGACTCGCTTAGAGACTACGTAAATAGTAAATTTTCGAAGTTACAGAGGCACACTGATCACATAACGAATGTGCACGTTATTCTCGATGTAGAAAAACTAAACCAAAAAGCCGAAGCAACCGTTCATGTTAGTGGCGCTGAGATTTTTGCCTCAACTGAACATCAAGATATGTATGCCGCTATAGACTCGCTGATTGACAAGCTAGATCGTCAAGTAATTAAACACAAAGAGAAACTTGCTCGACACTAACACTATGAAATTAAGCTCACTTATCTGTCAGGACTGCAGTAAAGCTGCGGTCCTTTTTAATAGTAAAAAAAGAATTTTAGAATTTATCAGTGAATTGGCTCACAATAAACTGCCCTATTTAACACAACAAGATATTCTTAACGCGTTAACCGCCAGAGAAAAACTGGGGAGTACAGGTATAGGTCGAGGAATTGCAATTCCTCATGGTCGTATGAGTGGTGTACAAGAGCCTCTTGCACTTATATTAGTGAGCGAAACGGCTATTAATTTTGATGCGATAGATAACAGACCGGTCGACATTTTTGTTGCCTTAATTGTACCTGATGGTGACAATAAGCAGCATTTAAAAACCTTAGCCACTATAGCAGAAAAGCTCAACGATAAAGAATTTTGTAAGCAATTACGAGCGGCAAAATCCGACAATGAGCTGTATCAAGTAATTGTAAGTCAACCGTAGTAACAATTAAGGGTGATAAATGGAATTAATAATTATAAGTGGTCGCTCAGGTTCTGGTAAATCTGTTGCGCTGCGTGTTGTTGAGGATTTAGGTTATTATTGTGTAGATAATATTCCTTTAAATTTATTGCCATCTCTTGTTCGTAGTGTTTCCGACAGCTACAACAAAATAGCCGTAAGTGTTGATGTGCGTAATTTACCTAAAGAGCAGCAACAGTTTAATGAAATCATTGAATATTTACCTGGTTTCACTAAGCCAACGGTGTTTTATTTAGACAGTGACGATCAAACCTTAATTAAACGTTTTTCAGAAACACGGCGTCTTCATCCTCTTTCTATTGATTCACTACCACTTGATTTAGCAATAAAAAAAGAAAAACAACTCCTTGATGTACTCATTAACCGTGCCGATTATATGATTGATACTACGGATTTAAGTGTGCATCAGCTGGCTGAATCTATTCGTGAAAAAATACTCGGTAAAAAAGACAAACAACTGATCATTACCTTTGAGTCATTTGGTTTTAAGCACGGTATACCCAAAGAAGCAGATTATGTATTTGACGCTCGCTTTTTACCAAACCCGCATTGGGAGCCTGAACTTAAGCCACTCACAGGGTTAGATCAACCAGTAAAAGACTACCTAGCCAGCCACAGCATAGTACAAAAATTTACATGGCAAATTCAAACATTCGTGCAAACATGGCTGCCTCATTTAGAAAGAAATAACCGCAGCTATTTGACCATAGCTATAGGCTGTACCGGAGGGCAACACCGCTCAGTTTATTTAGCGCAAACTATAGGTGAAAGCTTTGCAATGAGTCATCCTAATGTAAAAATTCGCCATCGAGAACAAGAATAAAGCTTGAGAGAATATTAATGCGGTTAGAAAACACATTTTTAATAAAAAACAAGTTAGGCCTGCATGCCAGAGCGGCCACTGTACTGGCACAGCTTTCTGTGCAATTTGATGCCTCAATCACGTTATTTCAAGACGATAAACAAGCCGCTGGCGACAGTGTATTAGCACTTATGTTACTCGAAAGCAGTCAAGGCAAAGAAGTTAAGGTAGTATGTGAAGGCCCTGACGCAGAGCCTGCACTTAATGCAATTGGTGAGCTCATTGACCAACGATTTAATGAGCAAGAGTAATCCTGCTTATAAGCTAAGGTTAATAGTGGTTGAGGTAGTTTACTGATATAAAGTAAGATAAAGCGATACCCCATCATCGTGTAATAAAATTTAATTAAGGACGCCAATGCCTGAAGCTTTAGAACAAGATATTCCACTACAACAACTAAAACAGGTGACTAAGTCACTAAATAGTGGTCAATTTGTTCAAGTTAGGCGCATGCTAGCAAAAACGGCACCTTGTGATACCGCACTTCTTTTAGAATCATCTCCCCATAAAATTCGTCGTATGCTCTGGCAACTGGTTGATCCTGATGTACAGGGTGATGTACTTGAAGAGCTCTCTGAAGACGTACGTTTGGGCATTATTGCGCAAATGGCACCTGAGCACATTGCTGCTGCAACAGAAGACATGGGCCATGATGATTTAGGGGAAGTACTACGTAGCCTACCAGACACCGTATATAAAGACGTTGTTAGCGCTATGGATATTCAAGATAGAGAGCGTGCAACACAAGCTCTATCTTACCAAGAGCGCTCTGCTGGCGCCTTGATGAATATAGATACCGTAACTATTCGCCCTGATGTAACTCTAGATGTTGTACTACGTTATATTCGCTTACGCGGTGAACTGCCAGAGGGCACCGATGACTTATACGTTGTAGATAAACATAACTGTTTTTTAGGCGCCTTATCGCTGAGCACTTTATTAACTAATCCCCCTGAAAAAATTGTTCAGGATTTAATGGATGAAGAGTGTGAATCTATTCCTATTTCAATGGATGAAAGCGAAGTAGCGCAACTATTTGAACGGCATAACTGGATATCGGCACCAGTTGTCGATGACAACGCGCATTTGCTTGGTCGTATTACTATTGATGATATCGTTGATGTTATCCGTGAAGATGCAGAGCATAGCTTATTAAGCTTAGCGGGTCTTGATGATGAAGAAGATACCTTTGCGCCGGTCTTAAAAAGCTCTAAAAAGCGCTCAATTTGGCTAGGTGTAAACTTACTAACTGCATTGCTGGCTGCAATTGTGGCGAGCTTTTTCGAAAACACCTTAGCTATATTACCAATTCTTGCTGTGCTCAATGGCATTGTCCCGTCAATGGGTGGGGTTGCAGGCAGCCAAACCTTAACTTTGGTTATTCGCGGTATCGCGGTGGGTCATATCAACCAAACTAACCAACGTTTTTTATTATTAAAAGAACTCGCTATCGGCGCAATTAACGGTATGGTTTGGTCTATCCTAATTGCCGGTGTCGTTGCGCTTTGGCAATGGGATTTCAAACTCGGTGGTGTTTTAGCGTTTGCTATGTTTATGAATTTAGTTGCAGCAGGTATTGCGGGTGCTAGTATCCCACTATTGCTAAAAAAAATGAAAATAGATCCAGCACTGGCAGGCAGTGTGGTACTAACCACAGTAACTGATATTGTTGGTATATTTGCCTTTTTAGGAACTGCAACTTGGTTATTGATTTAGGCTCTAATCTTTTTATAAACAAAAACACCGCGTCAATACGCGGTGTTTTTGTTTAAGCCGATAATTACTTTACCTTGCGCGCTGGCGATTACCGCCCACCTTAGGTTTAGTGTTGGCTTTTTTAAACTGACTAAAGCCAGTATGACGAGTAAGCGCAGGGCGACCGCCCTTGTTACCTTTACCGCCTTTGGCTTGCCTTTCATCTCTGCCTTCTTCTGGCACTAAACAATTTGGACCTTTACCAATGAGTTTAGCTTTGCCCATGTTACGAAGGGCTTCACGGATCATTGGCCAACCGGCAGGATCATGGTAACGTAAAATTGCTTTATGCAAACGACGCTGGCGCGCGCCCTTTGGCACCGCAACTTGCTCAGTATTATTTTTAATATTGCGTAGCGAGTTCATTTCAGTATGATAAATGGTGGTCGCATTAGCCATCGGTGACGGATAAAAGTTTTGCACTTGATCAAGCTTAAAGTCATTCGATTTCAGCCACAAAGCCATATTAACCATGTCTTCGTCTTTAGTCCCTGGGTGAGCAGAAATAAAGTATGGAATTAAATACTGCTTTTTACCCGCTTCTTTAGAGTACTTATCAAATAGCGCTTTAAATTCATCGTAAGCACCCATACCCGGCTTCATCATCTTAGATAATGGGCCATCTTCAGTGTGCTCTGGTGCAATTTTTAAATACCCACCAACATGATGAGTTACTAACTCTTTAACGTAACGAGGATCACGTACGGCAAGGTCATAACGCACACCTGAAGCAATTAAGATCTTTTTGATCCCTTTAACCTCACGCGCCTTTTTATATAAATCGATAGTCGGGGTATGATCAGTATCCATATGCTTACAAATATCAGGATACACACACGACAAGCGGCGACAGGTACTCTCTGCTTTTTTACTGGTACAACGCAGTTTGTACATATTTGCGGTTGGTCCGCCTAAATCAGAAATAACCCCAGTAAAGCCTGGCACTTTATCTCTAATTTGCTCAATCTCTTCAATAATTGATTCTTGAGATCGGCTTTGAATTATTCGCCCTTCATGCTCAGTAATAGAACAGAACGAACAGCCGCCAAAACAACCGCGCATTATGTTTACCGACGTTTTAATCATATCGTAAGCAGGGATTTTGTCGTCGCCATAACTTGGGTGCGGAATACGCTGATACGGTAAACCAAACACATCATCCATTTCTTGGGTTTCAAGTGGATAGGCTGGCGGATTCACCCAAATAGAGCGATCGCCATGACGCTGAAACAACGCTCTTGCACAACCAGGGTTGGTTTCTTGGTGTAAAATACGCGATGCATGGGCATACAATGGTTTATTAACACTGACCTGCTCAAAAGCGGGTAACTTAACGTAAGTTTTTTCCCATGGCTTAGGACGCGCAGGTTGGATGATAATTGGTTTTGCAGCTTCGGCTTTTAAATCAATACCCGCTTGCTTAAATTCTGATTTAGCACAACCCACATCATCCGCACCATAAGGATTAGGAATAGGGTCTATTTTACCAATTTTATCAATGGCTGTTGAATCACTGCCACGCCAACCGGATAAAGGCTCTTTACGAATAACCGCCGTGCCTCTCACATCTTGTATCGTATCCATGGTTTCACCTGCAGCGATACGGTGCGCTACTTCAACCAATGGACGTTCGGCATTACCATAAATTAAAATATCGCCTTTAGCGTCAAATAATACGCTACGACGTACTTTTTCTTGCCAATAGTCGTAATGAGCAATACGACGCAAGCTGGCTTCAATGCCCCCTAAAACGAGTGGCACATCTTTATAGGCTTCACGACAACGTTGCGAGTATATGATCACGGCGCGATCGGGGCGTTTGCCACCTACATTTCCCGGTGTGTAAGCATCATCATGGCGCATTCGTTTTTCAGCGGTGTAACGATTGATCATCGAATCCATGTTACCGGCTGTAATACCAAAAAATAAGTTAGGCTTACCCAGTGCCATAAAGGCATCTTTAGAGTTCCAATCAGGCTGAGCAATAATGCCCACTCTAAACCCCTGCGCTTCAAGCACACGGCCAATTACGGCCATCCCAAAACTAGGATGGTCTACATAAGCATCACCGCTAATAATAATAATATCGCAGCTATCCCAGCCAAGCGCGTCCATTTCTTCGCGTGTTGTTGGTAAAAATGGGGCTGTGCCATAACACTCAGCCCAATACTTAGGGTATGAGAATAAGCCGCGATCAGCTTTTAATGTGCTCATAAAATTGGCCGTTCAATAACAAAAGGCGCGAATTATACCCTATCGACATCCACGTTGATATAGCACAAAATGAAAGCACTGATTAAAAATTGTTTGCCTTTATCGCAACTAAAACAGACAAATCATCTAAGCTGATTACTGCTAATGTCTGCTTTTAGATTTATTTAAAGTAGATAAACTAGATAAAAATGATCGACTCTAGGCTAAACTATTAAATAAGCTGTGATTATTAATAATTCATAGACGCTGTAATATTAAAACCAATGAGGCATACCTATTAAACTACTTAAACAATTAATGCAGTTTTCAGCCATCTTACTGTTGGCGTTTGTTGTAGTGGGATTACTTTTACCACAAAACTATCACGTGCAAAAAAGCATTAAAATAAATGCCCGCCCTCCTGTTATAAAGTCATTAGTGGAAGATTTTACTCAGTGGTACAAATGGTCGCCGTGGCAGCAAATAGATCCCAATATTGAATTTAGTATTGGTGAACCTAGTGCTGGTGCGGGAGCCTATCAATCTTGGCAAGGAAAGTGGGGGCAAGGCGAAATGACAATCACTTCATTAAGCGCCAATGAAGTTGTATTTAATGTATTATTTAATCAAGAACATATTATTACTAGCCGATTACTATTTAGCCCACATGCAAAAACTGTAACCTGGCATATAGAAGGACAAGCAACTGTGCCGCTTATATCTGGCTATGTTGCTATATTTGCTGAAAATATATTAAGTAATATAGTCACCTTAGGGCTAAATAACCTAAAGACGGTAGCCCAACTCAGTGATGCACAAGCAATAATGGAAAGCCATGACAGTCAAAACCGCACAAGCCAGAATTAAACTTGCCAATATTATTGAGTCACTGTTAGGTTACTCGGTCACAAAAGTGAGTAATATGCCTGCAGCTGATGAAAAAACCTATAATACCCAGGGTAAAGCAAAGTCACTTTATCGTATTAATAGCGAGCATTCAGTGTTAGCTCGAGCACAAAAAAGACAAGATCTACTGCTAATAAAACAACAACAAAATATCGAGACTATTTTAGCCTTGGCAATGGAGTTTTGTCCTGATGTAGCCTGCGCTAAACAGCCTGATGCCGATTGGGTAGAGCACTTTATTGCCTTGTGTGAAGATACCTCAAATCAATCAATGCAAACATTGTGGGCAAAAATTTTTACTGGCGAAACCATTAGCCCAGGTACTTTTTCTATAAAAAGCTTACAAACCCTCAAACATATGACCCAGCGCGAAGCGGATTCATTAAGAAAGTGTGTGTCTATTTCAGGGTATAACGAAAAGGATAGTAGTCACCTAATATTTTTAGGTTATTACAAAAAGCCCTCGTTATTTGATTTATTAGGCAAGGGAAATAAAGTGTCATTAAGCATAGGTAAAAGCGGTGTGAGCTTTCCTGATGTATTGACCTTAATGGACTTAAACTTGCTTTATCGCAAAGAGATTGAATCCGCTGCATTAAAAGCAGGACAAGAGATCACCCTCTCCTTTTTAACTCAAAAACTAACTTTAAAAGCAAAAAGTAACGACTTAGTACTAAGCTATTATAAGTTTACCCAAACTGGTGATGAACTGTTTAGACTAATGAATTACCCAATTAATAAAGTGTACAAACAGTTAATTGGTGCAGCATTTGAAGGGGAGTTTGAATTAGTGTGGCACACTTCAAAATAACTAAAAAAAGCCACACAAGGTGGCTTTTCATTAAACTAATCGGCGCTTAAAAATGAACCTGTATGCCCGCAAATGGGCCTGATGCATCAATATCAGTATTAATATCATCTACATCATCAAGTTCTAAAACCATAGAGCGGTAGCCCGCTTTAACCGCAACATCAACGGCTAGGTTATCAATCAACTCCCAAGCAATACCCATTTGGTAATCTCGTACTTTACTGTCATCAATAGCTAAAAAGCTGCCTTCAGCAAAAACACTTAAACCACTAAACGGTAAACCCGCTTCGAAACGTCCATACGCTAAAGGCACTACACCTGAGAACTCTTCAATTTCAGTGAAGTTAGCGCCACCTTGTTGCGATGTACCTGTTACCACAAGCTCACCATCAAACTGCTTAGCATTAATACCTAAATCAATTGAGATTAAGTCGTTATCAAAAATTTCATAATACAGAATATAATCAATGTGCGATAAGTCAGTGACTGAATTAACATCAGTGCCAACAATATAATCAGAGCCATTAAAGCTAAATGTATCTTCAAGTTGCGTTGAACCGGTTAGTTCAAGCTCAGTGTATTTTAGCTTTAAGTTTGGCACTAATGGAACCGGATGCTCAAGTGCGGCGTAATAGCTAACAAAAGTCTCATCTTCAAAATTGAAGTTTTGTAGTGCGTTATTATTATCAGAAAAGCTACCGTCATTATCGGCTTTCCAACCATCAACCCCTACATACAAACCCAATACAGTATCGGCTTGTGCTACAGGTGCTAAACATGCCATTGATAAGGCTGCTGCTATACAATACTTTTTCATTTTTTATCCTTGCGCTAATAATTCGCTAAGTTCAATCAGTGCCGCATTGGCTCTAGAGATATAATTTGCCATAACGAGTGAATGGTTGGCGACATAACCGAATCCGTTGCCGTTTAAAATTATTGGGCTCCAAACGGTTTCTTGGGTCGCTTCAAGCTCGCGTATAATTTGTTGTAAACTAACACGGGCGTTCTTTTTATCAAGTACTTCGGCAAAATCATATTCAACCGCTTGTAAAAAATGCAGTAAAGCCCAAGTAGCACCGCGAGACTCATAAAATACATCATCAATTTCCCACCACGATGTTCTTACTTGTTGTTGTAATGGCGTATAAGTAGCTTGTGTATTTGAAGAGTTGCCTGCTAAATCGGTATTTACCTTGTCTTGACCTACACTCGCACTCAAACGTTGGCTTAAACTACCTAAGCGTTTTTCAGCTTCTTTTAACCAACTGCGTAAATTATCTGCACGTGAGTAAAATTGGCTATCGCGCTCATGCTGATTCGCAATTTGAGAACGGTAAACTAATAAGTAATCAATACCCTTCTGATATTCGCCCTCAGCACTTGGCCATGCCCATGCTTCAGAACTAATATTAAATTGTGGCTGTGCTTTTTTAAGCGCTTCGTGCTCAGTTGATTGTGACTGTGAACGACTAAAATCTTTTCGCATTGATAGTGCTAAATCACGCACCATTTCCAACGCGCCATACTCCCAAGCGGGCATGTTGTCCATTATTACGCTCGGTGGCAGTACATCATTTGATAAATAACCGCCTGACTTAGTTAAGAGGGTATCAGCGACGGTGATAAGCGTTGAAGTTGTTACATATCCTGTTACTGGTTTTTCACTGCGTTGCTGCGCTTGCTGCTTGGCATTTTGTACCACATCAAAACGTGCAGGCTCTATGCTCCAGTACACTGCAATAGCGTAAAATACGACAAACAATAATACCAATGCCGTTATTATTTTTCCTTTATGCTGTGACATTTATCCCCCTAATGATGACTATGATCTTTTGATGCTTTTACCGGCTTAGCTTGCGATGCAAGCGAAACTACTTTCGCATTGGTGAATACTCGATTCCCGTCTTCAAAATATAGCGTGAGTTTGCGTTCTTGACCTACTTTTAACGGCTCTTGTGGTTCAAACACCATTAAATGGTAGCTTCCAGGCTTAAAATCGAGTTGCTGGTGAGCTTTAATAAGCAATGATTCTACTTTTTGCATTTTCATCATACCATCAGCGTGGACGTGCTCATGGATCTCAACACGACCTAAACCATCTATGGTCGCTCTTGTGAGTGTTGCCGGTACATTACTGTGGTTTTCAATACTAAAATAACCCACGCTGGCTTTAGTGGCAGGTAAAAACTCTCTTACTTGCGCATTTGTTACTTGTAATTGCGCAACAACACTATCGTGTTCATGCCCTTCGTGCGCCAATAACGAAGACGAAAAAACACCCACCAATAATGCACTTGCACTTAAAATACATTGTTTAATCATCAGTAAAATCCTTGTTAAAACATAAAAATATAGTCCAAATTTATCATAATTCCCTAATATTAGGCAGCTAATTTAAGTTTAAGAAGCCACTTTTTTGTTATCTGCGATTAACCAACACAACCCTGCCACAAACAATAATGGCCAAGCAATCATCAGTGATCCGAATAAAAAGGCTAATATCGTTCCAGCCAGTGCCACCATCGCCGCGCCAACAAGCCCCATAGTTACCAAAGCTGCAATCGCAATAACAACTATAATGGCGATTAACGCCCCAATGAGCTCTATACCAGTCCAACTAATATCTGAGATCCACAACGGAAATTGCCATACATCAAAATGAATTATCGAGCCGCTATTAATCAAAAATAATGTAACAATAAGTAGGCATACGGCGAGAGTTTTCATGTCGTTCCCCTTACACTGCTTTTTCTTCAAGACAACAGTGCGCAATTAAATAACCTAGCGCTACTGCAAACGGAAAACTTAAAAATAATAAAACGGTGACTAAACGAGTAGACCATACCGGAAAGTCTAATCGGTAGGCTAACCCACTACAGACACCTGATATTTTTTTGTTAAGCGTATTTTTATACCAACGACGATGCGTATTAAAATTATTCATAACAATCTCCTTAGGCTGTTTGTTTGTTAGCAGTATTTAAACTCGCTTTTAAACTTGCCAGTTCTGCATCAATTTTTTCGTTTTTAACCAGTGACTCAATTTGCGTCGCAGTATTGCTCGCTGTATCTGTCAGCTCATATGCTTCGACCTGCGATTCAACACTCTCAACACGACGCTCAATTTGCTCAAATCGTGATAAAGCAGTGGCCACTTTATCGCTCTGCAGCTGAGTATTTATCTTAGCTCTTGCCTCAACCACATTTTCACGCTTTACAAGTTGTGCTTGCTTTGCTTTAGCCTGTGTCATTTTTTGCTGTAGGCGCTCACAGTCCTCTGTGATTTTTACAATTGATTGCTGCAATGTCTCAAGCTGTGTTTGTAAGCATTCTATGTTTTTTTCAACATTGTGTTTTTCAGCTAGTGCTGATTTAGCTAAATCGTCACGATTTTTTGCAATGGCATGTTCGGCCTTTAATTGCCAATTTGTGAGCGCTTGTTGTTTATTGCTTATTTGACGTTTAATATTTTTTTCTTCACATAATAATGCCGCCGCGGTGCTACGACACTCATTAAGCGCCTCCTGCATTTCGGTCAGCATCAAATTAAGTAGTTTTTCTGAATCTTCTGCTTTATCAAGCATAGCTACGATATTTGCTTGAATGACGTCGTTTACGCGATTAAATATACCCATGTTATTCTCCTGATGATTTTTTATTTATACATCAACAGGATTCCAAGAGTTATGCCAACAACTTAAGATTCTTTTATTTTCATTAAATATCAATAATTTAAATTATTTTTGACGGGTGAGTTAATGACTAGTCACTGAATGAAATTAAGTCGAATTGGCTAATAAATTACATTTTTGACTAAAATTTGGGATCAAAAAAAGCCACCTGAGGTGACTTTTTCTATAAAGAGTATCTGTTATGCCAATTGCATTAAATTGGCATTACTCGGGTACGTAACTTAACGCTTTATCCATAACACTTAAATCAGCTTGCTTACCATGACCATTTTCAGATAAGTGGCGTCTAAAGCCACGCGCACCGGGTTGCCCCTGAAAAATACCCAGCATGTGGCGTGCAACATGCCAAAAATTAGCCCCTAAACGCATCTCTTCTTCAATATAATCATACATAGAGCGTACAACATCATGTCGAGACTGAGTATTAGCCGCATCACCATAAATTTTTTCATCTACTTCATTAAGCATAAATGGATTACTGTAAGCCTCTCGGCCCACCATAACCCCATCTATGTACTGTAAATGCTCAAGACTTTGCTCAATGGTTTTAACACCACCGTTAATACTTAAATCAAGTTGAGGGTAATCTTTTTTAAGCTGATAAACTCGGGGGTAGTTAAGCTCAGGAACTTCGCGATTTTCTTTCGGGCTCAATCCTTTTAGCCATGCTTTGCGCGCATGAATAATAAAGTCATCACAGCCAACTTTATGTGAAGCCTCTATCAAAGCACATAAAAATTCATAAGAATCTAGCTCATCAATACCAATACGAGTTTTAACTGTAACCGGAATATTAACTTCACTTTTCATTGCAGCAACACACTCTGCAACTAAATTAGGCTCGGCCATTAAACAGGCACCAAAACGTCCATTTTGCACACGATCTGACGGACAACCTACATTAAGGTTTATTTCATCATAACCGCGCTCTCCAGCAAGCTTGGCACACTGTGCTAGCGCTTGCGGGTCTGATCCACCTAATTGCAATGCCACAGGGCCTTCGTGCTGATTAAAATGCAAGTAGTCACCACGACCGAATAAAATAGCGCCAGTTGTGATCATCTCAGTGTAGAGCACGGTGTGTTTTGTCATTTTACGATGAAACGTACGACAGTGGCGATCAGTCCAATCAAGCATGGGTGCCACGCTAAAGCGTCGATTTAAAGTACGTTTATCCAAAATGTGATCCTCAAAAATTTATAATTTAAGCACAGCTTAAACGGCGCTGCATTTTACACAAAAGCCCTATGCGCAGCAATATTAAGCAAACACTTGCAAGCCAAAGTATTGTGCAATACCGTTTAAAATATTAGTCACCGCGACTGAGCTTAAAATTAACCCCATAATTCGACTAATAATACTCGCCCCGCTATCACCTATTATTTTATGTACATGCGTAGCAAGTAATAACAAAATCAGTACCACCACTAAAACAGCTAACATCATTGATGAGGTAATCATTTGTTCAACCCAGGTATATTCCTCATTGCGTGTCATTAATACCGCACCTAACATGGCACCGGGACTGGCTATTGATGGGATAGCGAGCGGAAAAATAGCGGTTTCAGTGCTGTCTCTAACACTTTTAATTTCAGCTTCAGGCTTGCTTTCACCAAAGGTCATGGAGAGTGCAAAAATTAATAAAATTAAACCACCCGCTATTTGAAATGCCGAGAGCGGGATCTCAATCACATTCAGTAATTGCTCGCCAGCAACTACAAAAAATAACAGCACTAAAGCAGACACACCCACGGCTTTAAAAATCACTTTACGCTTAAACTTGTCGTCATCTCCACGAGTTACGGCGATAAAAACTGGGATTGTGCCAATTGGATCGATAACCGCAAAAAAGAAAATAAATATAGCTAATAGTTCATGCATTAATGAGTACCTTTTCACTAAATCGGTTAATAAAACGCTGCAACTACAATACAGTATGTTAGTATATCACGGCAGCGTAAGGATGAGAGAAGATGAATATAGAATCACTCGTAAGTAAAGCAAAACAAGTGTGCGACAACCGTGGTGCGCGATTCACACCAATTCGCGAGAAGGTATTTCGTTTATTGGCCAGTGCCCAAGGTGGTGTGGGGGCGTACGATTTACTTGAGCAATTGAAAGTCACTGAAACAGGTGCTAAACCTGCAACAATTTATCGTGCTTTAGACTTTTTAGCCGAACTCGGTTTTATTCATAAAATTGAAAGCACCAATGCATTTATGCTGTGTCATCATTTTGATCATATTCATCCTGTTCAGCTATTAATTTGTGATAGCTGCGGTTTTGTTAAAGAGCTGCACTCAACAGTAATTTCACATGAGCTCAATAACTTAGCAGCCGAAAGTGGCTTTGTAGTTTCCGGGCAAACAATAGAAGCACATGGTAAATGTGACTCTTGCCGAGCATAGATAAGCGACTATAGCTATACTTTGCGTATAACCTTTATCAGTACCAATTTAAGGACATCTAATATGAATGTAGAGTTCATTAATCCCTTTTTAGCTTCTTTGATGAATGTATTGAGCACTATGGCTCAAACTCAGTTAAAACCAGGCAAGCCACGCATTAAAACAGATGAGATAGCCTGTGGTGATGTATCGGGATTAATTGGTATGGTTGGCCCTCAAACTCGCGGTTCATTTTCAATTACCTTCGACGAAGGTTTAGCGCTGACCATTATGGAACGAATGTTAGGCGAACGACCAGACGACATAAATGAAGAGGTAACCGACATGGTCGGTGAAATAACTAATATGGTTACCGGTGGTGCTAAGAATTTATTAGGTGAAAAAGGCTATGATTTTGCCATGGCAACACCCATTGTTGTGTCTGGTAAAAACCACACTATTACTCACAAAAGTGACGGCAAAAAAATTCTTATGCCGTTTACCAGTGACGCAGGTAATGCCAATATTGAAGTGAGTTTTGATAAGCTATGAGCTGGTCGCAAACCACAATTACATTAAAGCCTCGCTCGCGGGGCTTTCATTTAATTGATAACGACATACTCAATCAACTCCCACAAATAAGCCAATTTAAAGTTGGTTTATTACACTTATTTATTCAACACACCTCAGCCAGCTTAACCATTAATGAAAATGCCGATCCTACCGTGCGTATGGATATGGAAAGCCACTTTAATCAATTTGTTCCAGAGCGCCAGCCTTATTACCGTCATGACTATGAGGGCGATGATGATATGCCTGCCCATATAAAAACCAGTACCTTAGGTTGCCAGTTAACTATACCTATTAGCCATGGTCAGTTAGCACTAGGAACTTGGCAAGGAATATACTTAGGTGAGCACCGTGATCATGGTGGTTCAAGGCACATTATTGCAACTTTGCAAGGCGAAAAGTTTTAGGTTTTAGGTTTTAGGTTTTAGGTTTTAGGTTTTAGGTTTTAGGTTTTAGGTTTTAGGTTTTAGGTTTTACAACATAGGTCACTCTCACACATTGAACACTTTAAAAAAGTTACATAAATTAAATTTATAGTGATTCGCGTATGGGTCATTGTTTGCTATTTGAGAATGAATATCTGGAAAGTAAATAAGATTGGAGCGGTACACGAGGCTCGAACTCGTGACCTCGACCTTGGCAAGGTCGCGCTCTACCAACTGAGCTAGTACCGCATTATATGTAGATTCTAGATTCTATCAATTTTAACTT
The DNA here is from genome assembly GCF_048401115.1 of Pseudoalteromonas sp. US3C1013. GTDB lineage: Bacteria > Pseudomonadota > Gammaproteobacteria > Enterobacterales > Alteromonadaceae > Pseudoalteromonas > Pseudoalteromonas undina. The sequence goes on along the minus strand of NZ_CP183075.1, from coordinate 283,673 downwards.
TTTAAATTGAACCACAATTTCTTTTGGTGAGAAATTGGAGCGGCACACGAGGCTCGAACTCGTGACCTCGACCTTGGCAAGGTCGCGCTCTACCAACTGAGCTAGTGCCGCATTCAAAATAGTCAGTAATTTGTCCGTTGGTGCGCGACGGGTCGCGTTCAACATTCTGGCAACTGAGCTAGTGCCGCATTTTAGGTTCTAGGTTTTGCCAAAATTAAACCTTTTCGCCTTTGACCTTGAATCTTTATTTCTACCCCAATTTCTTTGGTGAGAAATTGGAGCGGCACACGAGGCTCGAACTCGTGACCTCGACCTTGGCAAGGTCGCGCTCTACCAACTGAGCTAGTGCCGCACTCTAGGTTCTAGGTTCTAGGTTCTATCAATATTGAACCTTGTTCCATTAACCTTTCATCTTGAATCTTTAACTTAAGCCCAAACACACTAACCCCGCGGGGGTTATCGTCTTAAGCGGGGCAGGATTCTACAATAATTAGGGGGCTTTGCAAGTATTTTTTATAAATTAAAAAACTTTTCTCGGTAAACCTTTAATTCCATAATCGAATCTTTAATGTCGTCTAACGCTAAATGCGACCCTTTTTTATTCACTTGAGCCAACACATCTGGTTTCCAACGACGAGCAAGTTCTTTAATAGTACTGACATCTAAATTACGGTAATGAAAAAAATCTTCAAGCTCGCGCATATACTTATTCATAAAGCGACGGTCTTGGCCTATCGAGTTACCACACATAGGTGAAGCACCCGCTGGCACCCATTGCTTTAAAAACGCGAGGGTTTGTTCCACGGCATAAGCTTCATCAAACGTGCTTGCCTTACAGCGAGCCGTTAATCCAGATTTGCCATGCTGAGTTGTACACCACTCATCCATGCCATCCAGTAGTTCATCACTTTGATGAATGGCAATCGTTGGCCCTTCGGCTAATATATTCAGATCAGCGTCAGTGACAACAGTTGCAATTTCAAGTATTTTGTCAGTCTCTGGTTCAAGTCCGGTCATTTCCAGATCGAGCCAAATTAAATTTGATTTATTAATAGTCATAATTACCTTAAACGGTGCTTTTCTTTAGATCCAACGCATTTCGATATATCATATTAGCATCAACCGTCGAGCTAAAGCTTTTTTTGGCAAACTCGGCATTTAACTCAGGTTATAGGCCTCAAGTGGCGAAACAGAAAAAATTAAGTAAAGGCCAATCCCGTAGGATCAAGGCCAATCATCAAAAGCGTTTATCGAATGCCGATAAAAAACCGGCAAAAGTCGGCGCGCAAGAGTGGCAAACAGATAATTTAGGTCAAGTGGAAAATGCGATTGTTATTAGCCGCTTTGGCCAACATGCCGACGTAGAAACCCAAAATGGCGATGTTCTTCGCTGTAATATTCGCCGTACCGTATCGAATTTAGTATGTGGCGATGAGGTATTATTTCGTCGTGCAAAAGTAAGTGAAGGCGATTTAGCGGGTGTTATTGAAGCAACTCAAGAACGTCGTTCACAGTTAACGCGCCCTGATTTTTACGACGGTGTAAAAGTTATTGCCGCGAATATAGACCAAATTTTAATGGTATCAGCAGTATTGCCTGAGTTTACGCCAAGCATTATCGACCGCTATTTAATTGCCTGCGAAGACATGGGCATTGAGCCGATTTTAGTACTTAATAAAATTGATTTAATTGATGAAGCTGGTTTAAACGACATACAACAAATACTCGATATTTACCGTAAACTTAATTACCAGGTGCTGCTAGTTAGTAATATAACCGGCGAAGGCATTAATGAATTAAAAGAAGTACTTGTAGGCAAAAACAATATTTTTGTTGGCCAAAGTGGTGTGGGTAAATCTACCTTAGTAAACACTGTGCTGCCGGATGCTGAAATTTTGACTAAAGAAGTGTCTGAAAACAGCGGTCTAGGCCAGCACACCACCACAGTATCGCGTCTGCATCATTTACCAAGTGGCGGTAACTTAATTGATTCACCGGGTATTCGTGAGTTTGGTTTATGGCATTTAGATGTTGAACGAGTCACTTGGTGCTTTAAAGAATTTAGAGAGTTTATAGGTGGATGCCGTTTTAGAGACTGTAAACACTTAAACGATCCAGGCTGTATAATTCAGCAAGCAGTCGCTGATGGCGATATCTCAAAGTTACGTTTTGAAAGCTATCACCGTATTTTAGAAACCATGGCCGATGGCCGTGCCGGCGCGCGTGCGCCTCGCGTATAATTAGGGAAAAACCTGTGAGTTTAGATAAATTTAAAATCGCCATGCAATATGCTATGCCAAAGCACTTTATTTCTCGTGTAGTAGGTAAGCTTGCAGCTGCAAAAGCGGGCGCATTAACAACAACATTAATTAAATTATTCATTAAACAATACAAAATAAACATGAGTGAGGCTAAATATTCTGATCCAGCTCATTATAAAACTTTTAATGAATTTTTTACCCGTCCGTTAAAGGACGGTGCTCGTCCTATGGTTGAAGATGACGATATTATTATTCACCCTGTTGACGGCGCAATCAGCCAACTTGGCGATATTGTTGACGGCCAACTAATCCAAGCTAAAGGCCATGATTACAGCTTACAAGCGTTGTTAGGTGGCTCAGAAGACGACACAACACCGTTTTTAGGTGGTAAATTTGCAACTATTTACTTGGCACCAAAAGATTACCACCGTATTCACATGCCAATTGATGGCACGCTAAGCAAAATGATTTATGTACCGGGCGATTTATTTTCGGTAAATCCTCTTACCGCACAAAACGTACCGAACTTATTTGCCCGTAACGAGCGTGTAGTAGCTATTTTTGAAACTGAAATTGGCCCGCTTGCTATGGTCCTTGTAGGCGCAACCATTGTTGCTAGCATAGAAACTATTTGGGCTGGCACAGTCACTCCACCAGCTGGCAGTGATGTGTTTAGCTGGAACTATCCAACTAAAGGCGAAAATACGATCACCCTTAAAAAAGGGGAAGAAATGGGTCGCTTTAAATTAGGCTCAACAGTTGTACTTGCATGGGGTGCAGATAAAGCCGATATTTTTGATGATCAACGCCCTGAAACGGTAACCCGTTTAGGCACTGCGTTTGCAAAAATTGATGATTAATAAATAGTACCAGTTGTCAGATCGAAATTAAAAAGCACCGCGTTTATTGTATTGAACGCGGTGTTTTTTGTAGACGAAGAGCTTGCTCAGGTTAAAAGCGAAGCTGTTCTTTACTCACACTTGCGCACTCTCTACACGCTAAATTTTTAGCCATCTTAAAATGCTGTTGCTTTAAGCTTAATGCGTCAAAGGTTATAAACACACTCCCACCACAATGACCTAACAACATATTAAGAGTTAGCTGTGCCTGCATAGAGCCAATTACACCAAGTAAGGGACTAATAACGCCCGCATTGTCGCAATTAACAACAGGGTTAGCATCATTTTGTGGAAATACGCAGCCATAGCAAGGGCTATCTGTTTGCCTAAAGTCAAAGCCCATTAATTGCCCTTGGGTTGCTAGCGCTGCTGCAGAAATTAGTAGTGTTTTGTTGTTTACGCAAAAACGATTGACGGTGTAACGAGTCGCAAAGTTATCAGAGCAATCAAGTACGATATCGGCGTTACTGAATAGTGCATCACTGTTAGCATCGCTCAACTTTTGCGAGTGAGTCACTATGTTTATTTGATTGTTAAGGCTCGCAAGCACCTTCCCTGCTGCATTTACTTTTTGCTGCCCTAAGTGATTCACTTTATACAGTATTTGCCGCTGTAAATTAGAGAGTTCAACGGTATCGTCATCAATTAATATTAGTGTGCCAATACCAGCAGCTGCTAAATAAAGTAGCGCAGGACTTCCTAGTCCACCTGCACCTACCACAGCAACGGTTGCCGCTTTAAGTGTTAACTGCCCCTCGAGCCCCACCTCTTTTAATAATAAGTGGCGGCTATAACGTAGAGTTTCTTTGTCGCTGAGCTGCTGCGTTTGCATGTTAGCAGGCATTCTCATTTATCACCGATTTTAAGGTATTGATTGCCTCTACATAATCATCAGCCTCGGTAATAGCACGTACCACGGCTACACTGCCCACGCCAGTTTTAGCAACCTCTTGCGCCCTATTTAAATCAATTCCACCAATAGCCACAGTAGGATAACTTTGCATTAATGGCACAAATCGAGTTAGCTTTTCAAGCCCTTGAATTTGCCCTGCCATGTCTTTGGTGGTGGTAGGGTAAATCGCGCCAAAGGCCATGTAGCTTGGGCGGTAATTATGCGCCCGAAGCATTTCATAAAAGCCATGGGTAGAAAGCCCAAGTCGCAGGCCTGCTTCTTTTATAGCCGCTAAATTTGCGCTCTCTAAGTCTTCTTGTCCTAAATGCACACCATAGGCGCCATGTTTAATTGCCAGCTGCCAGTAATCGTTAATAAACACATGCGCACTGTATTGCTGACCCAAAGCGACCGCGCTTGCGACTAATTGTTCCAGCTCATCTTCGCTTTTATTTTTAACTCTTAACTGCGCTGTTTTAATACCATTTTGTAAGCATTTTTCTAACCACTCTACACTATCGACTACCGCATAAGCGCCAAGCGCTTTGCTTTCACACGCAGCAAAGTCAGCTGCCATATTAAAATCAAGCGGTACATCAAAATCTAGCTCATCACCCAACCAACTACCCGCTTCAATCACTTGAGGGTAATGCGCTAGGTCAGTCGGAAACGACGTTTGTGCAACCGGCCCTATCCCCTCGCCATAGCGAACTGATTGCTTTAAACCTTGGTTTATATAGGCTTTAGCTAAAATAAACGCATCTTTTAACGGATAGTCTTTTGCAAGACATGCAGCAATAACAGACGCCATACTACAGCCAGTGCCATGATTGTGCGGAACCTGAATTTTTTCATTACCCAACCAGTACTCTTCACCACCTTGTGAGCAGTAATCAATACAGTAACCACTTGGGTAATCCCAATGCCCGCCTTTTATAACCACCGCTTTGGCACCCCATGCCATTAGTTTGCTTGCTGCTTCTTTAATTGCTGCGGGGCCAATTAAATACACACCTGTTAATAACTGTGTTTCATGGGTATTAGGGGTAATTACATCCACCAGCGGTAATAGGCATTCTTTAATCGCGCTTACAGTGTCTTCTTCTGTTAGTACGTCACCGCTTGAGGCAATAGCCACAGGGTCGTACACAATCACCGGCGGGGTTGGCCACTTCGCTTTGTAATGGCTAATATGCTCACTGATCAATTGAATTTGCTGCACGTTAGCTAACATACCAATTTTAATTACTTTGGCTTTCATGTCTTTTTCGAGTGCCAATAACTGCGACTCAATCACATCAGTAGAGACGGCATTAATCGCCTCAACACCTAAACTGTTTTGTGCTGTTAGTGCGGTAATCGCAGTACAACCGTGCACACCAAAGCTTTGCATTGCTTTAATATCAGCTTGAATACCTGCGCCACCGCCGGAGTCTGAGCCCGCAATCGTCCATACTACATTGTTCATAATGACCTACTTCCTAATTTTTTACGTTTGATGCCAAAATGGCATACCCATTGTGGGGGTTGATGGGGCCGCAACGTCTTTTTCTGGCATTGCTTTGGCGTTATAAGCAAAGCGCCCTGCTTCAACAGCTGCTTTAAATGCAAGTCCCATGGTAATAGGGCAACCCGCACCCGCTATGGCTGAATTTAATAATACCGCATCATACCCTAATTCTAAGGCTTGGCAGGCATGCGATGGTAAACCTAACCCAGCATCAACAATTAATGTGCTGTTAGGTAAACGCTCCCGTATCGCCTTTAAGTTATAACTATTTAATAATCCCTTACCGGTCCCAATTGGCGCGCCCCATGGCATTAGCACCTCGCAGCCTAATTCATCTAAACGTTGGCAAAGCACTAAGTCATCGGTGCAGTAAGGCAGTACTTTAAACCCATCTTTAATTAAAATCTCAGTGGCTTCAAGCAGAGCAAAAGGATCTGGCTGTAAGTTATAGTCATCGCCAATTAATTCCAGCTTTATCCAATCGGTAGCAAATACTTCTCGACACATTTTAGCTAAATTAATGGCCTCTTTAACACTGTGGCATCCTGCTGTGTTAGGTAAAACTTTGAGCCCTGTATTCTTTATAAGTTGCCAAAAATCATCTCCTGCAGCTGCGCTTTGCTGGCGACGTAGAGACACTGTAACAATATTCGCTCCTGAAGCATTAATTGCTTTAGTCATCGTCGCGGGAGATGGGTAAAGCGCAGAGCCAATCAGTAATCTACTTGAAAATTGCTCGCCATAAATAGTGACATTATCGGGAGGTAACATAATGGTTACCCTCCTTGAATCGGAGATAACACATCAATGCAATCACCATCATTAAGTGTGTAGTTAGCATGTTGTTCTTGAGGTACAAACTGGCCATTAATGGCTACTGCAAACGGTGCTTTAGCACCATACTCAATTAAACACTGTTTTAGTTCGCTACTTGTTAGGGTGAGCGCTTTACCATTAATTATTATATCCATCATTCCTCACTCTATTCTGGCAACAGCATCAGCAACTAAACTCGGCGCGAGCATGTAGCCATGGCGGTATAATCCATTAATACTAATTACCTGCCCCAGTTGTGTAACTTGTGGGCAGTTATCGCTAAACGCAGGGCGAAGCCCGGTTTGAATATTTAACAGTCGAGCCTCGGCAAAACCGCTGTGCACTGTATAAGCGGCTGAAAGTAACTCCAATGTTGAACGCACGGTTGCCGCCCCATTATCTTGAGACTCAATTTCGGTGGCACCAATCACATATTCATGATTCGGCTTAGGTGCTATATAAATAGGATAACGCGGATGCATTAACCTCACTGGCCGAGATAAATTAACCTCGGGTGCATAGAGTCTTGCCACTTCCCCGCGCACGCCTCGAAGGGGCTGATCTTGTTTGGCTCCAAGCCCTCTGCAATCAATAATGTAATCAAACTCTCGATTATTCACTTTGTTATCAAAGATGCTGGCGCGCTGATTAAATACAAACTTTACTTTGCGCTTATTTAGCAACCTAAAGCTGGCTTTGTAAAAGGCTTGGTTATCTATCTGCGCTTCACCGGGCAAAAATAGGCCTTGGCTAAATCGACCAGCCAGTTCAGGTTCTAGTTGCTCAATTTGCTGTGCATTAATCGCTTGAGCACTAAAATTTAGTAACGGTTTGATTCGCTGTGCAAAGCTTTGTAAGTCGCCTTTATCCTGCGGATGAGCAACCACTAGGGTACCTTGCTGTTGAAAAAATACCTCGCTATTTAGTTGTTCTAAAATAGCAGGCCAGCGAGTAATAGAATCCACTCCCATTAAAGCCAATTCACGTTCGCACATAACAGACTCAGCTAGGGGGGCTAGCATCGCTGCTGCCACTTTACCGGCACTGTTCTGAGTATGTTCATCATCGGCTTCAAATACGGTAACACGATGTTGCTTACTTAACTCAAGCGCAGCCAACCGCCCTGCTAAACCAAAGCCCACCACAGCAATGTTATAAAACATAAACACTCCTAAATGTAGCTCATAGCCACCAGCTTTCAGCTGTCAGTAAAGCAACTCTTGCCTCTACGCTGCTTACTTTATCGCTGATAGCTGACAGCTAATAACTGAAAGCTGTGCTACAGCGCTTTATGGTAAATCTCTGAGCCTGTTTGCTTAAACTCTTCAGATTTAGCTTTCATCTCGGCCTCTACATCAACCATTTTGATTTCAATGGCATCACCCACGTTATTAGGATCAATACCGCGCGCTTCTAGATCTTTGGCGTAGTCGCGTACTTCTTGGGTTATTTTCATGGAACAAAATTTAGGGCCACACATAGAACAAAAATGCGCAACTTTGCCTGATTCTTGCGGCAGTGTTTCATCATGGTATTCACGGGCGCGAACAGGGTCTAAACCAATATTAAACTGGTCATGCCATCTAAATTCAAAGCGCGCTTTTGATAGCGCGTTATCTCGCTCTTGTGCACCTGGGTGACCTTTCGCTAAATCGGCGGCATGAGCGGCAATTTTGTAGGTAATAAGGCCTTCTTTAACGTCTTCTTTATTTGGCAAACCTAAATGCTCTTTGGGTGTTACGTAACACAACATCGCACAGCCATACCAAGCAATCTGCGCTGCACCAATACCCGAGGTAATATGATCATACCCAGGGGCAATATCTGTGGTCAGTGGGCCTAAGGTATAAAATGGCGCTTCATCGCAATGTTTAAGTTGCTCATCCATATTGGCTTTGATCATATGCATAGGCACATGTCCAGGGCCTTCTATGAACACTTGTACATCATGCTTCCAAGCTATTTTTGTCAGTTCACCTAAGGTACGAAGCTCACTAAATTGCGCTTCATCGTTCGCATCGGCAATAGAACCCGGACGTAAACCGTCCCCTAGTGAAAAACACACATCGTATTGTTTTAAAATTTCACAAATATCTTCAAAGTGAGTGTATAAGAAGTTTTCTTTATGGTGCGCTAAACACCATTTAGCCATAATTGAGCCACCACGTGACACAATACCGGTTACGCGTTTTGCTGTCATTGGCACATAACGTAGCAGCACACCAGCATGAATGGTAAAGTAATCAACGCCTTGCTCTGCTTGTTCAATTAGGGTGTCGCGAAATATTTCCCAAGTTAGGTCTTCTGCTACGCCATTTACTTTTTCAAGTGCTTGGTAAATTGGAACAGTACCGATAGGTACTGGTGAATTACGTACCAGCCATTCACGGGTTTCGTGAATGTAACGTCCTGTTGATAAATCCATTACGGTGTCAGCACCCCAGCGGGTTGACCACACCATTTTTTCAACTTCTTCTTCGATAGATGAGCCCACTGATGAATTACCTATATTGGCGTTAACTTTAACTAAAAAGTTACGACCAACAATCATAGGCTCGGTTTCTGGGTGATTAATATTGTTAGGTAAAATAGCGCGTCCACGAGCAATTTCATCGCGAACAAATTCAGGAGTAATAAACTCAGGGATACTCGCGCCAAACGACTCTCCTTTATGCTGCGCAGCTAATAACTCTTCACGTATTTGCGCACGCCCCATGTTTTCACGTATCCCTACATATTCCATTTCTGGGGTGACTATCCCTTGGCGAGCATAATGCATTTGGGTGACATTTTTACCCGCTTTTGCACGGCGTATTTTTGGAAGGTGTTCAAAGCGAATATGATCTAGCCCATCATCAGCCATACGCTGCTGTGCAAACTGTGAGGTTACCGACTCGAGTACTTCGGTATCATTACGGCTCTCAATCCATTGTTCACGGTATTTATTAAGTCCCTTGCGCACATCCAATTTAAATTCAGGATCGGTATACGGGCCTGATGTATCGTAAACACGCAGTGGTGCATTTGACTCATACACTGGGTTTTGTTCATCACCACCAATAAAAGTATCGCTCAATGTGATTTCACGCATACCCACACGTACGCCTTGCTGGCTACCTGCAACGTATACTTTATGGGAGCTTGGAAACGGCTGACCGGTTAAGTTATAAATATAATCTGATGCGGCCGCACGAGTTTCGCGACGGGTGGCTTTATTTGTTGTATTTGACATGACTTACCTCATTGCTAAAGGGTTGTCTTGTCAGATATTCCGCTGAGGAATAGAGAAAGATCGTAAAGTAGCTTTATGCGACTTTGCGGCCTAAGACGGATGTTGCTTTTTTGTGCGCATAAAAAAAGACGCACAAGCGTCCTAGTTAGGCAGCTTGTTCCCTACGCAGGTATTAACCTGATCAGGTTCACGGATCCCGCTTTCGCGATCTCAGCCTAAATAAAACTTAGGCACTCCGACAAGTATTTGAATTTTTCGTTGATTTGATAATGTTTTGATCAAATCTGCGATGAGTGTACGTCAGTTGAAAATTCCCTGCAAGGGGCTGTTTTTCAAAACTCAAAAATTATTTTGGGATAAACACAAATTTTTGTTCAGCTTGCATTACCAATGTTTGGTCTTGCATGTTAAGCACTGCACCTTGCTGCAGAGCTTGTAAAAACTGTTGTTCAAACTCATCCAGTTCAGGGCCACATGATTTACGTGTCATACCTAATTTGCTTACGCTCAGGCTACTGTCTTCAAGTGAGCCTTCACCAAAAAACTTATTACATCCGGCAAAGCCGTTTATTTGTAGCGCTTCTATAAAACTCATTGATGCTTTAAAGGACGCGGGAATAGCCAAATCATCAACCTTTGATAATTGCCATTGTGTATATTTTAGCTGCTCAGTGGTAACTGTCCCTGTTGATGCGCAACCAACACATAAACCGATTACGAGCATCGGTATTGCTGCTAATTTCATGTTACTACTAACTTATTGTCTAATTAATGTAATAGTATCAATATTTGTCAGGTTTATCCGTTAAAAATGCATATTTTAAATGTAAATTTTTGTTTAAAATTCATGCTATTTAAAACTATGCAACGGCTTGGAATAAGTTATCTATCTGTGGTGGTAAAAATGGCCGACCTTTCTCATTAACCGATGTACCAATAACTAAGGCATTGAGCATCATTTTTTCATCTTGTTTGCGCACTACCGTTTGTTTAAATGCAAACTTAAGACGACTAATACGCACAGGCTCTACCGCCACATAAAACTCATCCCCTGGTAGTAGGGAATGTTTGTAATCCATTTCACTGCGTATCACCACTAAGTTAATTTTATCTTTCGCAAGTTGTGCAAAATCAACGCCGTGTGCGTATAAAAACTCGTGGCGAGCGTGCTCAAGATAATTAAAATAAACACTGTTATTCACAATACCTTGTAGGTCACATTCGTAGTCACGTACCTTAAAGTCTACTTTAAAGGTCATATTAGTAATCCCAATTATTTAACGTATAATTGCCGCGTTTATAGCACAAGTGTTGAAATAATTGCTACCATACAAGTCCCTAAAATGGAGTTAAGTAACCTAATGAACTTACGTTTGTCTTTAATTACAGCCACGTTATTACCCCTGCTCGCAGCACCTATATATGCTAACGCAGATGACACCGAACTAGAGAAAATCATTGTTACCGGTGACTTTCAGCAAGAAAGCATTCAAACATTAAGCGCCAGTGCCAGCTTATTTTCTGAAAATGAAATGAATCAACGTGGTGCAACGTATTTAGACGAAATGTTAGCCAGTGCAGCCAATGTAAACTTTGCTGCTGGTGCGTCTCGCGGTCGTTATATTCAAATTCGCGGTGTCGGTTTACGCTCGCAGTTTGTTGACCCGATAAATCCATCTGTGGGCTTAGTAATTGACGGTATTAATTATTCAGGCTTAGGTGGTAGTTCATTATTGTTTGATATTGACCAAGTAGAAATTTATCGCGGTCCTCAAGGTACACGTTTTGGTGCAGATGGCATGGCGGGCATGATCCAAATGCAATCAGCTAGTGCAACCAGCGATCCTAGCTTAAAATTACATTTAGGCGCTGGCACTTATAACAGCCACGAAGCAGGCCTTGCTGCTAGTACCGGTTTAACAGATGACACCAGTGCCCGCGTTAGCTACTTTCGCAGAAAGTCTGACGGCTACGTAGACAACCTTTATTTAGATAAACCCACTCAAGATCAAGATGAGCAAGTTGCACGCTTTAAATTAAATAGCCAACTCACAGCTCATTTAAATTCAGAGCTAAACCTGCACTATATCGATATTAATAACGGTTACGATGCATTTACCCTTGATAATTCTCGTAACAGTCTTGCTGATCAACCAGGCGAAGATAATCAACAAAGTTATGCTATTGGCCTGAATAATACTTACACTGGTTTTGATGCCTTTGATGTCAACTTAAACCTTTCAGCCATTGATACAGAACTTTTTTATAGCTTTGATGAAGACTGGGTGTGTAACGATACTAATAAGCCGCAATTATGTGCCGCCGGTTTACATCCTGATGGCTATAGTTCAACAGATATTTATAGCCGCGATCGTGATGATCAAGCGCTCGATCTGCAATTTACTGGTAAAGCAGGTAACTGGGTTGCGGGTATTTACTATCAAAACCGTGATGTGGATTTAGAGCGTCAATATACGTGGTTAGCCAACCCGTTTGCTTCAACCTATGAAACTAATAACATTGCAGCTTATGGCCAATTAGCCACAGCAATTGGCCCAAAAACTACGCTTATTACTGGTTTACGAGTTGAGCAATATCAAAGTGATTACACCGATAGTAACGGTTTTATTGAAGAAACTGACGATATTATGCTCGGTGGTAAAATTGCACTTGAATACCAAGTTATTGACCGTACCATGATTTACACCAGTATCACCCGCGGTTACAAAGCTGGTGGTATTAATTCAGAAGCGCTAGCAAAAGCAAAAGATGAAGGTTTAAGCTTAGATGCTGATTTTTTCAAACAGCATACCAGCTTTGATCCAGAGTACTTGTGGAGTGGTGAGTTTGGCGTTAAAGGTTCATCGCTAGATGACAAGTTTACCCTGCGCTTAGCGGCGTTTTATATGCACCGCGATAATATTCAATTAAAGTCGTGGCAAGTATCAGATCAACAATTTACCGGTTATGTCGCCAATGCCAGCTCTGGCAGCAACTACGGTCTTGAAATTGAAGGCAGCTACTTACTTACTGATAATTTACTCATTAGCGGTAGTGCTGGCTATTTAGATACGAAAATAAACGACTTTGTCACTAAATCGGGCTTAAACCAAGATGGCCGCGAGCAAGCACAAGCGCCTAAATATCAATACGCATTTAGTGCACGCTACAATGTTACTGATGAGCTATATGCAATGTTAGGCGTTGAAGGCAAAGACGATTATTACTTCTCAGACAGCCATAATGCACAAGCTCCAAATACAAACTTAGTAAATGCGAGCCTTGGTTACGAAGCAGAAAACTGGGCTGTTCGTGCATGGGCACGTAATGTGTTTGATGAAACCGTTCCAACTCGCGGTTTTGAATTTGGTAACAACCCGTTAGATGGTTATACAAGTCAAACTTACATTCAACTAGGTGAGCCACGTGTAGCCGGCGTTACGTTTACGCTTAATTTGTAATACAGCTACCAGTTGTCAGTTAGGGATAAAAAAACACCGCGTTTAATGCAAACGCGGTGTTTTTTTATCTGATAGCTGACCGCTAAAAGCTATTAGCTGCTTTAAGCTCTGGCCACATCAAACGCAATCACTTCTTTTATTTTTTGTTTATTGGTTGCTAGCATCACGAGTCTATCAATCCCTAATGCAACCCCCGCACATTGCTCTAAACCATGTTCCAATGCCGCAATTAAACGCGTATCCATAGGAACTTGCTTTAAGCCGTTAGCAGCACGATAGGTGTTGTCTTCGTTAAACCTTTTTGCTTGTTCTTTAGCATTAGTGAGCTCATTAAAGCCGTTAGCCAGCTCCATATTTTTATAATACAACTCAAAGCGCCCTGCTACTCGCTCATCGTGTTTACAAATTTGTGCCAGTGCCGCTTGTGATGCCGGAAAGTGATACACAAAACATGGCTTATCTTGTCCTATTGTTGGCTCTACTTTCATACAAAATAATAATTGCAGCAAGGTATCTTTATGAGTCTCGTTTTTAGCAATATCAGCAAAGCCATGTTCGCATGCGAGTTGTTGTAACTGCGTGATAGATACAGTTAATGGATCGACCCCTAACGCGCGTTCAAATGCCTTTTGGTAGGTAACGCGCTCTGCAGGAGCAACCTCAAGAATGAGCTGCATTAGCTCATCTATTTCGTCCATTAAAGCAAATTCGTCAAACCCAGGCCGATACCATTCGAGCATAGTAAATTCAGGATTATGATGACTGCCCGCTTCTTCATTTCGAAATGCCTTACAAAGCTGAAAAATAGCGCCTGAGCCGGCCGCTAACAAGCGTTTCATCGCAAACTCTGGAGATGTTTGCAAAAACAGGGGTAGCCCACCAGCATGGCCTGGGCCCACAAATGTAGTATTAAAGCTGGCTAAATGCACATCGGTTACACTGGCAGCACTTAAACTCGGTGTTTCGACTTCCATTACATTACGCTCATAAAAGAATTCCCGAATGCTGCGCATAATTGCTGCGCGTTGCTTAAGTATTTCTATGCTGGCACTCGGCTTCCAAAGATCTGCTGACATATTTTCTCCAAAAAAAATCCCAGCTTAAGCCGGGATTTAATTAATAAGACGCGTTGCTGCTTACTTAACACGGCTCACGTATTCACCATTACGAGTGTCTACTTTAATTACTTCGCCAATTTGTACGAATAATGGAACACGTACTACAGCACCTGTGCTAAGCGTTGCTGGTTTACCACCTGTGCCCGCTGTATCACCTTTAAGGCCCGGATCAGTTTCAGTGATCTCAAGCTCAACAAAGTTTGGTGGAGTTACAGCAATTGGGCTGCCGTTCCATAATGTAATAGTACATACATCGTTTTCAACTAACCATTTGCCAGCATCGCCCAGTGCTTTTTCGTCAGCAGCGATTTGTTCAAATGTTTCATTGTTCATGAAATGCCAAAATTCACCGTCTGTATATAGGTACGCTAAATCGGTATCCATTACATCAGCACCTTCAACCGATTCACCCGATTTAAAGGTTTTTTCAAGTACCTTGCCAGAGATAAGCTTACGGATACGAACACGGTTAAACGCTTGGCCTTTACCCGGTTTTACCATTTCATTTTCTAAGATACTGCAAGGTTCGCCGTCCATCATAATTTTTAGGCCGCCCTTGAACTCGTTGGTGCTATAATTCGCCATCGTTTCCTCTATTTATATTTTTCGAGTAATCTACGTGCCAATGATACAAAGAAATGAAGCAAATTTGCATAAAAACTGGCAAAAAGAATTAGCAAATGTAGTTACCTGCCCAAAAGTGTTGTTAGAAATGGTTGGTTTATCGAGCCAAGTCCATGAAAACGACATAAAAGCTCGTAGCTTGTTTCCTGTTCGTGTGCCATTGCCTTTTATAAAAAAAATTCGTCATGGCGATGCAAATGATCCTTTATTGCTGCAAGTTATGCCTCGCCATCAAGAATTTTTAACTAAGTCGGGGTTTAATAAAGATCCGCTACTTGAGCAAGATAACAATCAACCAGGTCTGTTACATAAATATAAATCACGTGTTTTAGTCATGTTTAAAACTGGTTGTGCGGTAAATTGCCGCTACTGCTTTAGACGCCATTTTCCTTATCAAGAAAACCAGTTAAATAAACGCAGCCTAATTGATGCATTGAGCTATATACAAGCTGATAAAAATATTAACGAAGTGATTTTAAGTGGTGGCGATCCACTAATGGCCAAAGACGATGCTATTAGTTGGTTTTTAGATGAGCTTGAGCAAATACCACAAATAAAACGGATGCGCATACACAGCCGCTTACCTGTTGTGATCCCTGCACGCATTACTGAACAATTATGTGAAAGATTAGCAAAGTCACCACTAAAAATTATATTCGTGAATCATATTAACCATGCTAACGAAATAGATAATGACTTTAAAAACGCCATGAACATGCTAAAACAAGCCAATGTACTGTTATTAAATCAGGCGGTTATTTTAAAAGATGTTAACGATACAGTTGATGCGCAAATAAACTTAAGTGAAGCCTTGTTTGATACAGACGTAATGCCTTATTACTTACACTTACTGGATAAGGTAGAAGGCGCAAGTCATTTTGATATAGATGAGGCGCAGGCCATAAAAATAATGGCAGAGCTTTTAGAAGCCCTGCCAGGATTTTTAGTGCCTAAACTAGTAAGAGAAATAGGGGGCCAAAAAAGTAAAACCCCTATTGACCTCAAATTGGTTTAAACATAAACGTTT
Organism: Pseudoalteromonas sp. US3C1013; assembly: GCF_048401115.1. Classification (GTDB taxonomy): domain Bacteria; phylum Pseudomonadota; class Gammaproteobacteria; order Enterobacterales; family Alteromonadaceae; genus Pseudoalteromonas; species Pseudoalteromonas undina. The sequence continues at coordinate 267,833 of NZ_CP183075.1, read as the reverse complement.
ACATTATTCCCAAGTGTTGCAGTAACCGACTTAGCCGGTGTTTGCGCACTTGAGGATTGTGTAGCACCTTCAATAAGCGCAAGTGCAGCGGCGCCATCAGCTTGCTGTTGCTTTTTAGATAAAGCAGCAGTTAAAACCTCTGCGCCTTGGCCTGCACCAGGGATTGTAGGTAGATTTCCACCTGATATATTCATAACTCACACCTGACATTTAAATGTAATACACGTATTATAGTCGCTGAATTGGTAAATTACTTTACCAACCCACTTAAGTATTTATCGGCAACATTGCACTAAGCTTTAGGAAAACCATGGATTCTATAATTGAACAACTCAACGCCAACTTAAAAATTGTTTACCGTCAGGCGCTTGATGCTGATAAAAAACTCGATGAGTTACAACAGCAAGGCCACGGAAAATTTAAAGCCTTATTTGCCGAAGACGCTGGATTTAGCTTTGAAGCTAAACGCTTTAAGCCTTACGTTTTAGACGTTGCCGCAGATGTAGAAAGCTTATCAAGCGACGGTTTAGACGAAGAAAAGCTAAAACAAGCAGTTATTAAACTACAAAACTTACTAACCTTGTTAGCGACCTTTAAGTAAGCACTCTGGGCTTACTGCGCAAAACATCTGTTGCACAGATGTTTTGCGCTATGTTACTTAATACGCGGTAAAATTTGTTCACCAAACCACTCTGTTAATAAGCGTTTTTCGTAGTAAAATGCTTCATCTCGACCCATTTTAATTTTATCCATAAAACCCATATCTTTTAAACTTACGTTATCTTCTTGTGCGACAACGCCACTTTCATCATTGAGCACATAATTAAATTCAATGCGTGGAAAGTGAATAGGTTTTACCACTCGGATTTCGTTAACACCGCCATAGCGTACGTCTCCGGCTAAATCTAAATCGGTGACTTCAATTTTTAAACTGTAGTTTTTAGGAAGTTGCTCGCTGAGCTTTGCAAAGTGTTCATCAATACTTTTGGCTATTTGCTTATGGTATGAGCCTTTAGTTTGGTTTGATGGGCGTACATCGCGATAATCATTAAAGTCATGCCATTTCACTTGAGCCTCACCCGCGCAAACAACACTCGGTAGTGCAATACACATCAACATTGCTATTTTTTTAACTAAGTTCATACGTTTCTCCAACGAGTATTTTGATCATTGTGATCAATTGAATATTTTACAAATCGCTATACATCACTTTAGCAATTACATATGAACTATAACTTAATCTTTACGCTGAGGTGTTATTAAAATTGCACAAAATGTAATCGAAAGTACGGTTTACGATCATACTATTACAAAGCAAATAAAATAATACATGTAAAAACTCATTATTTATGGTGAAATTAGGGTAATTGAACAGAGGTTTCCAAGGAGCATTCATGGCAATTTTAGTAACCGGTGGCGCAGGCTATATTGGCTCACACACCGTTTTAGAACTTTTACAGCAAGGCAGCGACGTTATCGTTATCGATAACTTAAGTAACTCCTCTGAAGAGTCACTTGAGAGAGTGAAAAAAATAACCGGTAAAGCAATTACTTTTTATCAAGGTGATATTTTAGATAAATCCTTTTTAGACTCAGTATTTGCAAAACATAACATTGATAGTGTAATTCATTTTGCAGGTTTAAAAGCGGTTGGTGAGTCGGTAGCCAAACCAATCGCGTATTATCAAAATAACGTACAAGGCACATTAACACTAGTTGATGCTATGCGTGACGCGGGTGTGTTTAAACTGGTATTTAGCTCATCTGCAACAGTTTATGGTGACCCTGCAAGCTTACCAATACGCGAAGACTTCCCCGTTGGCGGTACAACCAACCCATATGGTACGTCTAAACTAATGGTTGAAATGATGCTGCAAGATATCGCTAAATCAGATGAGCGCTTTGCGTTTGCTATTTTGCGCTACTTTAATCCCGTTGGTGCACATGAGTCAGGTTTAATTGGTGAAGATCCTAATGGCATTCCTAATAATTTACTGCCTTTCATTTCACAAGTTGCGGTTGGTAAATTAAAGCAGCTCGCTATATTTGGCGATGATTACGACACGGTAGATGGTACTGGTGTTCGCGATTACATTCACGTTGTAGATTTAGCCTTAGGGCATTTAAAAGCACTTGATAAAATAGCCGCAGAAACCGGTGCGCTTGTTTATAACCTTGGTACCGGTAACGGCTATTCAGTATTACAAATGGTTAATGCGTTTATTAAGGCTAGCGACCAAGCAATCCCTTATGCGGTGTCACCTCGTCGCCCAGGTGATATTGCAGCCTGTTATGCTGCGCCAGAAAAAGCCCTTAGTGAACTAGGTTGGCAAGCTGAGCGTGGTATTGATGTCATGATGCAAGATACTTGGCGCTGGCAATCAAATAATCCAAATGGATATAAGTCATAAAGGCATCTTTAAGTTATCAGCTTAAAATTAAAACACCGCATTTAAATTAAATGCGGTGTTTTAATGTTGTACTTACCAATTTTGCATTTCTACAATCCGTGACTGGGTTCGCGCATATTCAAAGCTTAATTTTTTACCTTGGTATAACTCGTTTATGTCGGCCTGAGCGTTAATCACCAGTAATTTGTGGCAATCATAAAACTCATCGACTAAGGCAATAAAACGCCGAGCTTCATCATCGAGTGTATGCTCATCTAACTGCTGCTTTTCGCGCTGATAGCTGTCTTCTATACCATGCACAATAACTTTACCAGTTGCCTCTTTTCCCATTATTGGCACATTCGCGATGTATACTACCGAAAACTGTTCTGCTAAAAACATATAGTCATTGGCGCTACGAGGGCCTGAGCACAATGCCATAAAATCAATCAGTAAAGCATCGTCAGTTTTTAATAAATAAGGAAGCACTCGGCCATGCACAGTTATTGTATTATTACGCATTGCATGAGAATGTGCGGATAAAAACCCAGCCTCAAATTCAGCATCGGGCAAGTTAATAAAATAATGACGACTACTTCTGCCGTATCTAAAGCGGTGATCTTCCTCCCCCGCTACGTTAATTACACGACAATGTTCATTTATTAAATCGATAGTTGGTAAAAATCGCGCGCGTTGCAGACCGTTGTAATAAAGTTGCTCCGGTTTTGCGTTAGAGGTTGCTACTAGCACCACGCCTTGTTCAAATAAAGCGTTAAATAACCGAGCCATGATCATGGCGTCACCAATATCACTAACAAAAAACTCATCAAAACACAGCACTTTTATCTTTTTGGCCCACTGTTTAGCAATTATTTGCAGCGGATTTTTATCCCCTTGTAACTTGGCCAATTGAGCATGAACTTTTTCGATAAAATGATGAAAGTGCAGGCGCTGCTTTTTCTCTGTGGGTAAGTTTTCATAAAATAAGTCCATCAACATAGATTTACCTCGACCAACCGGGCCATATAAATATATTCCCCTTATTGAAGGTGCTTTTTGCCACCAGCTTGCAGGCTGATTTAATTGCTCACTTAAAGACTGTAACGCACTCACAGCTTGGTGCTGCGCCGCATCGGAATCAAGCTCTCCTGATGAAACCTTGCTATGGTACAGGCTTAAAATTTCTGTACTGGGCTCTGTCATGGTATTTCACTATCCGCTATACTCGCGGCCATTGTAGCCGACTAAAAATGTGAACAACATGAAATTTCCTTGCCGTTTAGATAAATTTATTAGCCATTTAGCAGAGTTACCACGCTCAAAAGCCCGCGCAGCAATAAAAAGCCAAGTGGCTTGCGTTAATGGCGAGGTGATCACGGCATTCGACTTCCAAGTTACTCAGCAAGATGACGTGTTATTTCATGATCAGCCATTAGTGTTTTTAGGTAAACGCTACTTTATGCTCAATAAGCCGGTAGGTTATGTATGCGCTAATTCAGATGAGTTACACAAAACCGTATTTGATTTGCTTGATGAGCCAAACATGGCCGACTTTCACATTGCCGGGCGTTTAGACATAGACACCACAGGCCTAGTGCTTATTACTAATGATGGCGACTGGTCACACAAAATTACCTCGCCTAAAAAGAATAAATTTAAAACCTACTTGGTTGAAACTCAAGAGCCGATTACCGATGATGCACTGCAGCAATTACGCGACGGTGTGCAGCTTCACAATGAAAAAGATTTAACTCGCCCTGCTATTGCTGAGCGCTTAGGGAATTATGGTTTACGCTTGTCTATTTCTGAGGGGAAGTATCACCAAGTAAAACGTATGCTAGCAGCGGTAGATAACAAAGTAGTTGAACTACATCGTGAACAAATTGCGGGTATAAAGTTAGGTGAAGATTTGGCTGCAGGTGAATACCGCCCATTAACTGCCGCAGAGATAAAACTGTGAGGTTGTTTAGGTGTTAGGAAATGGTTCCGGGCGAGGTTCGGGCTGTTCACCTGCCGCTCTAGGCTCGATGCTCGTTGCCTTCTATAATCTTGCCTAATCTCTGTTCTTACGATTTAATCTGCACTAAATCAAAGTCTGTCATCCCAGGTACAATCGCTTGCAGCCGAGACTCAGTAATATCTAGAGAGTTTAAACATTCACAATATTCAGAGGCTTTAAGTTCTAATTGATGGGCTTTTTTCTGTAACGACTTATCGATTTCTTTGGTGATGATATCCATGCGTTGCCCCATGTCGTTCATGCGGTCTTCTATATTGCCTTCTCGAGATTTAAACGCATCCCCAAGCGACATTAAAATAGCACCCAAAGAGCCATGTACTGCGGAGTGTATTTTTTGACTAATTTCTTTAGTAAAAAAATCATCAATTTGGGAAAGCGATTGAGGGGCTATAAAAAAGAAATCGTCGCCACGTTTAAACTTATCCATAAGTGCGCGCTCTACATATTGTAATTGCGTTTTTAGCACTTCGGGTTCTTTATCTGACATGCCCTCAACAACATGCTCAATAGCACTGAGTCCTAGGTTAACGCCATCGGTCGCTAAATCGACCAACTCAGGAACTGTTTGACGAATACCATTGCTAAATTGTTCTAGCACTTTGCTTTCGTCGGTGCTTAAATCGACCCAGTAGCCTCGAATAAACAATTGATTATTATTGTTAATTTGCACCCTTGTTTGGCCTTTATCAACAATACGGATCACATCATCGGTAATAATTAAACCATGACGAAGTTCAACATCACATTGTTTTTGTGCGATTGCATTGGAGCTTAAAAGTGCCATTGATAACGCCAATATCGAACGAGATAAAAACGCCATAAACACCTCAAAAAGACTAAAATAGGGGGTGGCTAGATTAACAAAAAACCAACTTTATGCAAGCAAAAGTAACACCCTAAAAACAAGGCACCATGAAACGTAACGTTTACACAGCGCCTTTATCCTCTGGCTTGTACTATTAAATAGGTGAGCCTGGTGGTATTGGCAGGGCTTTAAAATTGTCAGGCCACTGGCCTGTTGTTAAAAACTGATTAATTTGCGACGCTAAATAATTTTTAAATGCGCTGTCACCCACTTCAGGATGGCCTAGCAAAGAGTGCTGATTAAACTCATCAGCAAGCTTGCTTAAATAGAAATGTAGTTGCGCTTGCACTTCAGGGCTTAAACCGTCGTTAGCCACAAGATCAGCCATGGTTTTTGCCGTTAGGTACTGTACTCGTTGTGTTACTTTTCCTATCATGGTGGCAGGCGCTGATACATTAAACACTTGCTTATTTAACTGTTTAAGCAGCTCATCTAGGCTATAAAAGCGGTTATCACGAGCTTGTTGCTGTGCTAAACGATTTAATCGTTGAGCATTGAGTAGTAACGATAAGCTATGCTGCGCTGCCACTTCAGGCAATGCAAGTGCATCCATAGTCAAGCCGGTACGACCCACTATACTTTCTCGTGATTTAGACTCGCCATACGCCTTTGGCACAATCAAAGACAGTATCGACTCTGGCAGCGTTAAATTAGTTGCTTTTAGGGTGGCTAAAATAGCATTAACTGCTTGTTGCTGAGCCTCTTTAGCTACAACTTGGGCGCCTTTAACGGGTGCGTCACTGCGAATTTCATAGTCATAATCAACACCCGCAATAAGCTTTGCAACCGCTTCAACTTGATAACGGTGGAACAAGTAAAGTGGCACTAGCTTTTCTTCTAACTGCGACAGTGCAACCCCAGTTTTTATATTGTTAATACCAAACTGCCCGAGCGCCTGCTTTCGCACATCAAGCACTCTAAGTAATTCTTCACTTGGATTACCGCCATTATCCCAAAGATGCGCTGTAGGGTGCGCACCACCTTTTGCACGGGCATCACTGTCGGAAATAAACGCCAAACCTTGTGCTTTATTTTGCTGCAAAATAGCAGCGAGTGCTTCGCTTTCATCTTGGCCGGTAAAGTCACTGTAGCCATATTTGATCACTTGCGTATCCCATGCGCCCATGCCTTTAGCATAACCTTGAGATACATCTAACTGACCATTATCTGCAAAGCTCAATAACGGATGCGGATAATCCATCACCGAAGCACGATTATTTACTGACGCAGCAAAGTTGTGCGCAATACCTAGTGTATGACCAATTTCATGAGCACTGAGTTGACGAATACGATCAAGTGCCATTGCATGTAAAGTACCTGCCACTTCATTGCCTTTTAAATAAGGCGCAGCGAGTGATTCAGCAATAAGGATATCTTGACGCACTCGCAGCGACCCTAGTGTCACATGGCCTTTAATAATTTCACCTGTACGTGGGTCTATAATTGAACTGCCATAAGACCAACCTCGGGTTGCACGATGCACCCATTGAATAACGTTGTAGCGCACATCCATAGGATCTGCATTACTTGGTAGCACTTTAACTTTAAAGGCATTTTTATAGCCTGCAGCATTAAAAGCGTCATTCCACCATTGCCCGCCATCTAATAAAGCCGTTTTTACTGGTTCAGGTACCCCTGGATCTAAGTAATAAACAATAGGCTCTACTGGCTCACTAACTGCTAGGCTTGGATCTTTTTTTGCTAAACGATGACGCGGAATGTAACGCACGTACATAGACTCATCGAGCCCTGCTGCATAATTTTTATGCTCCACACTCCAATAACCCGATTGCGGGCTAAATTTTCGTGGCGTGTAATTATCATCAGGCAATTGAATAAGTGAATGGTGCATGTGCACACTCAAAGCGTAAGGATCAGCACTCACTTGGCGAACGTATTTACCTGGTTTAGACCCTTCAAAGGTGAGAATGGCTTCAAGTTCAGTATTTTTCAAAAATGCTTTTGAGCGATTCATAAATACCGCACTGCGTGACTCATCAAGGCTAAACTGCCCTTGCTTGCGCGCAGCTAAAGTACGGCTTACGCCATGTACGTCACTCAGTAAATAAGGGGTGTAATCTATTAATGCAGCAGTGGCATCTTGAGCGACAACTTTAAAACCCGCCAAAATGCTGGATGCAAACGCTTCTTTAACGCTTTGCTGCTCTGCTATATTACTCGTGTTTGCACGGTAGTAAGTATTTACGGCACGTAACATCACCTTGTTGCCAAAGCGCTCAAACTGTACCAAATAGGTACCGCCTAATTGGCCTCTATCTAAACCTATATCGTTAGAGCCAACGCCATAAGGCAAGCTATGCTGTAGTAAAAATTGTTGCTCAAGTTTATCAACTTTTAAATACACATTGCCGTTTTGGGTATCGTAAAAGAAAGAAAAATAACCAGGGAAATGGTTCATTTTTTCAGTAAATTCGTCAATAGACTTAATTGCTGCGTGCGCTTGAGTTATCATACAGAGCAGCACAGTAAAGAGTATGTAACTTAATCGTGATATTTTTTGCATAATCTTATCTTTGTTATTAGCGTTTTAAATGCGATGTAGGTACCCCATTATAGGGGGTTATTTATACAATACAGTTATTTAAGACGAATTTCAGCGCTCTAAACTAATCTCTCTCACATTATGATTAGTTTTAACACGTTATCAGGAAAAAAGAATGCGTAGACTCCCACCAGTATTACTAGAAGATGGCTGTTCAAGAGAACTTTTGTCGTTAATTCGTACTATTTTAGCGGCATGTAAAGAAATTTCATTTCGCGTCGGTCAAGGTGAATTATCGGGCGTATTAGGCTCAACCCTCGATGAAAACATTCAAGGCGAAACACAAAAGAAACTCGATGTACTGTCTAATCAGTTATTAAAAGATATATTGCTGGAGTCAGGCACAGTTAAAGCGATTGCCTCTGAAGAAGAAGATTATACCGTTGCCGGTAACCCAGATGCTGAGTACATTGTTGCATTTGACCCACTTGATGGCTCGTCAAACACCGATATTAACTCGCTAGTAGGCACTATATTTTCTATTATGAAAGCGCCGGTGGGCTCTGATGCTGCTGATGAAAAGATTTTTATGCAACCTGGGCATCAACAAGTAGCTGCAGGTTACGTACTGTATGGGCCATCGACCATGCTTGCGCTAACAACGGGTAAAGGTACACGCATGTTTACCTTAGATAAAACCCAAGGTAGCTTTTTACTTACCCAAGATTTTGCCGCTATTCCTGCTAAAACCAATGAATTTGCAATTAATGCCTCAAACCAGCGCCACTGGGAACCGGCGATGCAAAACTACATTAACGACTTACTTGCGGGAGATACAGGCCCTCGTGCTCAAAACTTCAATATGCGTTGGATTGCTGCAATGGTTGGCGATGTACACCGTGTACTTAGCCGTGGTGGCTTATTTACTTACCCAACTGATACTAAAGATCCTAATAAGCCTAATAAACTGCGTTTACTTTATGAAGCAAACCCAATGGCAATGCTAGTAGAGCAAGCAGGTGGTATTGCTTCAACAGGCACTGAGCGTATTATGGATATTCAGCCTGATGCCATCCATCAGCGTGTTGCGGTTATTTTAGGCTCTAAAGACGAAGTGGAAACTTGCTTGAGCTATCATAAGTAAACTTTAAGAACAGGTTTTAGGTTTCAGTTGTCAGCTAGAGATAAGCCCTGTAGTGGTTACTAACATCTGAAACCTGTTGCTTAAAACCTTTCATACTTTCTGATAACCACCTGCTACTGTTGTAACAGCTTTAGCAACTGTGCGAGCTTTTGATGAGTCAACTCGCCCATTTGCTCGCTATTACTTAGCGCGTAAATAACGCCTTCATGCTCGGCGCAATTTATGTCATCTCGCGACTCAATGACATTTGCCCACAGCTGTAAATCGTCAATATCAATTTCTTTATTGAAACAACGCGTAAGTACATTAATTAGTACAGGCTTTGTGAGTGTATACAGGTAGATTTTATTGCTTGCTGCGGTTGAAACAATCACACTAATGGCGTTATCTCTTTGCTCGCCAAATGTAATAAATTCAGCCAATGCTTTTTGTATATTCATAATGTTTGTTATTCTTGCTGCTCTACTGTTAATAAGACCTAAAATGACCCAGATAAACTGCAGCCAATGTAATACAACGCTTAACTGTAATGTTAATGATATAACCGCATGTTGGTGTTATCAGTTACCTGCTATTTTACCACTCGATGATACAGCAACCAGCTGCTTATGCCGCTTATGTACTCTTGCTAAAATAAATAGCTATTTAGAGACTATATACACTCAACCAATAAAAGCTCAAATCGCTTTTGCTAAACAATTTAGAAGCCATGATAATTTAATTGAAGGGTTAGATTACACCATGCAGAATAATTACATGGTGTTTAGTAAGTGGTATTTTTTAAAACGGGGTACTTGCTGCAAAAACGGGTGTAAAAATTGTCCCTATAGTTAAATTAGCCACCCACAGCAATAGGCAGTGAGCTATCAGCGCCCCACTCACTCCAGGAGCCGTCGTAAACACTTAAATTATTATATCCGCATTCATCAGCGAACAATGCAAGCACACAGGCAGTAACACCCGAACCGCAGCTAAACTGTATCTGGGTTGCATTACCGACTAATTCACTAAACTGTGTTTGTATAAAGTCGAGTGATTTTGCCTCGCCATTTTCTAATAAACTACTTAAAGGTAGCGAGTAGCTATTAATAATGTGGCCGCTGCGCATACCCGCTCTTGGCTCTTTATTTTTACCGGTAAAGCGCTCATAAGCACGCGCATCTAAAATAACTGTATTGGCATCCTTAGTAGCACTTAGCACCTGTTTTTTATCAATAAAGTAATCAGGTTGGTAATGAGCAATAAAGTCGCCTTTTAGTGATGCTTGCGTATAGTTTGACTCAACCGCAAGCCCCAGCTCAAGCCACTTGGCTAAACCACCACTGAGCACTTTTACGTTATTAAACCCCATGGCTTTAAACATCCACCAGGCTCTAGCTGCACTGAATAACCCCGCATCTTCATAAATCACCACCAATGAGTCGTGATTAACGCCTGCTTTTTGCATCACCTGAGTAAATTGCTCTGCACTACACAAGGTATTGGGTAATGGGTTTGAAGTATCTGCGAGTTCTTTTTTGATATCAAACCGTTGTGCTTTGGGTAGCATAGCAACGGGCGAGTACTCCCCTGCAGCAGAGGGGCGTAGCATACCTGCATCAAAAATAACTAAGTTAGTTTGCTCTAAACGCGCATGTAACCATTTTGCACTGACTATGTTTTTCATCGTCTTGCCAAATTTAAGGAAATGAAATAGCTATATATTATTACAGCCTGTTTATAAACAGAATTTAGACTGGTTACAAATTATAATAATGCTAAAATAGCTGCTTTGAGGTTTCTAAATAAAATAAAATTATGCCAATCCCTTTTTACATTATCAATATGCAAGGCTGCGAAGACCGTTGGGAAACAACCCTAAAGCGACTTACCAGTCTACACTTAAATGCTGAACGTTTTGAAGCGACCATTGGCAAAAACCTTAGTGAACAAGAAATCCTCAAGTGGTATTGCCCGAAAAAAAATAAAAAAAGTTACAATCGCAACCTATCTGCAGGTGAAATTGGTTGCTATGTAAGCCATATGCGCCTTTGGCAAAAAATGGTCGATGAAAATATCGCTTATTGTGTTGTATTAGAGGATGACCTTTTCATTGAAGCTTCACTTAAAGATGTTGTTGATGCGGCGCTTAAATTAAAAAATTGGGATTTAATCAAGTTATCTGATAATCGAAACTTTCCATTTATTGACAGTACGCTATTAGAAAATAACCTAACAGTTGGCAACTATAAAAAAGCACCAAACGGCACTCAAGGCTACATCATTTCACTAAGCGGCGCTAAAAAACTACTGCAAAGAAAACCGTTTTTTAGACCGGTGGATGTCGATATGCAGTTTCACACTGAAGTAGGCCTAAATATGATAGGCATAAAACCCTATCCTGTTGCCGAAGATCGAAGCTTTATTAGTGAAATAACAAGCGCTAATGCAGGCTCTCATTCCAACCGCAGTACATTTATCAGAAATTTAATTCATAGATCGAGTATTCATATGCAAAGACGATATAAAACTGCGGATCTTGCCAAAATTACAAGTGAGTAATACCCAGCATATTTTTACATGTATGCATTTGATTATAAAAATTAAATCTTAATAATTTCGCCACGCAGTGGCGCCATTTTAGCTAAAATTTCATTTTGCACTGTATGTGGGATATTTTGCTCGTTCATTGCATTTATTAATAAATCGACAACGTGATTGAAGTCTTTTTCATTTATATTCATACCTGTATGAATCGCAACCATCGAGTCGCCTTTGTATTCACAAGGACCCTCAACCAGCGAACATAAATGACTAATAAACCCTTGTCGAAAATGGCTAATATTACTGTGTTCAAAGTAATGAAACACTTGTTTATCATTGCCTATTTGGGCAATAAAACTGTCAGTTAACTTTTCAAGCCCAGCTCGCTCGCCAAGTTGGTGATACAGAGAAGTGTTAGGTTGTGTTGTACACCCTGAAAGTAAGCTTAAACAACAAAAAATAAATACACTCAGTTTCATTACCAATACCCCGTAACCGATAAATACCAGCCGGTTTGTTTGTCAACACCAGCAATCCGCCCTAAGTCTAAATAGGCCGCCGTTACACTGACGTGTTTATTAGGCATCCACGCTATAAATAAATCGCGCCAATCTTGTTCGCCTAAACCTAGGTTATTGGCTTTTTGTCGATACTCAATGCCAATAGCAAGTTCACGACTTACAAACACCGCACTACTTGCTTCTAGTAAAATATGGCTATCTTCATTAGCCCCTCCATATCCTAAAAGCCCTAACTGATTGGCTTTACTGTAACGGGTGGTCACATTCCAAAACCAGTTGTACCCAGCAAGTGCGCCCAAATGTAATTTACTGGCTGCTAGGTACACATCTGTACCACTGGTATTTTTTGCGCCAACCAACTTTGCAACTGTGCCATCATCCAGTGATTTATGCTGTACACCCATGCTTAGCTGGGGCCACTTACTGTATACTATATCACCATATAAACGAATTTTTGCCCCAGAAATTGACTGCTCTATTTCTGTATTGAGCGCAGGCACATCAAACTGCTGCACTGCATAACTCAGTTCAACACGATTAAATAGGTTAAGCTGCACACCACAGGCATCTAGGCGGTAATCTGTTACATCAGCACGACTACAAAAGCCATTAACAGCCCATTCGTCCTCACTAGCATAACCCGCTAGCTGCGCCCAAGGAACTAACCCTCCTCCTGCACTGCCTTCAACTTGAGACACGCCCGGTGTTGCTAATAGTTTTCCCGTTGCAGCTACAGTTAGCGTACTGCAAAGTAAGAGTGTCATGCTCAGTAAAAATTTAATGTACACCCTGATATTCCTCTAACCATTGTTCTAGTTGTTGTGCTTTTAAAGGACGACTCAAGTAGTAACCTTGTGCATGATCGCATTGCATTTCATGAAGCAATGATAAAGACGCTGCCGTTTCTACGCCCTCGGCCACCACTGAAAACCCAAGTTGGTGTCCAAGTGTGATTGACGAGCGCACTATGTATTGATCTTTTTGTGACTCATGCAAAGTTAAAATAAAGCATTTATCTAGCTTAAGCTCATCAATAGGTAACATTTTTAATCGCCCCAATGATGTTTGCCCGACACCGTAATCGTCTAGTGATATTTTAACACCGATAGTTTTTAAGTTCTCTAACGCTTTGATACCTTGAGCTTCATTTTCGATCATATCGCGCTCCGTCAACTCAATAGTGACAGAACTTGGGCTTACATGATATTTCTTTAAGGTCGCGACTAACAAATTATGAAATCCCGCATGCGCAATATCTTGGGCTGACACATTAATGGCTGCCTGTAAGTGAATCCCTTTTTTATACCAATCGGCTATTTGCGCAATAACTGTATCGACAACCCAGGCAGTTAGTTCCACAATTAATCCTGACTGCTCAGCTAAATCAATGAACACTTCAGGCGAAACCCAGCTCCCATCATCACGTTGCCAACGAATAAGTGACTCAACCTTATCAATTTTCTGACTTTTAATATTCAACTTAGGCTGATAAGTCATAAACAGTTGCCCGTTATCATCATCAATCGCTTGTTTGAGCTCATCAAGCATGATTAAACGGTCTAAGTGCGCCTCATCTTCACCATCTTGGTAGTAATGTAAGCTTTGTTGGCTTGTTGTAGCCGCATCAACAGCAATGAGTACACGCCGCATTAAATCGTCCGCTTTAACGCCTTGTCCAGGGTACTGCACAATCCCAGCGTTAAAACGCAAACTTATTTTTAAGCTTTTAATCTGATAAGGTGCCTGTAATTGCTCAATCAAATCGGCTACAGCACATTTTATTTGGTCAGCCTCCACACTGGGGTAAACCGTTAAAAACTCATCACCGCCAATTCGTGCATGAAATCCACCAAGCTCATCAGAGAATTGACGAATACGGTTTGCCACCGCAATTAAACACTCATCTCCTACTTGCGGACCAAGCTTGTCGTTTATGTGTCTTAAGCCTTTTATATCAATAGCAACAAGCGTGTAGCATCTATCTTTAGTGAGCTGCTTTGCCAATAAATCTAACATAGCTGAACGGTTATAAAACCCTGTTAAGGTATCGTGATGTGCTTGAAAACTGATTTGCTGCTCACGCTTATTAATATCATTACCCATGTTATTAAAGGCGCTGACTAGCGTTGCTATTTCGCTGCTTTGTTTTTTACCTTCAAATTTAAAACGGTAGTCACCTTTGGCAAATTGCCTTGCGATAACCGCTAACTGTGTAAGTCCGCTGGTTAAGTTATTGGCAAGCAAACTACTGGTGATCACACCAAATAACATGGTTAACACGGCCAATGTAACTAGCGTTAGCAATAGTTGCTCAATATCTCGATAACTTGAGGTTAAATCAGCACTTAGTAGTAAGGTGACCGGGTGTGATTGCAAAGATGGTAAAGCTATTTGTTGATTTTCATAGGCCAAATATTCAGCAAAAAAACGAGCTGTAGTTTTATTTTCAAAGTACTCTATAGGTTGAAATTTTTCAGGTTGAGGTGCAAACGAGCTTGCTGCAAAACTATCTAATTGCGCAACAAAGCTAACCTCCATACCGGTTAAGCTTTTCAGCTCAGTAGTCACAGCCGATGTGATTTTGAACCCGACTAAACTGTAAGCGATAGTTCTAGGGGTTTTAACTGGCAATAATATTACTTGATAGAGCTGATTATTTAACACTACAAAGCTCGATTGTTCAGAATTATTTAATAATTCATCCATCAAGGGCTGTAGGTTATCTGCAAAATTTTGTGCATTTACATTAGCAGACACTAACCGCCCCGATAAATCGAGCAACAGCATTAAATCGGCATTGATCCGTTGGCTATGATTGTATAATACACTACTAATGGTGGCTGCATCGCGAGTAGCAACTGCCTGCTTAAAACCAAAATCAGCGGTTAACACCTTTGCAGCAGTTAATAGCAAGCTCTCTTTTGATTTTAAATATTGCTTATAAACGCTTTGCGCAACCGTTATATTTTGCTGTACTTTTTCTGCCTGAAACTTACTCGTAGACCACCAAAAACTCACTAAGCTGAGTAAAGTTGTAAGTAACACCAAGCCAACGCATAGCGTTGTTATACGGCTACGTAAATTATTGCCCATTACCTTCCCTAAATTGACTGCCAAAGGTGTTACGTGGTGCAGGCGTAGACGTATTTATAGTGATTGATACCGGGCTGGTTGATTTTATATCAAACATTTTTTTATTATCCAAAGTCGCTGTTTGCAGTGAATGCCAGACACTGGCTTGCACAGGAAAAGAGTCAACTTGTAGCTTTATTTGGCCTTGCTCGTTGCTGGTATACACATGATTACTATTAGCGACATAAATATAGCCCACCATAGAATCGTGGATATTGCAGCCTAGAACAACAACCCCTTGATTATCAAACTTAATGGGATCTTCTGGCTGACCAGAATAGAGCTTTAATTGAAAGGGCTTTGCTTTTGAAAAAGAATATACATGGTGGCGAATATTATCGCTATTTGGAAAGTTAACGTACTGACCTTGATGCACAATAAGTAGCTGTGGTGAAAACTGTTTATCAACTTGATCCATTACCGCCGTGGGTAAATTGCCCGTAGTTTTTGAGGAAGGTGAATGATTTATTTCTACGACAGCATTAGGCAATACTTGGTCATGCTGATCTTTAATAACCAAATTAATAGTATTGCCAAAGGCCGACACACTAAACAATGCACCCAGTACTAATAAATAACGACGTTTTGCAATAACTTGCATTGCCCGCTCTAACATAATCACACCTAAATATTCACTATAGGTTAAGTTAATTAGAGACGAGCACTAATTGCAAGAATTATAGCTCAGTTAGTTAAAATAAATACTTTTTTACTAGTAAAAATGAGCATTGCTATGCCTGTCTACTTACTTCGCTAATTAACGATTAACCCGTAGTCAGTATCTAAAATTGCAATCACTTCTTGGCGCGGATCATTGGGTATAACGATCTCTTTACCGATAATTTTGCTAGCGATACCCACATAAGTGTCAGACACTTCAAGCATTACTGACTCAGGTAAAATATAATCTTTTGCTAGCTGCTCACGCTCAGCCATACGGTCTTTATTTAATAACACATCACTCTCTGGAACATTATTAATTAACAGCTGACGGAAGCCTTCCTTTGAGTTTTCAACAATTTTGCCATTCTTATAAGATACTTCATCCCAAATACGCGATGAATCTGGTGTCCCTACTTCATCAATATAAATAAGTTGCTGCACACCATTTAAATCTTCTACGTAACCAAATTCAAATTTAGTATCGACGAAAATTTGCCCTAGCTTAGCTAACTCACCACTGATTAACTCGAATCCTTCTACCAATAATTTTTCGTATTTGGTGACATCGTCAGTCGATTTAAAATTAAAGACATCTAAGTTGTTTGTAATATTTTCACGAGTGATGTTTACATCATCAACGGCAGGAATATCGGCAACCCCTTCTATAATACCTTTAGTAGAAGGAGTTATAAGTACTTGCTCAAGCTTTTGATTCGCTTTTAAGTCTTCTGGAAGTTGCAAACCACAAAAGTGTCTTTCGCCTTTGGCGTAGTCGCGCCACATACTGCCGGTAATATATTGACGAGCAATCGCTTCAACTTTAACTGTACTGGCTTTACGAACAATCCATACGTATGGATGAGGAATATCAACAATATGATTACCCGCCAAACCGGCTTCATTAAACATGTTAAACCAATGAGCAGCCACTGAGTTTAATGCAATCCCTTTACCAGGAACGCCATTTAGGCCATTTTCACCTTGCCATATGCAATCAAAAGCAGAAATTCTGTCTGAAATAACCATAATGGCTAATTCAGTATCGGCAGGAACGTTATAGCCTTTTTCATTTATTAAGCGTTTGCTATCTGCATCAGTTAACCAATAAACTGAACGCACTTTGCCACTGTGTACTTTACCTTTAGTACGAATGGGTAAGTCATCGTTTACGTCTAAAACTTTATAGCTAGTCATGCTATCTCCGGGGTTTGGCATGCTCAAAGAGCAAAGTATGGAATTGGGGTTAGGCGCTCTATAATAATCTAGGCAACCACAAAGCTCAATCTTAGGCTAAAAACAAATCATCTCAGAATATTTATCTAGCTGACGCATTGGGGTAAACTTGCATGATTACTTGCCCTAAGGAGCTAGCTTGAACTATTTAACTGCCACTAAGAATAAGAAATATCTAATGTATATTTCTCAAAATTATTCCTATGCTATTTTAAGGCCATTGCAAGCAGAAATATTAGCTCAAGGAGGGGAAGTTAAATGGTTCTTAGAGGGTGATAATGTTAACCCTGACTTTTTGAAAAGTGATGAAAAAACACTAAATTCTATTCATGAGATAAACCAATGGGCGCCTGACGCAACCTTTGCACCAGCGAACTCTATCCCTACATTTTTCCCAGGAAAGAAAGTAGCTGTTTTTCACGGCTTTGATGCAGGAAAACTAAATAAAAAAGGCCAAAACGATCACTTTAAAGTTCGGGGATGTTTTGATTTATATTGTACGCAAGGCCCAAATACGACGGCTCCGTTTACGGCGTTACAAAAAAAACTGGGCTATTTTAAGGTAGTAGAAACAGGTTGGCCTCCCCTAGATCAATTCTTTAACGGTAACTCAAAGCCTAGCCATATCGATGAAACAGACTCTCGCCCAACGGTATTGATCTGCTCTACATTTTCAAAACGCTTATCTCTTGCACCTAAACTTTATGAACAAATAAAACACTTTAGTGAAAGCGGTAAATGGCGACTATTAGTTCAGTTTCATCCGAAAATGCCGCAAGAGTGGGTTAATAAATACCAAGCGTTAAGTAATGATAATCTAACCTTTGTTGAAACAGACAATGTTATTCCTTTATTACAATCTGCTGATGTAATGCTGTGCGATACTTCATCCATACTACTGATGTTTTTAGTAAAACGAAAACCGGTTGTAACGTTTTGTAATAAAGCACCTGAAAAACACTTACTTGATATTACAGATAAAAATAACGTTGAAGCCGCAATAGACTATGCACTAACTTACCCAAAAGAACTGGTGGATAATATTGAAGCTTTTTGCCAAGAATTACACCCATACACAGATGGCAAGTCAAGCCAACGAGTACTTTGCGCAACCAATGAACTGTTGCATAGTGATGAAAAGCTCAAAGCTAAACCACTTAATCTTATTAGACAATTTAAAATGCGCAAAAGACTTAACTATTGGAGTTGGTAAGACGTTATGATCAACCTTGAGAATGTATCTTTTAAATGGCATAAAAAATCAGCCAGCCCCACTCTCACTATTGAGCAACTCGCCATTGATGAAGGTGAACATGTTTTTTTACATGGGCCAAGCGGCAGTGGTAAATCTACCTTACTGGCACTACTGGCAGGCATTAATGTAACCACTAGCGGCCAACTTTGTGTTTTGAACCAAAATCTAAGTGCGCTTACCAATGCACAGCGCGATGCATTTAGAGCGGATCATATTGGCTATATTTTCCAAAACTTTAATTTACTACCTTATTTAACCCCATTAGAAAATGTATGTTTAGGGTGCCAATTTTCGAAAAAGCGTCAGCAACACGTGCTCAACCAAATTGAGAGTTTAACCAAAGAAGCTGCCCGACTTCTCAACGCACTTGGGTTAGAGCCGCACCTTCATAATCAAAATGTTGCCACTTTAAGTATTGGGCAGCAACAGCGAGTTGCTGCAGCACGTGCATTTATAGGCAGTCCTGAACTTATCATTGCCGATGAGCCTACTTCAGCACTTGATACGCAAAATCGTGAAAGCTTTATTAAGCTGCTATTTGAACAAGCAAAAAAAAGTAACAGCACGCTTGTTTTTGTCAGTCACGATGAAACATTAAAGCCACTCTTTAGCCGCACAATCGACTTAGTAAATTTACAAGGTGATGTATGATTTTATTTAAACTTGCCTATAAAAGTTTGCTAAATAGACGTGCCAGTGTATTACTGACATTGCTCACTATTGCGATTAGCGTCATGTTATTACTCAGTATTGAGCGCGTTCGCATAGATGCTAAAAGTAGTTTTAGTAATACCATTTCGGGTACCGATTTAATTGTTGGCGCACGTACTGGCGATATTCAATTACTACTCTCCTCGGTGTTTAGAATTGGCCACACTAATAATGGGGTGAGCTGGCAAAGCTATCAATACATAACAAAACAACGCGGGGTTAAATGGAGCATTCCTATCAGCCTTGGTGATAGCCATAAGGGCCAAGCAGTTTTAGGCACCACACTTGATTATTTTAAGCACTATCGATTTGCTAAAAAACAGCCCTTAGCATTTACACAAGGACAGGCTTTTTCTAGCATCAATGAAGTTGTTATAGGGAGTGAGGTTGCAAGTAAACTGGCCTATAAAATTGGTGATGAAATTGTGATTTCTCATGGTATGGGCAATACTAGCTTTCATCATCATGACGATAACCCCTTCAAAGTTGTTGGTATTTTAAAGCCTACTGGCACCCCTGTTGATAAAACATTGCATGTGCCGCTGGCGGCAATTGAATTGATTCATGGTGGCGGCCATCATGATCATGACGATCATCATGACCACTCGAGTCACGCACTAGTTGGCCATCCAAAACAAATTACCGCCTTTTTAATGGGCTTCGACTCACCGCTTTATACGCTACAAATTATGCGTAACATAAACCAATTTAAGCCAGAGCCTTTATTAGCGATTATGCCTACAGTCACACTAAAAGAGCTTTGGGAAATGCTGGCAATAATAGAAAAGATCCTATTTCTATTTTCATTTGTGGTGGTCATTATTAGCTTGCTCGGCATGTTAACCACACTGCTGGCTAACCTTAATCAACGCCGTAGAGAACTGGCAATATTACGTTCTGTGGGCGCCCGCCCTTGGCAATTATTTTCACTGATCAGTATAGAATCACTGCTCACTACCTTTTTAGGTTGCTTAGTAGGCTGTACTCTATTTTATGCGCTTATGGGCACAACCGCGGGTTACTTACAAAGCCAAGCAGGAGTGAGCATTAATATCAGTATGCTCTCTGACTATGAACTCACTTTGATTGGCGTTATTATGGCTGCGGGATTCATTATTGGCTTGATCCCCGCTACACGCGCTTACTTTTATTCTCTTAGTGATGGTATGAGTATAAAAATATAAACTTTAGGATGATCATGACGTTGTTTAAAGTAACTACACACTCTTTAATGCTATTAAGTGCAGTGCTAATTAGCTTTGCTAGCATTGCAAATCCCCCGAAGGAAATTTTTTGGGAAGACTTGATCCCACAAGGGCATGTGCAAATAGATACCCAAGCACAAGCTAATCACGAAGGCAGTGAGCAAAACTGGGTGCAACCTGATTTGGACGCGCCGGTTGTTAAAGCACTTGATGGGCAGTCTGTTAGCTTACCTGGGTTTGTTGTGCCACTTGAAGGTGACAGCGAACTTATTACCGAGTTTTTATTAGTCCCTTACTTTGGTGCCTGTATTCATGTGCCACCCCCACCGCCAAACCAGCTGGTTCATGTAACTATTAAAGGCGGTGTGCCTATCGATAGCTTAT
Organism: Pseudoalteromonas sp. US3C1013; assembly: GCF_048401115.1. Classification (GTDB taxonomy): domain Bacteria; phylum Pseudomonadota; class Gammaproteobacteria; order Enterobacterales; family Alteromonadaceae; genus Pseudoalteromonas; species Pseudoalteromonas undina. The sequence goes on along the minus strand of NZ_CP183075.1, from coordinate 247,284 downwards.
ATGATGCAATTGTTGTAACGGGCGTTATTAAGACGCAAACTTGGTCTGGCGAAATAGCCCAAGTGGGTTATCAAATGCAAGCTGTTGGTGTTGCTCCCTTTGAGCTTTAATTCTTAAAATAAAACCCACTTTTAAAGTGGGTTTTATTTTGTTCTATCAACCACCCGTCCTTATATCTCGCTCAAGTTCAGACTGAGTTTTCACTGGATGACAAGTCGACTTCACCGTACTCTTATTGCTTTCATCTTCGTCAGAGCTAAAAATTGTGTAGCTATAGTCTGTTTCAACTTCACCACCTAAGCACTCATGCTCCGCAAATACTTCATTTCCATAACCGTCTGGCATTTCTTTTGACGCACACCCACTGAGGATCAGAAATGTTATTAAAATTGATATTACTTTCATATTAATCACCGTAAAAGGATATGTTATAAATTATAGTTCATACTCAAAATGCCATGAAGGAAACTTGTTGAGTAATGGTAAAAGTGCTTTTTCTTTTCTTAAATCACGACGCTCTCTCTCTAACTGTTCTCTTTCTCGGCGTAACTCTTTACTTTGGCTACTTGACGGTTTATCACTCGCTAATTCATTACTAATAGATTGCAACCGCCAATTAATATTATTAAGTCGATCATCTATCTCGGCTTTCCTTACTTCAAATTGATAACGCTCGTTACCCTCTTGCCATGCTTTTCTAAACTGTGTGTCATTACAAATCCCGTTATACGCATCCCCTCGTAAGCCCAGGGTAAAGCCATTTTCAGGCTCACAAAAGGCTGCGAGCCCCTGCTTGTAACCAACCTTATAATCATCTAGTTTTGCAGTGATACCAAACTCACTACAAGCGGATATAATTTCTCTGCCATGTTCAAATGTATACCCTTGCTCGCCATGACTAAAGCCTAGGTTTGTCCAATTGGCCTGTATACATTCATCCTGAGACAAAGAAGAGCATCCTGATAGAGATAGTACAAATAAAATGAACATACATCGGCTAAACATGCTATTTCCTAAAGTGTTATAGACTATTCAAGTACCTATTTTAAGAGATATTCGTTTAAAGTGAATAGTAAAAATGTAACAAGCTATTCTAATTCCGTTGAAGTTTAAAATTTACGACAACAACTTAACTCCTTCACCTCTAAAAATCACACGAGGCATACTTATGGTATTAAAAAGCTGCCTCATAGATGTTTCCTTTACCTAGCCGTCTGAGCCGGATTAGTAGGCACATTATTTTGCTTCATTATCCAACTGGCTATGTTATCTTTTCGCATGAACTTAACACCAGTATGCTGTTTTGCATACTGGATAAAATCATCAAGCGCTTTTACCCGTGCAGGCGTTCCTGCAATACGGTCATGAGCACTTATCGACATCATTCGTCTTCTGTGTTTTCCTTCAGCGTATAACACGTCAAACTCATCCTTTAACTCTTGCAAGTAGGCTCGAGCCGTCATAGCTGTGCTTCCTGAATAGCGCACAATGTCGTTATTACGAAAAGTATAAGGTACAACCACAAAAGGCTTATTATTTACTGGTGTAAAAGAAGGCTCATCACGCGATAGATCATCAATATGATAAATAAACCCCAGCTCTTGCAAAAGCGTAAGTGTATTTTTTGAGTGTCTCATCCAAAATGCATTAAAGCCAACCGGCCGCATGCCTGTCACTTTTTCGATAATATCTGCACTTTTAATATATGAAGCGCGCTCTTGTTCAACACTCATCGAATATTGTGGTGTCCATGTTTGGCCGTGACCCGATGCTTCATGCCCTCGCGAAACCACTTCTTTAGCAAGTGCTGGATTTAATTCCACAGCCCTGCCCACCATATGAGAGGTAACTTTAATATTATGTTTATCCCATAGATCAAGTAATCGCGGGATCCCTTCATTCATCCCATACTGATACCAAGTAGGCGAAATAGTATCGTGATAACCCTGCTCTATTTGAGGAAACGGTCCTGCATCAGAGCTATCTTGTGCTGTTGCTTCAAATTGCATTGAAATAGAAATCACTAATTGTGCATCATCAGGCCAATAACCTGATTTCTCAGGTAGTGGGGCTGCATTTAATAGCTTACTGCTGCACAGTGCCATTAAAAGAATGAGTAAAGGTAAAGCCTTCATTTTTATCTCCTAAGCTAATTAACGCGGTCCTGCCGTTACTGTGATCTCGGCTGTTTGCAAAGAGTGTTGGTGTAAGAAAAACCCTGTAAGTGCACTTGTTGCCCCTTGTGGAACAGCTAATTTTTCTACATCCAATGCATACACTTTATAGGTGTAGCTATGCTTGCGTCCTTCTGGTGGACATGGCCCAAGGTATCCGGGCTTCCCCATATCTGTATTACCTTCAATGGCTCCTTTGGGCAAAGTCGTTGAAGATAGTGAGTTACTAGTAAGAGGAATATCATGTACTACCCAGTGCCAAAAACCACTGCCAGTTGGTGCGTCATTGTCATACACTGTCACGGCAAAGCTTTTGGCTTTCTTAGGCGCATTTTGCCATTTAAGTTGTGGCCTAACATTACTCCCCTGACAACCAAAGCTATTCCAGTATTGCTCACTCTTTATTGCCTGCCCTGGCTGTAAATCAGGGCTCGATAAACTAAATTCAGCCGCAAAACTGGCACTACTAAACAGCCCGCTGATCAGTAAAGTAACGACTGAGTTTGAAAAATTAACCATTTTTAGCCCTTATATTTTCAGTTAAAAAAAGTTACTTTTGATACGCTGGGTAATCGGTATAACCTTTGGCTGTACCGCCAAACAATGTACTCCCATCGGTAATCGTGTTTAGTGGCAGTTGCTCTTGAATACGATACGGTAAGTCTGGGTTGGCAATAAAACGACGACCGAATGCAATGTAATCAACAAGACCTTGTTCAATAAGCTGCGCACCTGAATGCTCGGTATAATTACCGGCAACAATAATCGCGCCACTAAAATACTGACGAAGTGCGACTCTAAACTCTGGTGTTACGGTAGGTGCATCGTCCCAGTCCGCTTCGGCAAGATGAATATACGCAATACCAATTTGCTCAAATTGCTTTGCTGCCAATAAAATAGTGTCAATTGCTTCACTATCACCCATACCACGCTGAGTGATAAAAGGCGCTAATCTAATACCCACTTTATGAGCTCCAATGGCATTACTAATTGCGCCAATAATTTCACAGGCAAAACGAATACGGTTTTCTTGGCTACCGCCATATTCATCTGTGCGCTTATTCGCTGAACGTCTTAAAAACTGATCAATTAAATACCCGTTACCTCCATGTATTTCAACGCCATCGAAACCAGCCTCAATCGCGTTAATTGCCGCTTGCTTATAATCATTTACTATTTCTTTAATTTCTTTAACACTTAGTGCTCGTGGGGTTGGGCAGTCAAGCATCCGTCCTTCTCCATCATCGCCCACCACCCAAACTTGTGCATCTGGAGCAAGTGCAGATGGGGCAACTGGCGTTCCATCATGATGAAATGAAGAGTGCGACATTCTACCAACGTGCCAAAGTTGTAAAAATATTTTACCGCCTTCTTTATGCACAGCTTGTGTTACTTGCTTCCAACCTTCGATTTGTTCTTGCGTGTAAATACCTGGCGTAAATGAGTAACCTTTGCCCTGAGCAGAAATTTGTGTTGCTTCAGAAATAATCAGTCCTGCAGTAGCACGCTGCGCATAATAAGTGGCCATCAGTTCAGTAGGAATATCGCCCGGTTGCGCAGTTCGCGAACGGGTCATAGGTGCCATCACAATTCTATTTTGCGTAACCATGCCACCGAGGGTTTTAGCTTCAAATAAGGATTCTATAGACATAACTAACTCTCTTATAAATAATGTTTATCTGGATTTAAATTAAATTTCATCACTACTAAATAGCATTTCGACCTTTATCTCTTCTGGTCCAGGTATAAAGACTTGCTGCTCTAACAGCTCTGGCACGGTTCGCTCAAAGTAGCTTATACCTGTTTGCGCTAAGCGACTTTTCAATCCTTGATAACCTATGCTACGAATGGCAATGTGATCTACCACTCCTCGGCCTTGGGTTTTGCTGTTTAATGCTGATAAGTACCCCTGTTGCGCTTTATTACCCGTGGCATTAACCAAATGAATCAAAGCAACATTATCACTGCCGTATAACCATGCCCCCTCGAAAGGGAAAGGCGGACGATACCCTTCAACTAGCCCAACTGAATTTATAAAGAACTGTCGCATCGCCTGGTAATCACAACTAGAAATTAATACATGATCTAAACGCATAAACTTTCTCTGTTGATAATGAGTACAACCAGTTTAACTATTTACTTAAATTTGATAATTGAGTTAATATCAAAAACACTATTCATTATTACTGAATTATAAAAAGTGAGGAACGATGGCTAAGATTGATGATATGCAGCTTTTTGTTCATGTGGTGCGCTCTGGCGGGCTTGCTGCAGCTGGGCGAAAAATTGGTTTATCGCCTGCGAGTATGACGGCACGTATCAACCAGCTTGAAAATCACTATCAAACCCGACTCTTAATACGTAATACTCGAAGTATTAAATTAACCGAGGCTGGAGAGCACTTTTTTCAAGGCTGTTTAAGAGTGATTGCTGAAATTGATGCCGCAGAGCAAAGTATTCAGCTTAGTAAAAATACTCTTTCGGGTAGTCTCAAAGTAACCGCACCCTCTGACTTTGGTAAACAGTTTGTTGCCCCTGCAATAGCTAAATTTGTAGCACTGAATCCACAAGTAAAACCACACCTACATTTAACCGATGGCTTAGTTAATCTAGTTGAAGAAGGCATTGATATTGCTATTCGCTTTGGAAACTTACCCGATAGTAATTTGATTAGCCGAATGATCAAAGCCAATAAACGTGTGTTATGTGCTTCAGCTGAATATTTAAAGATACATGGCCAACCTTTACAACCAAGCGATTTATTAAATCATCGCTGCTTAGTAATGGAGAGACTTGGTCAATCGATGCATGATTGGCATTTTAAAGACGAGGTAATTCGCGTACCTGTAGCTATGAGTAGCAGTGATGGTGCAGTGATCAGACAGTGGGCAATTAACGGTGCAGGTATTGCTCTAAAATCAATGGTAGATATTAATGATGATCTGACTAAGGGTAGTTTAGTGACGCTACTTGATGACTATATTCTCGGTTTTAGTAATAAAGATAAACAGCAAGTTGGCTTACAGTTTCTTTACCCCTCAAGGCAATTTCAGCCACGACAAGTTGCCGCATTTATGGATTTTTTTCAGCAGCAAATTTAACAATAAACAGCCAACAAAATAAAACCTTGAGAGTTTGCACTTCCAAGGTTTTATTTATAACGTTTGGCAGTTATAAAAATTAAGCCGTGCCACCTACTGTTAGGTTATCTATTTTCAGGCTTGGCTGGCCAACGCCTACTGGTACACTTTGACCGTCTTTACCACAAACACCGACGCCTTTATCAAGCGCTAAATCATTACCTACCATAGAGATTTGTTGCATAACCTCAGGGCCATTACCAATTAATGTTGCCCCTTTAATTGGCTGAGTAATTTTACCATTTTCAATTAAGTAAGCTTCTGAGGCACTAAACACAAACTTACCTGAGGTGATATCCACTTGACCGCCACCAAAATTAGGGGCAAACACGCCTTTTTTAACCGTGCTGATAATATCAGCTTGGCTGTGCTCTCCACCTAACATGTAAGTGTTGGTCATACGTGGCATTGGTAAATGCGCGTATGACTCACGACGTGCGTTACCTGTTGGGTTTACCCCCATCAAACGCGCGTTCATTTTATCTTGCATATAGCCTTTTAAAATACCGTTTTCGATAAGTACGTTATAGGCTGCAGGCGTACCTTCGTCATCCACATTAAGTGAACCACGACGATCAGCCATAGTACCATCATCAACCACAGTACATAGCTCTGAAGCAACTTTTTGCCCTACTTTACCGCTAAACGCAGACGCGCCTTTACGGTTAAAGTCACCCTCGAGGCCATGGCCTACCGCTTCGTGTAACAACACACCTGGCCAGCCATTACCTAATACCACTTCCATAGTACCTGCAGGGGCATCAATAGCTTCTAAGTTTACTTTAGCTTGACGAACGGCTTCTTCTGCAAAACCCATCCAACGCGGCTTACCATCAACCAGCTCTTTAAAATAACCATAATCTAGGCGCGCACCGCCACCAGCACCACCACGTTCACGGCGACCATTTTTCTCTAGCAATACAGAGCAGTTTAAACGGATCAGTGGGCGAATATCGGTAGCAAAGGTGCCATCGCTAGCTGCAATTAATACTTCTTCGTATACCGCAGACATTGAGCTAATGACTTGCTCAGCATCTGGGGCTAATTCGCGAATATAGTTTTCAAGCTCACGTAACAAATTAACTTTATCGGTATCGCTCATGCTAGAAATTGGTTGATGTGGCGCGTACTGCTCTTTAGCAGCCACGTCACTAAATACTTTAACCGCTTTATCTTCACCTGCATCGGCAATACTACGTGCAGCAGTTGCGGCCTTATTTAGCGCTTCTAAATTAATTGCGTCTGAATACGAAAAACCAGTTTTTTCACCACTAACAGCCCGTACGCCAACACCACGTTCAACGTTATAAGAGCCTTCTTTTACCAAACCATCTTCTAGCACCCAAGACTCATGATGACTCGATTGAAAATAAAGGTCGGCATAATCAACTTTGTGCTGGTGAATATAAGCTAATGTTTTTTCGAGTTCTTCTCGATTTAGCTGGCTGTCGTGTAATAAATGCTGTTCAACCGAATTCATAATAATGGCTCTCTAAATCGTTGGTGAGATTGCAGCGGCATATCTCGTCTAATTTTGTGTAACTGGTTCAAATCTACGGTACAACTAATAAAACCAAGCCCTGTTGGTTTTTCACTTAATGTCTCACCCCAGGGCGATAACATCAGGCTGTGACCATAAGTTTGTCTACCGTTTTCATGTGTTCCATATTGCGCTGCAGCAATAACATAACACTGCGTTTCTATGGCACGTGCTGCAAGTAGCGGCTGCCAATGCGCTTTACCTGTTGGAACAGTAAACGCACTGGGTACTAATATAATTTCTGCGCCTTTACGAGCTAAGGCATTAAATAAACCAGCAAAGCGCAAATCATAACATACTGTTAAACCAATTTTACCAAAGGGAGAATCAACAACCACAATCTCATCGCCCGCTTGAGTAAAGTCGGACTCTCGGTAGCTGCCGGTCTGGTCATCTACCTCAACATCAAATAAATGTATTTTGTTATAGCTTGCAACAATATCGCCTTGGTTATTAAACAAGTGTGAGGCAGCGTAATACTTATGTTGGTCATAGGGCTCTGGCATGGTGCCAGCATTTAACCAAATATTGTGTTTACGACACAATTCACTAATTTGCTGTTTATATTGCTCAATACGCTGTGACACTAACAACGTATCACCAGCGTGTTTACTAAACACTAAAAACGCTTCTGGTAAACATACTAACAAAGGCCGCGTGCTTGGTAATTCAGCTAATGCTTGCTTTAAAGCTGCAATGTTATCATCAGGGTTAAAGCCTGAGCACATTTGCAATGCGATAATCGCAGGAGATGAGTTTATACGTTGTTTATTCATTGCGCGGCGCTAACCTCAGCATCTTTGAGTTTTAACTCTGAGGATGCTCGCGGCTGATTTTGTGCTGCTTGTGGCAAGGTCACCTCTCGGCTCTTACGATCTAACTCTTGTACCTGAGGATCGTTCATTTTACCCGTCACTTTAAAGTTGATCTCTGAGATCACTCGCGCAGAATGAATTACTTTATCAATTGCTAAAGCTGCAAGCCCCGTTACTGGGTTAACCATCCAAGCCACAATTACTGGAATACTCGACGTTACTTGCGGTGCTACTGCTAAGTCGTAGTCAATTTCGAGAGTATTTAAATTTGCATACCCTTTAATCGAGAGATCGGCAGGCACCCCATCCATTTTAGTATCTTGGGTATAGGCAATGCCCTTATCTATCTGCATCGTACCTTTCATGCTGTTATAGAAAAAACCTTTAGAAAATACATCTCTAAAATCAAGTTTTAGCTTACGCACTAATGAATCAAGGCTCAGTAATGAAAATACCCGTGCGCCTCCATCACTGACTTCAGTTAAATGGCCTTCGCCTAAATCCCAACTAATTTCACCGTCTAAACTAGCAATGTCTAAGTTATAAGGCGCCGCTTGCCAATTTAGTTGATAATTTAGATTGGCGTTTGAGTCTTTAATAGTAGTGGTGATATCAAATTCATTAAATAAAGCGCCAATATCATCACTTTTAAGTTCGCCGCTGATTGCTGTTAGGCCATTTTGCCACTGCCCTTTAGTACGTAATATATGATCGCCCTTATCAACTACTAGCTCAGAAATAAGCAGTTTTTTACCATCACCTAATAATGAGGCGCTGACTTTATCTAGCTGATAATGGCTAACCTTACAATCGGCACATTCAAACTCAATAGCAGGCAAATTTGTAAGCCATGCAAGTTGTTCAGGAGATGATTTTTCGCTTGGTTGCTCTGTTTCGGCCTCTAAAAAATTAAGCCTTAAATAGTCACTGTTTATTCGAATCGGCTGACTTGATTGCTCGCTGGGAATGAACACTTCTGCTCGTAATTCTTTAGCATTGAGCCTTAATTGCAAGTTATTATTTAAGGGCGATAAACGCATATCAAAATCATTAAACTGCATGCCACTCACATTAAAAGAGTTAATATTCGCAACAACCTCATACAAAGGCGGCATAATACCTGGCGATGCACTCTCTGGCTGCGCTTTAGCTGCATTAATAATTTGATCAATTAAATCAATCCAAGGTAATAACTCACTTTGCGCTAAGTTAATACTTACCGTTAAATCTTGCGCGTTAAGCCCTAAATCTTTGTTACCGATTATAAAGTGGGCGTTGTTAAACTGTGATTTAGCATTGTCTAGAATGGCATTAAAATACACTAGCTGATCAACGTTTGCAGTGATCAAGTTAGATATATCATCACCCTGAATAACTGCACTCAGTGGCCAAGCTTGCTCACTGCTTTTTGTATATGCTCCAGGCAAAGAACTACTTAAGCCAATAAGTGGCGATTCAACTTGGGCACGATAGTTAAACCCTTGCTCGGTAAAATTAAGCTCCAAAGCAATATCAACATCACTTTGCCCACTTAAGTAACCATCTAAAATGCCTTGCCCACGGTTTATAAGTGTTTGTGCATCAAGCTGAGCATTTATATTTATATTAGCGAGATAATCCTCTGCGTTTGCGTCACTATTGTAGTTAATAGTTAATGGCATACCCAGCCATGTAGCCGTTGCATTAGTGAGATTTATTTGTTGGTTATTAAAGCTAAGTTCGCCCTTTAAATGCTCAAGAGAAATACCAGGTGCAGAAATGTAGAGAGGTGAGTCGAGTAAATTAACCTTACCATTGACGCTGGCTCCCCCCTCAAATTGTGAACCTATTAGCAATTCAATATTTGCACTTGCCAGCCCCTGCCCTTGCACAACATTAAAAATATCAGCTAATGGATTTGCTAAAGGCGTAGCGGCAAAAAAATCGTGCATTTTTTCAAGCTCAGCTTGCTTATCAATATTAACCACCAACGGCGCATCGCCCATTAAGTCATCAATACTCACATGCACACTGCTGCCAATGTCAAGATTTACCAGCTGGCCTTGCTGACTATATATATCCATTCGCTCATTAGCAAAATGCAGTTTTACATTGGCATTAGTAACTGCTGGCCAATCGGGATCGAATTGGTAGGTGGCATTATCTATTTGTGCTATTACATCAAACTGCCCTGAACCATCGTCAAATGGAAAGCCTGATAGTGGGCCAGAAAATAACACCTGAGTATTTGATACTTCGCCTGCTTTTATTGCGCCATTTAAATAACTAACTAAGTCAGGACTCATTAACGTTAAAGGAAAATAGTGACCGGCAATACTGGCATCTGGTGCAAACGCTTCAGCATATAAATCTAAGCGTGGCGTATCACCCAAACTCAGCTGCATTTGTGCGCTTAAAGTCACCTCATTGTTATCAAGCCAAAGGTTATCACTGCTGATGTACCAATCGCCTGAGCGCTTAGCTAAATCTAGCTCAATATTTAATTGGTTATAATCAATATTATTACTAAAGCTAGCGCCTGTAATTAAATGGCTGTTCTCACCAAAAATCGCAATGCGACCATACTGTTGATTAACCAGCCCATTAACTCTTAAAGATTGAGCGGCAGGTACGGCGTTTTTTTCTTGCCAGCTAATTTCATCAGCATCAAACCATAATTGCCATTGCTTTGTATCGGCAAACTCAAAGTACGCAGCCTTTATTTGTCCGCTAGGTTGGCGTGCTAAAAAAGGGGCTAAGTCGGTAAAATTAGTCAACTCAGCTAAATCACTCAATAGCGCTAAATCAAGTTGCTGTAGCCATACTTTATTTTGCTTACCCAATAAGGCTTCAAATTCAAGGCTTGGCCAAGTGGTTTCACCCGTACTAAATGCTAAGCCCGTGCTTTTTAATCGCCAGCTATTTTGCTCAGGGTATAAATGAAATCCCCCTTCACTTAGGCTTACATTTTGTGTTTGCTCATTGAGCTGCCAATTTACCGCGCTCGGTAACCACTGAACTTTTACGTCACTCACTAGGCCTTGCTCTAATCTAAGCCAAGCTTGTAAGTTTAAATCGCTATGTAGATGCTGCTTTTGAGTATTAATGTATTGCGCTAACCAATTTGACACATCAACCTGATTAGCCTGCACATACAAATCACCCACCATTTGCTCTAAGGTTTCACCCTTGAGTGCAATACGCGCATCAAAATTCCCTACCGAAATACCCGGTAATGCTAGACTACCGCTACCAAGGTGTTGTTTATCTTGGTTTTGCCATACAATGTTTTCTAATAACAGTTTACGTTCTTTGTTATCTTCTAAAACAAAATTGATACTGGAGTTTTCTATTGCAAAATGACCGGTTTCACCTAAAAACAGCCCTTCTATTAATTCCTTTTGCTCAAATGACACATCGTCTTGATTACCTACAAATAAATTCGCGACATTAACCTTGGTATGAAAACCATTGATCACAAAGTAATTCGACTTAAGTTGAAGAGACTTTAGGCTTTCCCAAAGGTTTAGCTCTAAACTGGTTTTCGCAATAGTTAAAGAAATAGGGGCGGTTTGGTTGTCTTTAAATGATAATTCTTCGAGCACTAAGGCAGGGCCATTACCTTGCCAACTTGCCGATATAGCGCCTATCGATAGGCTAATATCAAACTTGCTATCAAGATAATTTTCTATCTCGCCTTTATAGTCATTTGCGTAGGGTAAGGTGTATTTTAAAATAGAAACAATGACGGCCAGTAGCACCAAAATTACAGCACTTATTTGCCATAATTTGCGCATACAAAAGAAACAGGCCGCTTTAAATTTCATTACATCATTACCACATCAAACTGCTCTTGGCTGTATAAGCTCTCTGTTTGGATATTAACTTGCTTGCCAATAAATAACTCTAACTCTGCAAGGTTATGATATTCGTCATTTAATAGCGCTTCACATACTGCAGGAGATGCATAAACTACAAACTTATCCGCATCGTAAGCCCGGTTCACACGTACTATCTCACGAAGGATTTCATAGCATACGGTCTCAACCGTTTTTTGAGAGCCTCGCCCTGAACATGCAGGACATACATCACACAGTATATGCTCTAAACTTTCGCGAGTTCGCTTGCGGGTCATTTCAACCAGCCCTAATGCTGATAAACCATTAATATTGGCTTTAGCACGATCTTTAGCGAGCGCAGACTCTAATGAGTGCATTACCCGGCGTTTGTGCTCATCGCTCACCATATCAATAAAGTCGATAATAATAATACCGCCCAAATTGCGCAGCCTTAGTTGACGAGCAATAGCTGAGGTTGCTTCAACATTGGTATTAAAAATAGTTTCTTCAAGGTTACGGTGACCAACAAATGCACCGGTATTAACATCAACCGTGGTCATTGCTTCTGTTTGATCTATGATCAGATACCCGCCAGACTTTAAAGTCACCTTACGATGCAATGCCTTTTGAATTTCACTTTCTACATCAAATAAGTCAAAAATGGGTCGCTCGCCCGGGTAATACTCAAGTACTTGTGATAATAACGGCACAAATTCTTCAGTAAACAGCTTAAGCTCTTGATAGGTAAGCTTAGAGTCAACACGAATGCGCTCCATATCTTCGCCCACGTAATCACGTAACGTTCTAAAAGCCAGCGTGAGATCTTCATGCAGAATACTCGCTTTGCTAGTTTTACGGCGCTTAGAAACTATTTTATCCCACAGTTTTTTTAAAAACGCAGCATCGTGGCGAAGCTCTACTTCACTTGCGCCTTCTGCGGCAGTTCTAACAATAAAGCTACCGTTTTCATCACCATATTCAGCAACAATTTTTTTAAGCCTAGCGCGTTCCTCTTCCGTTTCGATACGTTGACTCACACCAACATGCGTCGCATCTGGCATAAATACTAAATAGCGTGACGGTATAGTAATATCAGTGGTTAAGCGAGCACCTTTACTGCCTAATGGATCTTTAACCACTTGCACCATAATGTACTGACCTTGGCGAACAAGCTCACGAATATCTTGGACTTTTTTAATTGGCTCGTCGTCAACACCTTCAACAATAGAAGCACTATTGACGATATCTGAAGCGTGCAAAAAGGCGGCTTTCTCTAAGCCTATATCAACAAAAGCGGCTTGCATTCCAGGTAGCACGCGACTTATTTTACCTAAGTAAATATTGCCTACTATGCCTAAATTACCAATACGCTCTAGCTGAATTTCTTGTAATACACCGTTTTCGATTAGGGCAACGCGACTTTCACTTGGCGTGACATTGATCAGTAGTTCTGTACTCATGCTACCCTCTTAAGAATGTATGTAATAATTGTTCTGTCTCATATAAAGGTAAGCCTACAACGGCAAAATAGCTACCCGAAATATGCGTTACAAAGCGTCCACCTAACCCTTGGATACCATAACCACCGGCTTTATCTTGAGGCTCGCCCGTTTGCCAGTAAGCGTCTATTTCTTCATCATTGAGTATTTTAAAAGTAACATCAGTACTGACAACACAACTCATTACTTTTTCTGGTGTGGCAAAAGCGATAGCAGTTAACACTTGGTGAGTATTTCCTGATAAACGTTTTAAGGTATGAGTAAAGTCGTCTTTATCTCGTGGCTTGCATAATGATTGATTATCCATCACTACCACGGTATCACTACCTAGAACAGGCCGATCGGTATATCCTTGTTTTACGCCCATTTGTGCCTTTAAACGCGCTAAACGTTCGACATAATCATATGGGAGTTCGTTAGCAAGCTGGCTTTCATCGGCATCAACACTAAATTGTGAAAACTCGATACCCAACTGGGTTAAAAGCTCTTTACGGCGGGGAGACGCGGAGGCTAAATATACTGCGCAAGTCATTATCTGATCCTAAAGTGTCTACGGTATTTTCTAAGTAATAAAAATACCCATATCCAACTCAACATACCTGTTAATACAGGCCATAAGTAATGTGGGCTAAAATAAACGCCAAGTAAAAAATGATTTAACCAAAACTGCATTAAATGATAAAGCGTTAAAAATAAGCCAATTAAAAGGCTTTGTTGCCACAATGAAAAATTGCGAATTTTTTGAAAGTTACTTGCCGTAACAAAAATACACACTGAGTAGGTTAATGAGTTTACACCTAAAGAAGAACCGGTCGCTAAATCAATCACTAATCCAACAACCCAAGCCGTACCTATGTTTAAGCGATGCGGTAAAGCCAAAGACCAGTACATAAGTACCAGCAGCACCCAGTCAGGGCGAAATGGTTCAAGTGAAAAGGGTAACGGCATCAAAGCCATTACCAATGCAAAGAAAATACTTAACGCAATTAATAGCATATGGCGATTAATCATCTCCCATCAACTCCTGCTGATTTAGCCATAACACGACTAATAATCGAATTCGGTCTAATTGAGCTATAGGTTCAGCAAATACTTGCGCAAAAGGTTGTCCTTCATCACGGGTTATTTCGGTGATCACCGCTACCGGATAGCCCTCAGGAAACGTACCACCAAGGCCAGAGGTAACCAACACATCGCCAATACGTACATCTAAACTATGCGGCACATGCGACAGTTTCAGTACGTTAATTTTACCAATACCTTCAACCACTGTTCGCACGTCATTACGTAAAATACGTACAGGCGTAGCATGGGTGGTATCGGTAATTAATAATACTCTTGAAGTAGTTGAGCCCACTTTAGTCAACTGCCCCACAAGTCCCATATCATCAATCACTGCTTGGCTTTCACTTAAACCATCGGTGGTTCCTCGATTTATCACCACTTGGTGGCTATAAGGATTTGAGTGAACAGAAAGTACTTGAGCAATAATTTTACGATTGGTATGTTTTGAAGACGAGCCCATTAAGGCTCGTAATTTTTGATTTTCTTTTGCTAAGAATTCATATTGCTGAATTTGCTCGCTCTGCAATATTTGCTTTTTTTTCAGGGCTTCATTTTCAGTTTGTAACTGTTCGCGGGTGTGCAAGCTCTTAGCGCTAAAGCTAAATACTTCGTAAGGTAGATTAGCAACATAAATGAGCGGACTAACTAAGGTATTCAAACTGGTGCGAATATTCTCACCGCCCTTAGTGTATCTATCCCCAAGGATCAATACGATACTCAAAAGCACTGCGACAAAAAGTCGCAGTTGCAAAGAGATTGTTTTTTCAAACATTGATTTCATTAATCGTAACTAAAAACGTCACCACCGTGCACATCAATCATCTCAAGCGCTTTACCGCCGCCACGAGCAACACATGTAAGTGGATCATCAGCAACAACTACTGGAATGCCAGTTTCTTCCATGAGTAGGCGATCTAAATCTTTTAGTAATGCGCCACCGCCAGTTAACACCATGCCATGTGCTGAAATATCAGATGCCAGCTCAGGAGGTGATTGCTCAAGTGCAACCATGACAGCGCTTACAATACCCATTAGCGGCTCTTGTAATGCTTCTAAAATTTCATGCGAGTTAAGTGTGAACGAACGAGGAACACCTTCTGCAAGGTTACGACCACGCACTTCTATTTCTACTGGATCGTCTGTTTTAAATGCAGAACCAATTTGGTGTTTAATATTCTCAGCTGTGGCTTCACCAATTAAGCTACCAAAGTTACGACGTACATAATTAATAATGGCTTCATCAAACTTGTCGCCACCAATACGAACAGATGACGAATAAACAACACCATTGAGTGAAATTATAGCCACTTCGGTTGTACCGCCACCAATATCAACAACCATAGAGCCCGTTGCTTCAGATACCGGTAAGCCAGCACCAATTGCAGCAGCCATAGGCTCTTCAATTAAGTAAACTTCACGAGCGCCAGCCCCCATCGCTGATTCGCGAATGGCACGCTTTTCAACTTGTGTAGCGCCACAAGGTACACAAATAAGTACTCGTGGACTTGGTCGCATAAAGTTATTGTTGTGCACTTGCTTAATAAAGTGCTGTAGCATTTTTTCGGTCACATAAAAATCAGCAATCACGCCATCTTTCATCGGACGAATAGCTTTAATATTACCAGGCGTGCGCCCCAACATTTGCTTAGCTTCTGTACCTACAGATGCAACACTTTTAGGTCCACCAGCACGCTCTTGACGAATAGCAACAACTGAAGGTTCGTTTAATACAATCCCTTCTTCTTTTACATAAATTAGTGTGTTGGCTGTACCTAAATCGATCGATAGATCGTTTGAAAAAATACCACGGAGTTTTTTAAACATGAGGCTGGATGACCTTTGAAATTCGTTCTTATTTTAGTTGCGCTTACTTTAACATTCTCAATGTAATGAGCAATATAAAGCGCAGCCGTCTTTGTAATCATTAAAAAGAGGAAGCGTGTGCTTCCTCATTAAATATTATTGTTCGCTCATTAAGCGAAAGCCAATGTAATTAGCTCTAAAGTCTGGCGCTAGGATTAAACGCGTTGAGGCACGAGCGAGGCTAGGAGCAAAGTTCCATGCGCCGCCACGAACCACAGCATTTTTTTTATTCTCTGTGCTACTAGTCCATTCCCATACATTGCCCACTGTATCGTATAAGCCAAATGCATTTGCAGAAAAAGATCCTACCGGTGCGGTGCGTTTGTTTGACCATTCGCTACCACACCAACCACAGTTTGCTAAGTTTTTACCAATTTCGTTACCCCAAGGGTACTCAGTATCTGTACCTGCACGCGCAGCATATTCCCACTCAACCTCAGTTGGCAGACGATACACTTGTGCTGTTTTATCAGAAAACCATTCTGCGTAAGCCGTAGCATCATTTTTTGTCAAACACACAGCTGGAAAATCATTTGTTTGCTCAAACCCTGGAGCTCGCCAATTTAAGCTCGCTTCCCAAACGGGTTCACCATTTAGATAATAAGCACAGCCTTTGCCTTTTTCAGCTTCAGTCTTGTATTGTGTCTCGTTTACAAACTTCTCAAATGCGCCAACAGTGACTTCTTTACTTTGCATGACAAAAGATTCACTAATCGTTTTTTCAACAACAGGACGCTCGTTTTCCAGTCCATTGCCGTTAATATCGCCCATTTTAAATGTGCCAACTGGGATTATTACGGCTGACGAATCCACTGTTGGTGGCTGCGTATCAACTTCCATTCCCTTAGGACAATCTGCTTGTATTATTTGCTCTCGCTTTTTAGTCGGTGCAGCAATCGACTCTGACTTTTTTTCTAACTTAGCAAAAAGCGTGCGTGTCTTTTTTAAGTCAATACGTGCTTTATAAGGGATGTAACCCTCTTTGCGTATTTCTAATTTATGCAAACCACGCGGTAATCTTGTTACTAAGCGAGTTGAACCTACACTAATGTCGTTAATAAAAACTTCATCACCATGTACGTTTGAACGCAAAGTTAACTGAATTAACTGATCTTTCTTTTGTTCAGCGACCACTTTAGGCTTTTTATTAACTATTTTAGCGACCGCTTTATTATCCGTATTATCGCTGAATGTTAACTGACTATCAGAAAAAGTAGTGCTATAAGCTGGCTGATAAGTATTTGTCAGCGGGGTACCATACTCTGAACAAAAACTGTTATTTACACTTAATAAGTGACATAAACGACTACTGTTTACATCTCCACGCATAGTAACGCTTAAATTGACGTTGTAATCACCTTGGCCGCTAAATGCGCTCTTAATCACGTGACTACTTAAAATCTGTACTTGTGCCCCTGACATGTCTCGCTTAGGTTCAACCAGACGTTTTTCTGTAAGGTTTTCAAAAATTTGATCTAAAAAGCGATTAGTGGCTTTTTTCAGCCCCACCTGCTGGCCGCGTTGTTCACATGCCGCTAGTGTTTCAGTACGCTTACAATTAAGGGTATGATCGACCTCGAGCGTTCCCTCGCGGGTAAACTCATTGCGCAGTCGCTCTACACGCGCAGTAGTGTATTGCACTTTTAAACTTTCGATGGTGTTCTGAAGTGCATGTTTATCAGCGCGAATTTGCTCAATATCTTTTAGATGGGATGCAATTGCCGCCAATTGCATAGAAATATCATTTTTATTTTGTTCTTGATCAACAACGGCTTTTTGATAACGCGATTGTGCAGAAGTAATATCAAGCGACGGGTTATCAATTAAGCGTCGGTACATATCATTCATCGCATCTAACGCTTGATTTTTTTCTTTATCAAGTTGTGTTGAACGCGCTCTTAGCAATTCAAGTTGGGTTTGAAGCTGATTTTCTTCTTGTAAATATTTATCGAGCATCGTTGTTGAACGAGTGTATTCTGTTTGTTTCGTATTAATCTCTGATTCAATTCTGTTTACAGTAGTTGTATCTTGTGCAAATACTGTGCTGGCAAAAAAGCTAGCAGAAATTAACAGAGATAAAGGAGCAATTCGCATATATTCCAGTCCCAAAAAAGCGGCAATTATTTGGTTATTATTATTTTTTATAATAAAACCTTATGCTATGTACTTGAAGCACAAAACACAAGCTTTGTTCATTTATTATCTCAGTTTACAACTATTATCCCGTTTCATGCCAGTAAATAACCGTTTCATTTGTACTAAATAGCTAATTTATTTAACAACATCGATATTTATCTGCCATTTACGCCCAAAAGATACCAATTTAACGGCGTATTCATATTTTTTAATTTGCTTAAGTAATAAAATTTAAGTCAAAATAACGCTATTAAACAGCACATTCACCATGTAACTAATAAAAAAGAGTGATAATGCCAATACCATTCAATATTAATGAACATAGTTATTTACAACCAATTAGTAACAAATTGCTAGCAGAAAAAAACATTACGTTAAACATTAAGCGTGATGATTTATTGCACCCTGTTATTAGTGGTAATAAATGGCGAAAGCTCAAATACAATTTAGCTCGCATGCAACAACAAGGCAAAACAGAGTTACTGACCTTTGGTGGCGCTTTTTCGAATCATATTCACGCGTGTGCAGCCGCAGGAAAAGAATTTAACCTAGTAACTCACGCAATTGTGCGCGGACCTGAACTTGACCTCAATAATCCAACGTTAAAATTTGCAAAGCAATGTGGCATGCAATTACATGTAGTTAATCGATTAGAATACCGACAACGAAATGATAAAGCATACTTATCGGCATTACAGGCTCGATTTCCCAATGCGTATATTCTGCCTGAAGGAGGCACTAACGAGTTTGCTTTAGAGGGATGTAAAGAACTCGCCCAAAGTTTACCTGAGCACGACTACTTAATCTGTCCTACTGGCAGTGGTGGAACATTGGCGGGCTTAATAGAGGGCAGCTCAAATAAAAGCACCCTACTAGGTATTGCCGTTTTAAAGCAAGCCGACTACCTGAGAGACGAAATACGAGCCCTTAGCCCTAGAGCTAAATCACAAAGTAATTGGCAATTACTTACACAATTTCATGATGGCGGATATGGTCGTTTTACCTCTGAACTGTGGCAGTTTTGCCAATATATGTTGCAACAATATCAGTTACCACTTGAGCCTATTTACAGCGGTAAAATGATGTATGCACTTTGGCAGCTCATTAACAACGACTACTTTCCCTCTGGCAGCAAAATTATTGCCATTCATACAGGTGGGCTGCAAGGTTTAGACGGGCTAAAATATCGTGGACTTGTTTAATTAGCTAATGAAATGCAACTTGAGTGAAGTCGGGTAACAATCCAGAAAAATACCCCCCTTGTGCAGTACTAACACCTATCGCTTTTAAAAATTGCAGTTCCTGATACGTTTCTACACTTGAGGCCACCACCGGCAAACTCAATAACTTGCCAATATGCACAATTCCCCTGACAGATTTTTGCTGGAAATAATTATGATCTATTCCATGAACAAGTTCATAGGCCAAATTAAGCCCCACTATTTGCTTATTATGGGTGAAGTTAAATATACTTTTACTACTTCTAACCTCATCTATAACGATATTAAAGTTGAGCGCTGTTATGGCCGAAAAAGCAGCCTGTAACCGATCTTGGTTATTTAAGAAATCAGCTTCATTTATCAAAAACTGTAACGTATGAAGGCTTTTCAACTCATTCATATGTTTACTTAGCCAACCCCAAAACTCACTATTAAACCAACTTTTAGGATGCAATTTAATACTAATAACAGACGATGACTTTTCTATTAACAGCAGTTTTTTAACTTGCATAACAACTGCTTGGTCTAGTAATAGCGCCTCATCCTCATTGTAAAACTGACTTATATAATCTTGATTAAATAGTTGTTTATTTGTCTTATCGCTACTTTTAATTAAAACATGATGTTTAATAATAGTGCCACTATCCAACTCGTATACAGGTTGAAATAAAATCGCTAATTTTTGCTTTTCAATTCCCTGCTTGACCAAGTTTTCATCAGCCACCTTAAGATGACTGCAATTGAGTGCCAATTGATGATAATGCTTCACTCTACTTTGCATTGATAGTGTGAGTGACGATCTGGCAAGCTGATACACCATCACCTGATCAGCATTCGAGTAGTAAGTACACACACCTAACTTTATACTCTCGTCAGCCACTCTAGGGGCTAAAATATAGGCTGCGTTAAGCATGCATTGATGTAAATGTTTAGCACAATTTGCTTTCTCAATCGCACTAACCCCTTTGAGAGTAAAAGCAAAATTACCCGCTGTTAATAACTTAACGGATATTACAGCCGTATTGGTAAAATCCTTTGCTAGTAATACTTTAAGAGTCGCTTGTAAGTCCGTATTTATATCAAAATGACATTCGCATTGAATGAGTGCAAATATATTATAGCCAATTGTTTTCTGCTCCATGGCTGCTGTCTTTAATACCGATAGTGAAGGCATTGTTTTAGGCGTATAACATACTTTTTTATAGCCATCGCTTTGGTTACGCTTTAATACCATTGAGTTATTTACTCTCATTTTGAGTAATATAGCGCGTCTAACAGCAAAAATTATGGCCAAAATAAACACATTCATTATTATAAATAGGTCACTGTAGGCATACCAAAGAGGCCATGAATATAACAATACCCCTTTTGAATTAGAGCTGAAGTATTGCTTTTGCTGCTTAACATAAACAGAAACTTTATCTGGAGCTAGGGTAAAAGGTGTATTTGCTAAAAGTTGTTGCTTATTAACTAGTGGCTGCTGTAATTGCTTAGCGAGTTCTATACCTGTTTGCTTATTTTGATATTGTAAAACTAAATTTAAACCACTATTAAAAATAACAAATAGCATAAAACACAGAGTGTAAAATAAGGCACTAGCGTAATTGGTAAACTGAGACTGACTGGCTTTCATAACTTACCCGCTCATTAAATAAGTTATTAAAGTGTTGTCTACTATTTGCAATTGCACAAGCCAATCATAAAAGTTTAGTAGCTGTTTTATTATTAATACTTAATGTTTATA
This sequence comes from Pseudoalteromonas sp. US3C1013, assembly GCF_048401115.1. Classification (GTDB taxonomy): domain Bacteria; phylum Pseudomonadota; class Gammaproteobacteria; order Enterobacterales; family Alteromonadaceae; genus Pseudoalteromonas; species Pseudoalteromonas undina. Next base: position 226,270 of record NZ_CP183075.1, on the reverse strand, counting down.
AACATTATATTTAGTCATAAGTAATAGCTGCATCTTATGGCACAGGTGGGAGGTTTGTTACAAATTAAACAGATTGACGTTGCTATGCTTTGTAAACCTTAAAACAATGTATAAATTTTAAATGAGGATTATTCACTCATTTAAAGATAAGCGAAAGGTATGGTAACTAGCCTCAATAAAAAAGCCCTGATTACTCAGGGCTCTTTTTTAAACATTTTTATCTTTGTCTTTGTCTAAAACGGAATATCGTCATCAAAGTCGATTGTTGGTTCCATAGGGTTAGATGCGCCACCTTGCGGTGCATTTTGCGGCTTAGGTGCAAACCCGCCTTGCTGTTGTGGTGCATTATTTTGCTGAGGTGCAAAGCCACCTTGTTGCTGTGGTTGGTACTGGTTATTTTGTTGTGGAGCCGGCTGCTGGGCAGGTGCAGATTGTTGCTGTGGAGCATAACTGCCTTGCTGACTATTCTGGCCTTGGTTATTTTGACCATAGCTACCGCTTTGCTGTCCGCCTTGGTTACCTTGATAACCGCCACTTTGTTGACCACCTTGGTTACCTTGATAGCCACCGCTTTGTTGGTCGCCACCGCGTGCACCTAACATTTGCATTTGACCTGTAAAACCATCAACAACAATTTCTGTGGTGTATTTTTCTTGGCCCTGTTGGTCAGTCCATTTACGAGTTTGAAGCTTACCTTCTACGTAAATTTGTGAACCCTTGCGGCAGTATTCGCCTACAATTTCAGCTAATTTGCCAAAAAATACCACACGGTGCCACTCAGTTTTATCAACCATTTGGCCAGTGTTTTTATCTTTATAGCTGTCTGAAGTTGCTAAGGTAATATTTGCTACACCATTACCATTAGGCATGTAACGAACTTCAGGATCTTGCCCTAAATTACCAACCAAAATTACTTTGTTCACACCGCGTGCCATGGAACCATCTCCTATAAACGTTAGATTAAACCAGCCACTCTTCGGGCTTGGTCTAGGTCAAATTCTTTATCATTAATCTTTAAGTAGCTTCGACTTTCATCGCGAACTACGGTTGCTTCTATTACGCCGGGTAAAGCAACTAACTGAGAAGCTAGTGTTTGTGCCTGCTCTTCAGAATCTAATTGGGTCATTAAACTAATAACTTTGCTTTTCGGTGGGACTTGCATTTTCCACGCAATAATAAGCCATATTACCCCAACAAGTGCCGCCGCCGCAAACACAGCTTGCGTACTGGTGGTTTGTGCTACATACCCACCCAACATACCGCCTAAAAAAGCACCTAAGAACTGGCTAGATGAATACCCACCCATAGCGGAGCCCTTTTGGCTTGCAGGCGCAATACGAGACACAAGAGCCGGCATAGTGGCTTCTAAAAAGTTAAAAGCAACAAAATATAACAGCATACAAACCGCAATACCAACAACGCTATTGGCCCATATCGACATACTTAACATACTGACTATTAAGACCATCACTGAACCAATAAAGGCTTGTTTTTCTTTCTCTTTTTTAATTGCCACTATCATTACTGGCACCATCAAAAAAAACGCTAAAAATAAAACCGGGATATAAAGCTGCCAATGGTTTTCAGCCACAAGTCCATCTTTAATTAGTTGACTTGGCAATACTACAAAAATAGTCGTCAATGTTAAATGCAGCAATAATACACCTGCATTTAGACGCGCAAGCTGCGGATGTTTAATTAGCTTTTTAATGTCACTAAAGCTGGCAAGTGTATCGCCTTTAGGGGCTTTATTTATTGCACTAGGCACCAGCATAGTGACAATAAAAATTCCTAATACAGCCAGTATAGCAGTTAACCAAAACACTCCGGCTATACCCCATGAAGCTGCCACAATTGGCCCAAGTAGCATAGCGAAGGCGAAGCTCATACCTATGCTCATACCAATCACTGCCATGACTTTTGGTCGTTGTTCGTCACGGCTTAAGTCTGATGCAAACGCTAATAGTGCGCTGGCGATAGCACCCATACCTTGTAAGGCACGTCCTACCGTCACCATTTGTATAGACTCGGCCAAAGCAGCAATCACTGAGCCTAAAGCAAATACAATTAAACCACCTACAATCACTTTTTTACGGCCAATTTTATCGGATAGTCTTCCCATTGGGATTTGTAATACGGCCTGCGTTAAACCATACGCACCAATTGCAAAACCTATCCATATAGGTGAAAAGCCTTCAAGCGATTGACCATAAATAGCTAAAACAGGCATCAGCATAAACAAGCCGAGCATTCTAAATGCAAACACACTCGCTAACGATACGGCGGCGCGTTTCTCTCGTGAATTAAGTGAAGATGCGGTCATTATTTGCGTGATCTTACTGTGTGAAAAAATTAGGCAAGGATTCTACCACAAGCTTGGCAATAATTAATCGTCTATAACTAAGGATTTTTTCAATGATCAAGGATTAATATTGCAGCGTATTATGCGATACTGAACAAATAATTTTGGCAATAAACGAGATAGCATGGAAAACATTGAAGTCCGAGGCGCCCGCACGCACAATTTAAAAGACATCAGCCTAACCATCCCACGTGATAAACTAATTGTTATCACTGGCTTATCTGGTTCAGGAAAGTCATCACTTGCATTTGATACGCTATATGCAGAAGGGCAACGCCGGTATGTTGAATCACTCTCTGCTTATGCAAGGCAGTTTTTGTCATTAATGGAAAAACCTGACGTAGATCATATTGAAGGCCTTTCCCCTGCTATTTCCATTGAACAAAAATCAACCTCGCATAATCCCCGTTCAACCGTGGGAACCATTACTGAAATCTACGATTACCTGCGTTTAATGTTTGCACGGGTTGGCGAACCTCGCTGTCCAACTCATGATCTTCCTTTAGCAGCGCAAACAATTAGTCAAATGGTCGATACCGCATTAGCGCTGCCTGAAGGCACTAAGTTAATGCTACTTGCTCCTGTTGTTAAAGACCGTAAAGGTGAGCATGTAAAACTATTAGAACAGCTTGCCAGTCAAGGTTACATTCGCGCTCGTATAGATGGTGAAGTATGCGACTTATCCGATCCACCACCGCTAGATTTACATAAAAAGCATACTATTGAAGTCGTGGTGGATCGCTTTAAAGTCAAAGACGGCCAGCAACAACGCCTTGCGGAATCATTCGAAACGGCACTTGAAATGTCAGGCGGCGTTGCCAACATTGCTTTTATGGACGATAGCAGTGCTGAAGAAATGCTGTTTTCAGCAAATTTTGCCTGTCCAACCTGTGGCTATGCGATGACCGAACTTGAACCGCGTTTATTTTCGTTCAATAACCCTGCAGGGGCTTGTCAAAGCTGTGATGGTTTAGGCGTAAGACAATACTTTGACCCTAATCGCGTGGTTCATAACCCTGAAATAAGTTTAGCTGGCGGTGCAATTAAAGGCTGGGATAAACGCAGCTTTTACTATTATCAAATGTTACAAGCGGTTGCACAGCATTACGAGTTTGATTTAGATGTTCCTTATCAAGAGCTTGCAAAAGAACATAAAAAAATTATTTTAGATGGCTCTGGTGATACTAAAATTGCATTTAATTACCGTAATGACCGCGGTGATTTAATTACACGTAATCATGTATTTGAAGGCGTGTTAAACAATATGAACCGCCGCTACCGTGAAACTGAATCAAACTCAGTGCGTGAAGAACTAGCCAAATATCAAACCAGCCAAGCATGCCCTAGTTGTAAAGGCTCACGTTTGCGCCAAGAAGCACGCAATGTATTTATTGGTCAAACTAACTTGCCAACCATTACGCATATGAGTATTGGTGAGGCGATGAGCTTTTTTGAAGGTTTGCATTTAACTGGGCAAAAAGGCCAAATCGCCGAAAAAATTCTAAAAGAAATTCGCGATCGCCTATCGTTCTTAATTAATGTAGGTCTAAATTACTTATCACTTGAGCGTAGCGCCGACACACTTTCTGGCGGTGAGGCACAGCGTATTCGCTTAGCGAGTCAAATTGGTGCTGGGTTAGTGGGTGTTATGTATGTACTGGATGAACCTTCAATTGGTTTGCACCAACGTGATAACGACCGTTTATTGAAAACCTTAGTTCATTTACGCGATTTGGGTAACACCGTTATTGTTGTAGAACACGATGAAGACGCCATTCGCGCCGCTGATCATATTATTGATATTGGCCCAGGTGCTGGCGTACATGGCGGACATGTTATTGCTCAAGGTACGCGCGATGATATTTTAGCAAGCAAAGACTCGGTTACCGGCCAGTTTTTATCCGGCGTACGTAAAATTGAAGTGCCTAAAGAGCGCCATGCTACTAACGATAAATGGCTAGAGCTGTTTGGAGCAACGGGTAATAATTTAAAAAATGTTGATTTAAAAATACCATTTGGCTTAATGACCTGTATTACCGGCGTATCTGGTTCGGGTAAATCTACACTCATTAACGATACCTTGTTTAAACTTGCCCACACTGAACTCAACGGTGCAACTACTGCAGAAGCAGCTCCTTATGGATCAATTGCAGGACTTGAGCACTTTGATAAAGTAATTGATATTGACCAAAGTCCTATTGGCCGCACACCGCGTTCAAACCCTGCCACTTATACTGGTATTTTCACTGGTATTCGTGAGCTATTTGCAGGTACTCAAGAAGCCCGTTCACGTGGTTACAAAGTGGGTCGCTTTAGCTTTAATGTTAAAGGTGGGCGATGTGAGGCATGCCAAGGTGATGGCGTTATTAAAGTAGAAATGCACTTCTTACCAGACGTATATGTACCGTGTGATGTGTGTAAGGGTAAACGTTATAATCGCGAAACCTTAGAAGTACAATATAAAGGCAAAAACATCAACCAAGTGCTCGACATGACCGTTGAAGATGCCCATGACTACTTTGATAAAATACCGGCTATAGCACGTAAACTTAAAACCCTAATGGATGTTGGACTTTCTTATATTCGTTTAGGCCAAGCCGCTACAACACTTTCTGGTGGTGAAGCACAGCGAATTAAGTTAGCACGTGAGCTCTCTAAGCGTGATACTGGAAAAACATTGTACATTCTTGATGAGCCAACCACGGGACTTCATTTTGCTGATATTGAACAGTTATTAGTGGTGCTTCATCGCCTACGCGATCATGGCAATACCATTGTAGTAATTGAGCATAATTTAGATGTAATAAAAACTGCCGATTGGATCGTTGATTTAGGCCCTGAAGGTGGAGCTGGCGGCGGTGAAATACTGATTGCAGGCACACCAGAAGAAGTGGCGGAATGTCAGCGCTCACATACTGGGCACTACTTAAAACCGCTATTAAATAAATAGCGGTAATACACTTTGAGGAAAGCCGGTGTTAAGGTATTTAAAAGTTGCAAAATGGCGTGCTAATAAACAGTTTAAGCAACAGCAAAAAAGCTGGCAACCACACCAAATTAAACTGCTGAGTCATATAAAAAGCATATGGTTTAACCTTAACACCGCGCAAAAGCTTTACCTTCTTGCACTTATAAGTTTAGCTATTTTTAAGTTAACCTGGTTGTGCGCCAGCATCACCATTGTTGCACTGATCGTAGAGTTTTGGCCCAAGTTTAATCAGCTCTGGAATTCACTCGCTGGCAAAGCACTTATTTTGGTATTTTATGCCAGTATTGCTAACTTTGTTCTAGCAGGTGCAAGCGGTATAGTGAATGAAGTAACGCAAGTATCAGCTAATCATTTTAACTACACCCACAACTTTGCCACTTTATTATATTTACCGCCTTGGACACTGGGGATAACCCTAGCAACCTTACTCGGCTTACAGCTTATTTTGCCATTTTACATCATCGTTTTACTGCTTATAAAACCCTTTGGCTCTGATCGTATTAAATTTATCAGTCAAAGCTATTCGCCGCTTCTCACTGCATTTACGCGCTTTTTTTTAGCTACTGTGGTGTTTGTAAGTTTAATCGCGTTCATTGATGACAAACCGCCTGAAAAAGTATTAAACGACATCGTAAAGAATTTTGAAAATAGTAAGTCTATTGCGAATAAGTCACCCGCAGAACAGGAACAAGCAATAGAAGAGTTAAGTGAACAGATAGAAAAAAAACTTCCCTCTTCAGACAATGACAAAACTCAGACAAAAACATTTGGTATTCGCTTAGAAGGCGAAGACGATAATACCCAGACAGTTAAGCAGTTTTTAGATACTAAAGGCTACTTTGAGCGCAGTAAACGCTTAATTGCTATGTTTGCCTATAGTTATGAAGCAGATAGCTACTCTCGCTGTAAAAAGTCAAAAGAGAGTAAGTCAATTGAGCTCAATGATTACGAAATTGTTGAAATAACGCCTGATCAAAGTATGCCTTATGGCTATCAATTTATAGTTAGAGCCTGTGAATCTGCCGGTATTTCAGCTATGAAACATTAAAATAAAATGCCGCTAAATTAGCGGCATTTTTGCAGATAAAAACACAGGCTTATGAGCGCGGAATAAACCCAACCGCATCATAAACTGCTTTTAATGTTTTCTCAGCACGGGCACTGGCTTTCTCGGTATAATGAATAGCGCTATTCGCCCCAACTAATTTGTACTATTTGCATATCTTTATACTTAGATCCCGTAAATAATATTTCATTGCTTTCGTTTACCTCAAAACCAATAGGTCGAAAGTCCACGTGTGTATCTTGTATGGTTTGATCTTGTAAATTTAGTCTAGCGATTCTTGAAATAGAATCTGAATAATAGAAATAGTCTTTACTGATCCCATATGCAACTGACTTTTTGGCATTTTTAGGTAATTCCCAGCTTTGCCTATCGGATAAGCGAATTAACTGATTATCGTTGGTTACGTAGCCGTTACCTTTACTATCTGAAATGAGTTTATTCGCTTTTATTCCTTCTATTACATGAGTATCACGAGTTAGTAAATTAAACTCTGCCAATATATTTTTTGTACCAAGGCGCTTAATATAAATAATGCTTTCGTTATTTTTTGACCAAATATAGCTTACTATTTTATGTTTATTAAATTCTTCTAATGGATAAATTTTTTGAGTGTTTACGTCATAAAATAAAAAGCTTTTATTTTTTATGAACATTATGCGCTGCTTATTGGGAGAAGCTCGGAGCATTCCTAATGCAAAAGTCGAAGGGGCATCATCATAATTAAAAAAGCTGAGTTGCTTTGTAAAACCATTTTGAGAGAGCCATAATTGACTGCTGCCAGAACGCTCAGATACAAAAACATGCGCAGGCCCTTCTTTATTAACTATTTCAATAATGTTGTAGTCGTCTTTATCACTTTTATAGAGCGTTTCATATTTAGGTGTATCGCCAAAAGTGTCTGTTACTTTAATTAGCGAGTATGATTGGGTTTTATTCTCTGAATAAAAAAGACTATTGGCAGAGTGCACTGCTATATAATAAGGAGTTATATTTGGGGTTACTGTTAGTGTATTTTTAACAGTGTTTTTTTCATCAAATATAATGGTTGAAAGCTGTGTTCCTTCAAATACTATTATGCCTTTATCGTCTGCAAGCCAGTCAAACGCGAAGCTAATTATACTTTTCTTTGCTTTAAATAAGCGCTTGGTTTCGTGGGTTTCAAAGTCGTAACTAAATACAGAAAAAGGCTTACCCTTTTGACTAAGTATATACGCTATTTTATTACCAGATTGAGATAAACGCGGCATGATCGCGCCGTACATTACACCTGGCGGTGGGATCACTATAAACTCTTTTTTAAGTTCTAAATCAAATTTATATAAGCCTGAACCATCATGCTCATTTTTATATTCGGTGTAATAAATATGCTCACCACTTTCGTCTACTTGCGCATAACCTGTGTATCTAAAGTCACACTTTTTAATAGAGGTAGCCTCCCCTATAACAGGAAACTGGCTTAGATCAACGAGTACCATTTCACACTTTTGTTGTTTTAAATTGGTAGCTTGTAATAACACTGAGTGCTGATTTAATTGCCACGATAAAATAGATACCTGAAAGCCAGGATAGGTAATTTCAACTTCCCTTTGATCAGATAGTCGCTTTACAAATGCATGCATTACGTCATTTTCAGGTTCTATATTGGTGTAAGCTAAATATTGTTTATCTGAGGATAATTCAGGGTGAACTTCACTACCTATATTCCACGTGCTTGCTACCTTATTAACCGTGATCTGTTTAATCTTTTCGCTAGAAGGTGCATTAATAAAAAACAACCCTAACCATACTAAAAAGCACAGACAAATAATGACGACTAAAGAATAGATCAAAAACTTTTTACTATTCGTTCTTTGAACCGGTTGAGAAGTAGTTGCAGTCACTACCTCTTCATTTTTGGCAAAAAAATCCGGTGAGTCAGGCAAAAAGTTTGCAGGCTCTTCAAAAACGCTTGTTTGCGTTAAACGCTCTGGTATTACGGTTAGACTGTAACCTTTACGGTAATGAGTTTTTAAAAGCGGTGCTTTTTCAGTTGGGTGGGCAAGCTGCTTTCTTAACTCTGAGATTGCACGGTTAATCGCATTATCATCAACAAAGCTCTGTTGCCACACACTTTCAATAAGCTCTTGTCGAGAAACAATATGTTGAGGCTTATTTATAAAGTGCAGTAATAGCTTTACTAAAAGTGGGTCTAATTCCCTTTCCATATTGTTTGAAGTAATCACACAGCGATTACTAATAAATTGCCAAGGTCCGATTTGATAATTCATAGTTTTACATATTTTTATTTTTCAACAACCCTACCACAGGTACACTTTTTAATATAGCTAGGTTAATTTAAAACCTTATATTCACAGATAAGGTTTGTGATTAACTCTCTAATTTAAAACAACAAAAAAAATAAAAACCTTATAAATAAATCACTCACAACTAGATAAGCGACTCTAGATAAATTTAGCGATATTCTTTAAAACGTCATCAACAAGCAGCTTACTAAACACGACTTTTTAATAGTAATTAAGCTGACTTTTAAACATAAAAAAGGTTTCATTATGAATAACGCAATTAAAAAAGTATTACCCATAATTTTATTAGCAACAGTATTTAGTACAGCCTCTGCAGTCGCTACAGAAAGTAAAAACAACACGCTACTAACCAATTCAGATCAATGTGCAGCCGGTGAAATAGTCATCAATAGCAATCAAATAATTTATGCTACCAACACTGACTCACTCATCAAGCATGAAGTAAACACTGAAACATTATTTACTAGTATAGAGAACCAAATTGCAACCGACTTTGAATCGTCCATCAACAAGATGAACTCAAAAATTGATAGTAACCTTTCAAAAATAACGTCGTCACTAACAACTTATATAAGCACTATTTTAACCAATCAATAATAAATAAAATTACATTAAGGAAGTGTTATGAATACATTTACTAAAAAAGTTCTTTCAGCAACCGTATTATTGAGCGGCTGCTTATTAGCAACGACTGTACAAGCACAAAGTTCAGTGTGGCAAGTGAGTAAAGGAAATGACTCATTATTTATTGGCGGCACAGTACACATTTTACCTAAGTCAGAGATGCCTCTACCAGTGGAGTTTAACCACGCCTATAAGCAAGCAGATACGATTGTATTAGAAGCACCAATACCTGATCCTAGCGATGCACAAGCACAAATGAAAATGTTGAGCGCACTATCTTATGAAAATAATGAAACATTGAGCCAAAAGCTAACTCCAGAGGTAAAGCTCGCATTAGAAAAAAAGCTGGCTGAGTTTGGTGCAAACCTAACTAAATTAGATAACTTTCGTCCTGCAATGGTTAGTATTGTGCTGATGTCGATGGAGCTGCAAAAACAAAATTTAATGGGTGAAGGCGTTGACGCTTACTTTACTAAAAAAGCGACCTCAGATAATAAAGAACAACAATACTTAGAGACTATGGCGTTTCAGTTAGAGTTATTTAAGACTATGGGTGAAGGTAGCGAAAATGACTTTATCAAAAATAATTTAGCTGGGTTTGATAATTACGGTGTGATGTTTAAAAAATTACTCTCAGCTTGGCGTAAAGGTGATACGCAATCGCTCTACACAGTAGCACTTGAACCGATGCAAAAAAATGATCCTGCAACTTATAAACAATTAATGACTGATAGAAACAATAACTGGTTAGTTAAAGTGGAACAAATGTTTAACAACGATAAAAGTGAATTCGTACTTGTGGGAGCAGGCCACCTCGCCGGAGAAGATAGCTTACTGACATTACTTGAAAATAAAGGCTACCAAGTATCTTTAGTTGATATTAACAATACAACTTTCAAAACAATCGCTAAGGCCGAGTAATGGATAAAACAGACAAGCAAGCATTGTTACTTTTGTCTATATTTAGCTTTTTAATGTTAATCAGCGTAATATAAAAAATGCCGCTAAATTAGCGGCATTTTTGTATCTGCAAAAAACAGGCTTATGGGCGTGGAATAAACCCAACCGCATCATAAACTGCTTTTAATGTTTTCTCAGCACGGGCACTGGCTTTCTCTGCACCCATTTTCATAATGTCATTTAATAACGTTTGGTCTTCACGTATTTCTTTAAAACGAGCCTGAATTGGCTCTATCATGCTGACAACAGCTGCTGCGGTGTCTTTTTTCAAGTGACCATACATTTTATCTTCGTATTCAGGGACTAGCTCGTCAATTGAACGCTTAGTCGCAACACTTAATAAGGTAAGTAAGTTAGAAACACCTGGCTTTTCACTACGATCAAAATAAATGCGTGCTTGTTCGTCTGAGTCGGTAACCGCTTTTTTAAGCTTTTTCTCAATCTTTTTCGGCTCGTCTAACATCATAATAAAACCATTTGGGTTTTCATCAGATTTAGACATTTTCTTCAGCGGATCTTGCAAGCTCATAACTCGCGCACCAAACTCAGGAATATAAGGTTCTGGCAGCGTAAAAATGTCGCCATATACATTATTAAAACGATTCGCAATATCACGAGTTAACTCTAGGTGCTGCTTTTGATCTTCGCCAACTGGTACTTTATCAGCTTGGTATAATAAAATGTCAGCTGCTTGCAAAGCTGGATAAGCAAATAAACCCACATTAATATTATTTGCATGCGTTGCCGACTTATCTTTAAACTGGGTCATGCGATTAAGCTCACCCATTTGCGCATAACAGTTTAATACCCAACCAAGTTGTGCATGTTCTGGCACTTGAGATTGAACAAATAATGCCGCTTTTTCTGGGTTAATGCCACACGCCGTATATAAAGCAACACCATCTAAAACGCGAGCACGTAATAACTCAGGGTCTTGGCGTACAGTAATTGCATGTAAGTCGGCAAGCATAAAGTAGCTATCATATTCTTCCTGTAGCTTAACCCACTGGTTAATAGCGCCAACATAGTTGCCTATTGTCATACCACCGGTTGGCTGCATGCCACTTAATACTACTGGTTTACTCATGATTTTCCTTTATTTTTACTTAATTTGAAATGCTTAACGCTGCGTTAGTGTCGGTATTATAGCTAAGAAGTTATCGCATAGGTACTGTGGATTATAATCCCCTAGCAGCTCTCCTTGATGATAGCCGTATGTGAGGGCTATCACATCAATATTAGCGGCTTGTGCTGCTAGTATGTCACTCTTTGAATCACCAATCATAATGGCTTTATTTGGCAAAACATTCAATGTATTGCAAGCAAATAGGAGTGGCTCAGGTGACGGTTTTTTTGCCATGTCGTCACCGCAAACAATTACTTCAAAATGACTGCGAATAGCCAGTTTATCTAAAAGTAGTTCAGTAAAGCGGCGTGCCTTATTGGTAATAAGTGCTTTGGGCATACCACTAAGGGCTGCGAGTCCAGTTTCAACATGCTGATATAATACGCTGTATTCACCAACCTGCTCACTATAATGTTGATAAAAAAGCTTAATAGCTCGTTCACTTAATGCTTCATCAAGGTGTTCACTAATTTGCATATCACCGCATAGAGCTCGCTTTACTAACACCTCTATGCCATTACCTACCCAGCTTTCAACTAATCGCTGACTAACTATGGGAAACGCTAAATCACTTAGCGTAAGATTTAAGGCCATATATAAGTCATACACGCTATCAACTAGCGTGCCGTCTAAGTCAAATAGTGCAGCATCATATTTCATTATTTAATACTTTCTAATTGTTGGCGCATTTCATCAATTACGCTTTTATAGTTAGGCTGATTAAAAATAGCAGAGCCTGCAACAAACATGTCAGCCCCCGCTTCAGCCGCTGCAGCTATGTTATCTACTTTAATACCGCCATCAACTTCTAAACGAATATCACGCCCTGAATCAATAATGCGTTGCTTTGCCTCTCGCAGTTTTTCCAGTGTTTGTGGAATAAAACTTTGTCCACCAAACCCAGGATTTACTGACATTAATAAGATCACATCTACTTTATCCATCACGTGATCGAGGTAACTTAAACTTGTTGCAGGGTTGAACACTAAGCCAGCCTGACAGCCTTGATCTTTTATCAATTGCAAAGTACGGTCAATATGCTCACTGGCTTCTGGATGAAAGGTAATAATTGATGCACCCGCCTCGGCAAATTGTGGAATTAAGCTATCTACCGGTTTTACCATTAAATGAACATCAATAGGGGCTTTAATCCCATAATCGCGAAGTGCTTTACACACCATTGGGCCTATTGTTAAGTTAGGGACATAATGGTTATCCATTACATCAAAATGGACAACATCAGCTCCGGCAGCTAACACTTTGTCGACATCTTCACCAAGGCGTGCAAAATCTGCAGATAATATTGAGGGCGCTATTAAGTATTTTTGTTCACAGTTGAGCATCGCTAATCCATTAATGAATAATTTATGGCGTTAATGTAACTTAATTAACGATGTTACCCAAGTAACACCTTTAAAAATAGCGCTAAGTTAGCAACACCAATGACAAACTGTCTTTAACTATAATAACAGTTAAGCTGCGTGAGCTAAGAAGGATAAAACATGCTTATAAAAAATTCTGCGGTATGATTAGCTGTGAATATAACTAAAAATAAAGTGTATTATTTAAGCGATTTTTGTTATGCTTCGCGAAGAACTAAATTATTAGGTTTATATTATGCGTGCTTTTAAAATTGGATTATTAATCACGTCGGTAAGTGTCATTATTGGAGCAGCGTCGCTTTCTTCAAATACGGAGCAAGAATTAAGCTCTGCCAACACTTGTTTTCATAAAGAGCAAACTAACGCTACCAATCATAGCGTAAATCGCTGTATTCAAATTGAAGAAGATTCCTCATGGGCTTCTTGGTTAACCGGCGATAGCCGCAGTGCACAGTTCCATTATCTAGACTTCCTAGAGTTATTAACAGGTGCTGATGACAATCACAAACCCTCTTCAATCAAACCATTATTTTAATTAATGCAGCACTTTTTAAGCGCGTTACAAAGTGTGCTAGCTGCATTTTTTGGTGTGCAATCCGAAGATAAACGTCAAACAGACTTTAAACACCACTCCCCTATTACATTAATAGCTATTGCCGTGGTACTTTTTGTATTATTTGTGTTGGCTATTTACGCAACCGTGACTTCGGTGCTAAGTACATAGCCATTAGCTCATCGACTTTATTTCGTGAACCGCCTTTTGGGCTAATCGTGCGTTTAACCTGAATTTTATCCAAAGAAGCTTGGCTGTAAATTTTGCGTGTCCATACCGTATCGTGATTTGAAATAAGGACCGGCGTATTATTCTCAAATGCCGCTTGCTCAGCTAAGTTCGCTAAATTAGCCTGGTCATCCAAATTAAACCCGCCTTTTGCATACGAAGTAAAGGATGCCGTTTTACTTAATGGCACATAAGGTGGATCGCAATAGATCACTGCATTATTAGGCACCAGTTTGAATACATCATCATACCCTAGGCAAGTAAATGTAGCCTGTTGCGCTTTGCTAGCAAAAAAGTACATTTCTTTTTCAGGAAAATAAGGCTTTTTATATTTACCAAAAGGCACATTAAAAATGCCCTTTAAGTTATAGCGGCATAATCCGTTATAACCATGGCGGTTCATATATAAAAATAAGATGGCTCGCTCATATACATCGCTGCTTTGATTAAACTGCACGCGATAATCATAATACGCATCTGAGTGGTTGTTTAAATCAACAAAAAGCTTTTTGGCATCACTAATAAACTCATCAGGCGAACGCTTGAGCTCTTTATATAAATTGATTAAATCAGCATTAATATCGTTAAGTACATAGTGTTTAAAATTGCTATTTAAAAACACTGAGCCCGCACCAACAAAAGGTTCAACCAAAGTATCTGCATGCTTACTTGCTTGATTTAGTCGCGCGTTAATATCTTCAACGAGGCTATATTTTCCGCCAGCCCACTTAAGGAAGGCTCTACTCTTTTGCTGCATTGGCTCTTTACTTCAATTCGGTGTTGCGCGATTTTACACTAAAGTTACTGAGTTTACTGATCAACTCGTGCAATTTCTTGTTTTATTTTACTAATTTTTTTATAGAAAGGTTTATTTTTTCTAACCCCTACAGGAAGCCCTTGCAGTGCTTGCTTTGCCTCATTTAAGTTAGCAAAACTACCTGTAGTTACTACCCACCATATTTTACCATTTCGTTTAGTTTGGTATGTATTAGTAATACTTTTTAGCTTATGTTTAGCAATAAACTCATTACCTACCTGCTGCTGAGTTACGGCTAAGAGCTGAATAACAAAATTATTCTCAGGTTGTTGTAAGTACCAATTACTGGGTATTTTTACTATTTGGTTTTGCGGCTTTGTTTGTGCAGGTTTAGTAATCGGTTTTAATTCCGGCTTTTCCTGCTCAACAACAATCGTTGATTCCGTTAAGCTCTCGACAATCGCTGGAACATTATTATTGGTGGTGTCTTGAGTGGGCTTTTGAATGACAGCCGCTGACGGCTCACTACTTACAGGTGGTATAAGTTGCTGTGGTTTATTTTCAATAGCTTGCTCAGTTGTAATGGCGGTTGATAGCACTTGCTCATCAATTTGACGATTAGCATTTTCCCACCACTGGGTCATATCGGCTTTGTACACAAGACCAATAATCAACAGCATAATTATCAATAATAATGTGAGCAACTGTAAGCGCCAAGACACTTTATCTTTAACGACAATATCAGCAACCTGCTCGCTTGGCTGCCAGGCTAACAACAGACTCGGGTTACCTTGAGCTTCAACTAAAAAGGTTTGAAAGACAGGATCTTCATCATAAGGTAAGCTCGTAAAATACCATCCCATAAGCTGCTTACTTTCAACTGTATTTAATGGCTCTAAATGTATATTTACTGCATCTTTAAAGGGTAGTTTAGACTGCGATGCAATCATAATATAAAGTACATTAGGTGCATTTTTTGATAGTAGCTCAAGCTCCGCGATTAGCTCTTCAGATAAGTGTCTGCCGCCATCAATAACCCACAAACACGCCCCACATCGTTGCTGTTGCGCTAATTGATAATAGTTTTGCGATAAGCTTAGGTTGTGATCAATTAAAGGGGCATTAAAACTTTGCTCTAATAACTGAGTCATTAACTGCACATCAGTCATCTGTGCGCTTACTTGCACAAATGCTTTATTAAAATCGTTATATTTATCAGTAATGAAGGTTTCAAGCAAATAGCTTTTACCTAGACCAGAAGTACCCAATAAAACAATTAGGTTTTGACCATATTCAAATTGTAATGCGATTCTATCCACCAAAGCCGCACGGCTTGGTAAAATTTGTGACTGCATTTATTGCTCGATCAACGCTCTAACTTGATCATCAGATACATCATCAACTAATGCACACTGACCAAATTTGGTGGGTAAAATAAATCGGATAGTCCCTTTTTTATTCTTTTTATCTTTGCGCATATGCAGTAAAAATTGCTCACTAGTCATATCGCTAGGGATTTCGATTGGTAAATTATACGCTGCTATTAATGTGGTAATACGCTCTACATCTTGCTGTGTTAAGTCGTTACGAGTATGAGCAAGCTTGGCAGCAAGCACCATACCTGTTGCCACAGCTTCACCATGTAACCACACGCCGTAGCCCATTTGCGCTTCTATAGCATGGGCAAACGTGTGCCCTAAATTTAACAGCGCACGCAGGCCTTGCTCTTTCTCATCTTGTGCAACGATAAGCGCTTTAATTTCACAGCATCTAAAAATAATATGCTGTAAACAGGCTTCATCTAACTGTTGTAATTGAGCGATATTTCGCTCTAAAAAAGCAAACAACTCAGTGTCGTAAATTAGGCCATATTTAATAACTTCAGCCATGCCTGCAGCAAACTCTCGGGTAGGTAAAGTATGTAGAGAACGCGTATCTATAAACACAGCCTGGGGTTGATAAAAAGCCCCTATCATATTTTTACCTAACGGGTGATTTACTGCTGTTTTGCCACCAACTGAAGAATCGACTTGAGATAATAACGTGGTAGGAATTTGGATAAAAGGCACACCGCGCTGATAACAGGCAGCAACAAAACCAGTTAAGTCACCAACTACGCCACCACCTAATGCAATTAAGCAGGTGTCACGACCGCAATTATTTTCAAGTAAGAATGCTGATATTTTTTCAAACCAGGTAAGCGATTTATATTGCTCGCCATCTGGAATAATAAAATGAAGTGGGTTTAGCTGTGCTAATGAGTCAAGCAACTGCTGAAGATAGAGCGGTGCAATAGTGTCATTAGTAATGATGATAGGCCGACAATCACCAATATGATGGATTAGACGGCCTGTATCTTGAAGTGCAGATTGACCAATATAAATAGGATAACTTCGCTCGTCTAAATTAACAGTTAATTCAAGCATGCTGGGTTAGTCCTTTTTAATACTGGCTTTTAAAAATCCAATTTCTCGATTATTTGGTTAGCAACAACTTTCGCGCTCTGCTCATCAGTGCGTACAACAAAATCAGCTACTTCTTTATATAATGGTTCACGCTCTTCTGCTAAGCGCTCAAGTACATCACGAGGTGCTTCTTCTGTTTGCAGTAATGGGCGACGCTTGTCGCGTTGCGTACGTGCAACTTGCTTTTCAATCGGTGTCTCTAGGTATACAACAATACCGCGAGCCGAAAGCTTGTTTCGAACTTCTTTACTCATTACTGAGCCACCACCAGTAGCAAGAACAATACCTTGCATCTCGGTTAAGTCACCAATAACAGATTCTTCACGAAGTCTAAAGCCTTCTTCACCTTCAAGATCGAATACCCAGGCAATATCTGCGCCCGTGCGACGTTCGATTTCTTGATCAGAATCAACAAATTCAAGGTGTAATTGGTCAGCGATGTGACGACCAATCGTGCTTTTGCCAGCCCCCATGGGGCCAACTAGAAATATATTACGTTTCTCAGCCATATCTTTTAGTACAAACGAACTCTAAAATTTGAAATAAAACCCCGCCTAACGACCTGGCCCCAAAATTAAGAAAGGGATTATCTCAGTAATCGGTCGGGTATTTCAAGTCAATTAGGATAAAAAGCCATATAACGAGCAATTAAACTAAATAATTACCCATTGGTTAACAAAAAAGCACCTTATTATAGGCAAGTTTATCTTCTAGGGTTAAAATTTATGCAATTAAAGGTTACTACGTGTTACTTAGTAAGTGCTTTTGTATAGTAATTTCAAAAAAACTCAGTCACAAACAACATAAACGTAGTCTTAAAATGCATCCGCAGTACAGTACACAATATAAAATTATATACTGCCTAATTGTACATTTACAGGGAGTGTTCACACCAACATAACTAAATACCAATTCCATCTAGTTTGTCGTTCAGCCTAGATAGTTTGAGTAACCAAAGCCCTGAAGAGTCAATCTGTCTCAAGCAGCACTCAGGTTAGGTAATTAGTCTATTTGAATTTTAGGTGTGACAAAAATCAGCAGTTCGCGCTTTTCATTAAACTCGCTTGTGCTTTTAAATAGTCTTCCTACGTAAGGAAGGTCGCCCAATAAAGGTACTTTTTTGGTCGAATTAATAATTTGCTGTTGGAAAATACCACCCAACACTACCGTTTGTCCATTCTCAACGAGAACTTGAGTCTCAATTTGTTGCGTATCAATAGCAACAGCAGGACCAGTTCCTGTTTGAACAGTATCACCACGGGTATCTTGAGTAATTATTAAGTTTAAAATAACTTTGTTGTCTGGTGTGATGTGAGGTGTTACCTCTAGGCTCAACACTGCCTTTTTAAAGCTTACAGTTGTTGCGCCACTTGAAGCAGATTCAACATATGGGATCTCAGTACCTTGCTCAATACGCGCTTTTTGCTGGTTAGCAGCGGTGATACGCGGACTAGCAATGATTTCACCCTTATTTTCTTCTTCGAGCGCAGTTAATTCTAAATCAATTAACGTTCCATTAGCTAGTTTAGCTATATGCATACCAATACTTGCCGATGGATTTGCGACAGGTAAATTAACGTTGAGTCGATCTGAAAGGCTAGGAATATTTCCATTAGAAATCGTTTCAGCGCCTTCTAATGTACCAGAAACACCATCAGAGCCTTGTTGATCACTGAAGCCCCAACGAACGCCTAAGTCTTCGGTTACATTATCACGAACGGTTACCATACGCGCTTCAATAACCACTTGTTTGACCGGTATATCTAAGGTTTCGACCATGCGGCGAACACTTTCAATGCTTTTTGCTGTGTCTTTCATTAATAGCGTATTAGTACGTTGATCAACAGACACACTGCCTCTCGCTGTAATAATACTATTGGTATCTGTTTTTAATAAGTCGGCAAAATCTTCTGCTTTGGCGTAATTTAAACGGATGTATTCACTATATAGTGGCTCTAAATCTTCAACTTGTTGCTTCGCTTTTAACTCTTTTGCTTCACGGGCAGCAAGCTCTTCAGATGGCGCCACCATTAATATAGAACCATCCATACGTTTGTCTAAGCCTTTTATTCTTAGCACGACGTCTAACGCCTGATCCCAAGGGACCCCATCTAAGCGAAGGGTAATATTGCCAGTTACTGAGTCACTTGTTACCAAGTTAAAATCATTGTAGCCCGCAATAATCTGTAACACAGCGCGAACAGAGATATCCTGAAAATTAAGCGTCATAGGGCGGCCTAAGTATTCTTTGCCTCCATCTAAAAATCCATTTTGAGTCTCGTCTTTCTCAACCGTTAAGGTAAAAATATTTTCGATTTGCTGATACGTGTAAGCAAAAGCTTTATTAGGTTCAATTACAATGCGTGTCAGATTATCTTCCTTAAACGTTTCTATACTGCTCACTACAGTACCAAAGTCGAGTACGTCTAATTCATATAATAAGTCATCTAAAATATCGGTATGATGAAACTCTGCAATGATTTTCCCGCCACTTTCATGAACCTCAATAGCAGCCTGTGTATCTTGCAGGTAAACAAGTACTTTTGCTTCACCTTTTTCACCGCGGCGAAAATCAATTGCTTGAATGCCATTAATATAATTAGAGGTATAAGCAGGTGCATCTTCACTTGTTGTTACTATTTGCTCTGTTAGAGGATTATCAGATATTCTTATTGAAACTAAATTGTTGTTTACCTCAGTTTCATATATTTTTAATCGCTCCAAATTAATGGTTACCTTTAAACCTGCGCTAGTCATCATGCTGCTGATGTTACTAATTCCTGCTTGGTTAATAGCAATATTTGCCAACCCTTCATCTAGTTCAACAGCATTAAATAATAGCTCTATACGTGCCGGACTATTAAAAACTTGTACCTCAGGTTGTTGCTGTAACTCTTCATCAAATACTAGCTGTAACTCGGTTTCACCTTTAAGTAATGGATTATATCGAACATCATAGAGTAAAGGGGCTGCACTGACTGTTTTCGTAATTAGTAATAAAAATACAAATAGCAACGTCGTTAAAATACGGTGATGCGAACACTCAGCTTTGTGCATATAGGGAATACCATTTTTCTTATTAATTTGCGCCATCAGTTGCCGCCTCTAACATTTCTAATTTGGTCAAACGTTCTTTCCAACAACCTGACCCATCAGGGATTAATTCTACTAATTCAATATAGTCACTGTTAACACTGCTTACTTTTCCATCATAGGTACCTAAATAGCTCCCTATGGATACTCGGTGTAAGGTGTTATCAGCAGCTGTAATGAGCGCCCATGTCTTGCCGTTCGATCCTATTGTGCCCTTCATTGATAAATTATCTAATGGGTACTTCTCCAGAGGTTGACGAACACGTTCTGGGTCTGGGTGAAGACAGTTTTTAACTTGTGTTAGCTTATTTTGTATAATTTCTGGTTCTGGTGCTACAAAAGGGCTACGTATATCTTTGGCGTTATATTCAAAGTGCTCAAATTTAACTAACTCAGGTATTTTTTCTACACGTGCAGTAGTGTTTGCCTTAACCTGATCAATAAATTCTTTTTGCTCAGATGTATCTTCATTACAGCCACTGAGCAACAATATTGCGACAGTTAAAAAGGGAAGTTGCTTCATCATCTTACTCCCTCTTCATAACGATAAGTTTTTGCTACTACACTAAATGTTAGCTGCTTTTCGCCAGATGATAAAATAGAAAAGTCGTGTAAACTTACTATTCTTGGCAATTGAGCCACTTTTCCTACAAATTCACCAAACTCATGATAAGTGCCTACCACTTCAATTTTAATGGGTAGTTCGGTATAGAACTCTTTTTCAACTTCTGGTAGCCAACCAATTTTTAAAAATGTTAAGCCGCTGGTTGTCCCCACATAGGAAAGGTCATCTAATAATCCTGGCGTCTCATTTGAGGTAGGTAGACGTTTTAATAGCTGAGAAAACTTATCTTCCATCTCAACCATTTGTTCACGATAGATATCGAGCTTACTGGCAACTGCATATTTAGTTCGATAAGTTGTGCGTAATTCTATCTCTTTGGCAACCGCGTTATGGTAGCTTTCTATCTCATCTGACACTAATAAGCTGTAGCTAAAAAACAATACGAGACAAGCAACAAAAGAGCAGCATATTGCTTTTACAATAACTGGCCACTCGCCTATATTATCAAGCTCTATTTCATTCCAATCTATTTCTGAAAACGACTTAAAATCAAGGTTCATTACGTACCTCACCTATTCTGCCAAATGGTTTTACGTAGAACTCCATATTAAAATCGCTGAGTAAACGAGAAGACTGCTCACCTGCAACAATACCTTGCATTGTCGGGCGCTCTAATAAATAAGAACTTTGTACCTGTCGAAGCATAGTGGATAAACGATTATTAGACTCACTTTTACCTAATACATGAATTTGACTACCTTTACGCTCAAGCTTGGTTAAGTAAACCCCGGCAGGCACTATTTTTGCCACTTCATCCATTATTTGCGTGCCTAAATTTCGGCTGCTTTGTAGTTCTTCAATTAAACGCATACGTTGTTGTAGGTTTTCTTTTTTTTTGTCTAAATCACGTATATCGCGAATTTTTTGATCAAGCATTGTAATTTCTGAGCTGAGGTAGTTATTTTTTAGCATTTGTCCTTCTTTTAGACCGCTATAAAATGTACTCAGCGCATACATAGTTACAAAGCAAACTATAACCACGGCCATCAGCAATGTAATAAATTTCTTTTTAGATTGCTCACGCTGTAATTCACGCCAAGGTAGTAAATTTATATGTGGCATGATGAAAAACTCCTCAACGCCAGGCCGGTCGCAATTGCAAACTGAGTGCGGTGGCGCTGTATTATATTACGATCTACTCTAGGTGATATTTCCATTTTATCAAATGGTTCAACAACAACCGTATGTATCCCTAATTCTTCAATTAATAACCTATCAATACCTTTAATCATGGCAGAACCGCCAGTCAGTACGATATAGTCCAACTGCTCTTTACCCGTTGTAGTTAAAAACATTTGTACAGCACGACGAACTTGCTGCAATAGCGAGGTTTGAAAAGGCGCTAACACTTCAAATGTATAATTAGGAGGTAAATCACCCGTTGTTTTACCAATTTCAGCCTCATCAAAGCCTTTATTGTAGTAAGCAACAATACTATTTGTGTATTGGTCACCACCAAATACTTGGTCGCGGGTATAAATTGTTTCACCAGATTGCACTACACTGACCAAGGTAAGCACTGCACCTATATCAACTACTGCAACGGTCTTATCAAACGCATCAGATGGGAGCTGTTGATAGTAAACATCCATAGCCCGACTTAATGCATAACTTTCAACATCCACTACTTTGGCTGTTAAATTTGCAGCACTAAGTGCGCCTACTCTCGCTTCCACACTTTCCGTTCTCGCTGCAGAAAGTAGAACATTAATTTTGCTCGGATCGGCACTGTTAGTAGAGAGTTTTTCAAAATCTAAACTGACTTCATCTAATGGATAAGGAATCAAGCTATCGGCTTCAATCTCAATCTGTGACTCTAATTCAGCGTCGCTTAAGGAAACATCCATGAAAATGACTTTGGTAATCACTGTTTGCCCTGAGACAGCAACAGCAGCAGACTTTAATGACTTTGGTAGTTTTCGTTTTAACTTGGTTATCACATTGCCAATTGCTTCAATATCTTGAATGTTACGCTCGCTCATAGCGCCTTTTGGCATAGGTTCAATTGCAAGTGCCTCTAGTCGAAGCCCAGTTTCTGTTTCACTTAAAAGCACGGCCTTGATAGAGTGCGATCCTATATCAATACCCACCATCATAGGCAATGGTTTTTTTATCAATTGACTTAGCATGTTTGAAACTTTGCCTTTGTTTTAATAATAAACAAGTTATAATTTATATCTTAAAAAATATTATTCAATTTTTAATCAATATATACTAGCAGTCTCAACCTGTAATTGGGAGTCCGTTTAGGGAATTATCAGTGATTTTATTAAAAAGAACTTTACAATTTTTGATCATTTGTGCATTACTTGCACTAATTACATTGCTTAGCCTTTATTACTACGTTAAATCCGATATTCCAAGCGTACAGGTTTTAAAAAACGTTCAATTACAAACGCCTATGCAAGTATTCACCAAAGATGGGCTCTTAATCAACCAATTTGGTGAAAAAAGACGTATCCCTGTAACTATAGACCAAATTCCTGAGCCTTTATTACAAGCTTTTTTAGCAACAGAAGATAACCGTTTTTATGACCATATCGGTATCGATCCAATTGGTATTGTACGCTCAGCACTGGTTCTTATTTCTACCGGTGAAAAAAAGCAAGGTGCTAGTACAATCACGATGCAGTTGGCTCGTAACTTCTTTTTAACGCGAGAAAAAGCCTACATTCGTAAGGTAAAAGAAATATTTATTGCCATCCATATCGAAAATTTACTTTCAAAAGATGAAATCTTTGAACTTTATCTGAATAAAATAGAGCTAGGAAACCGAGCCTTTGGTATTGGTGCAGCTGCTCAGGTTTATTATGGTAAAGAGCTAAAAGAGCTCACTCTTGCACAAATGGCAATGATTGCCGGTTTACCCAAAGCACCTTCAGCACTTAACCCTATTCGTAATCCAAAGCGAGCCAAGGCCAGAAGAAATGTAGTGTTAGGGCGAATGCTAGATGAAAAATATATTTCTAGAGCGCAGTATAACGAAGCTACGAGCCAGCCAATTACCGCCTATTTCCATGGGGCTGAAATTGACTTATATGCGCCATATATTTCAGAAATGGTACGTGCTGAAATGGTATCGCGCTACGGTATAGATAAAGCCTATAACTCTGGATTTAAAGTGTATACTTCTGTTGAGTCAAATATTCAACAGGCGGCACAAACGGCTTTGGTTAACAATTTACATGCCTATGATATGCGCCATGGATTTAGAGGTCCTGAAGCCATTTTATGGGATCCACAAACAGAGCCCACACCTTCTGATTCTAAGTTATTAAACATTTTAAAAGAGGCCAATGAACTAGGCCCTCTAAAAGCCGCTGCAGTTTTAAATGTATCCGACAAAAGCGCGGAAGTAATACTTAAAAGCGGCGAACGCACAACATTGACTTGGGATAATCTAAAGTGGGCACGTAAGTTTATCACCCGTTATCGCCAAAGCTTTGCTCCTGAAGCAGCAAGCGATATATTAACGCCTGGCATGCAAATATGGCTGCGTAAAAATGATGACAACAGCTATATTTTGAGTCAAATCCCTGAAGCTGCAAGCGCCATTGTGTCTTTAGACCCACAAGACGGGCGTATAAAAGCCATTGTAGGCGGTTACAGCTTTGAACAAAGCCAATATAACCGTGCAGTGCAAGCTAAACGCCAAGTTGGCTCTAATATTAAGCCATTTATATACTCTGCTGCACTTGAAAAAGGCTACACCTTAGCGTCAATTTTAAATGATGCTCCTATAAATCAATGGGATAAAAGCCAAGGTGTCGCATGGCGACCTAAAAATAGCCCTGCCATTTATAATGGCCCTATTCGCATTCGCCGTGCTTTAGCACAATCAAAAAATGTGATTTCGGTACGTTTATTACGTGGTGTTGGCTTGCAACGTACAGCCGATCATTTACTTAAATTTGGCTTTGCAAATGAAGATATAAATCGCAGTGAATCACTGGCTTTAGGTAGCGCATCTATCACTCCAATAGAGTTAGCTCGTGGCATGAGTACTTTTGCCAATGGCGGCCACTTAATCGAACCTTACTTTATTTCAGAAATTCAAGATGCCATGGGCAACACCTTATTTAAAACTAACCCGACTGTAATTTGTGATGATGAAGCGACAACGCCTAGCTCGCTAATGCTAAGTGAGCAAGTAGCACCAAATTGCGCGCCGCAGATTATATCTAAACAAAATGCATTTTTAATTGCCAGTGCTATGAACAGCGCAATTTGGGGGGGTGGTAGCTGGTCTCATAAAACAGGTTGGAGTGGCACAGGATGGCGTGCACAAGCGCTAAAACGTCGCGATCTGTCAGGTAAAACAGGCACCACGAATGACTCTGTAGATACTTGGTTTAGCGGCTTTAATCGCGATGTGATGACCTCTGTTTGGGTTGGCTTTGATAACCCTGGTAATACGTTGGGACGCTCAACCTATAACAATAACTTAGGAAGTGGGCAAATATCAGGCGCAGAATCAGGTGCTAAAACAGCTCAGCCTGCATGGGTGGATTTTATGAGAGTCGCACTGGATGGTAAACCTGCGGCACCTATCGAACCGCCTGAAGGGTTGGTTTCTATTCGTATTGACTTAGAAACGGGGCTATTAAGTCATAAAAACGATTACACCAGCCGTTTTGAATACTTTGAAAAAGGCACCGCTCCCACCAAGTATGTGTTATCACAACCAAATGATATATTTGAAGAAAACACTAAAACTGAAGAAGAGCTATTTTAAATATAGCGAACATCAAAAAGGCCGCTAATTTGCGGCCTTTTTGATGGTCTAACTAATATTTTGTACCAACCAGTATAAGTCAGAGTGCACGCCCGCTGCGGTCACTTCTTTACCCGCACCGGGGCCTTGTATCACTAATGCGTTTTGGTTATACCACTGAGTATTAATCACAAAAATATTATCGCCAGGTGTTAAATTAGCAACCGCTTCGCTTTTTGGTACATAGGCAATTCCTACCTTAGCGTTTAGCTTGCTGTTTTTAAACTCTAGCAATCCGGTATAACACAGTGCAGCATTTTGTTGCAAAGCCGCTTCGAAGTGCTGCTTGATAAACGTATCTAAACTAGCCTTGTTATCAACAAAGTCATTCCAACTGCCCGCACTTAGCTCATCGGGCATCAATGCCGATAAAGAAATGTCACCAAGTTCCAATTCAATACCTAATTCACGCGCCAAAATAAGCAACTTGCGTTGCATATCTCGGCCAGATAAATCTTCTCGCGGATCAGGTTCGGTGAACCCCAAAGCTTGTGCTTCAAGCACTAAATCTGAAAATGCCTTGCTGCCATCATACATACTACATAACCATGACAGCGTGCCAGAAAACACGCCTTCTATACGCGTTATTTTATCGCCACTGTTTTGCAAATCGGCCAGTGCAAAGTTAATCGGTAATCCGGCTCCCACACTGGCATTATAACGCCAATGTAAGCCGCGCTGTGCCAAATCTTCACGTAATGCTTGATACCAGCTCAGCGGAGCTGTGCCTGCGTATTTATTCGCACTAATTAAGTGACAATTTAATTCCACAAATTTGCTATAAAGCTGGCTAAAATATTCACTGGCGGTAATATCAATCACTACCTTATGTTCATATTCAAGCGTATCAATGTATGACAACAAATCAGCTTGCTGACAGGGGCTTGCATGGTTTTCCCATTGCTGTTGCCAGCTCTCACAATCTAACCCATTGGCATTAACCAGCATCTGCTCTGAGCGCAGTAATGCTACTAACTTAACGTTAAAACCTGATGATAAACGGGCTAGTTGTGCTGGTAGTTGGCGCATAAATTCGGTACCCACATTACCAAGCCCTGCAATAATTAAAGCTATTTCTTGCGCTTTATTGATCAATTTATCATGCAGTAAGCTCAGCACATCACTCTCAAGTACCTGATCGGTTAATAATAACGTATAACCGTCACCAAAATGAGTAAACCTAGGATGGATTGATTGCGCTTGAAGTACAGCGGCACTTTGCTCACCGAGCATCGCTATATCTTGCTCTGATGCAATAATTGCAACCCCATTTAAGTTAGACTCACTAATGTTGGCGCGGCCAGCAAAATAATTAACCACCTGATATGTCGCCGACGCAGGGACTACCAAGTAAATTTCGCCCGCATGTTCAAAGTGATGCAAACTATGCTGAATAAGCTGACTAACATGCGCTACCTCGCCTTCACTCAAGTCATCAACAGTGAGTAAATCCACATTGTTAATCGTGGTTAAAAAGCGCTTTTGTTTACTCATTCCTAGTTTAACTATTTCGGTATGGCTGCCTTGAAGATCGTAACTACTGCGAACAATTAACTCTATATCGGTCCCTTTTAATGGCGATAATGTTTTAGCATGTAGTACGGGGTTACCTAGTCTAGCCAATAAATTAGCTTGTTCGCGGCACACCCGCGCATACTTAATCGCATTAGCGACCTTACGCGGATCAGTACTAAAAACACCTTGAGTGTCAGTCCAAATAGACACTTTTTTAGCATTGCAATATCGTGCTAATAAAGTAGCACTGTAATCACTACCATTTCGCCCTAAGGTCACGGTTTCATGTTGTAAATTAGCCGCAATAAACCCTGTAACGACATTAATTTTGCTTGTATCTATGGCTTTTAAGCACTGCTGCTGATTATTAGCATGCTGTAGCTGCCCTGCGTCTAATATGAATAACTGCCTAGCGTCCAGAGCGCAAGCACTAACGTTAAGTTGCCCTAAGTAAGCGCTTAATAGCCTTGCAGACCATAATTCGCCATGAGCTAATAGCCACGCTTCAGTTAATATGTTTTGCTTAGCCTGCTGAGTAATAATGCTTAGCTCAGTGGCAAGTATATTGAGTGCTTCATGCTTAGCATTGGCTATAAGCAATTGTTCAATTAGCGAAGATTGATGATTACTTATTAATAAAATAATGTCAGCAATCGCTTGGGCATCTTGCTGTTCAAAGCTTTGCCACAATTTAACCAAGGTATCGGTGGTTTTACCGGCAGCAGATACCACCACACAATCCCCGGCTTGAGCATGAGTTAAAATAATATTTGCGACACTTTTAAAGCGATCCGCTGAGCTTAAACTCGAACCACCAAATTTATGAACCTGATTTACCATGTTAATACCAACTCGACTTCATGTTTTATATTTTCAAAATTGGTAGGCACTACCATAACGCCGGATGCGCCGCGTTTAGTTTCGCTGAGCCAAATGACTCACTGGCACCATTTTTTGCAGCTAAAGCATTATCTGCTTGCCCGGGGCGAACCAAATTAAATACCCTGTCTAAATCAGCAAGTAAGTCTTTTGCATCTTCAATACCCACCGAAATACGAATAAGCGTATCACCCACCCCAGCTTCTGCACGGGCAGTCGCCTCCATGCCTGCATGGGTCATGGTTGCGGGGTGACAAATCAAACTTTCAACTCCGCCTAATGATTCCGCCAAACTAAATTCATTTAAGCGCGTTAAAAACGCTGCAGCATCGTTTATATCGCCTTTGATATCAAAACTAACCATTGCACCAAAGCCAAACTGCTGCGCCTTAGCAAGCGCATGTTGTGGATGAGATTCAAGACCTGGATAGTAAACCTGAGCAACAAACGGGGAGTTTTCTAGATACTGTGCAATAGCGAGTGCATTTTCTTGGTGCTGCCTCAAACGCACGTTTAACGTGCGCAAACCTCTGAGAGTTAAATAGCTATCAAATGGCGCTCCAGTAATGCCAATATTATTTGCCCACCATGCCAGTTCTTCACCAAGCTCAGCGGTTGCTGCAATAACCGCCCCCCCAACAACATCTGAATGACCATTGATATATTTAGTAGTTGAGTGAACCACAATATCAGCACCAAATTTAATCGGATTTTGCAAAGCCGGCGATAAAAATGTGTTATCGGCAGCAACCAGAGCACCGCACTGCTTAGCAATATCGGTAACTGCTTTAATATCAGTTAATCGTAAAATTGGATTACTCGGTGTTTCAATCCAGATCAGCTTAGGTTTAATAGCAAGAATTTGCGATAAGCTTTCGCTTTTAGTGAAATCGACCACTTCTAGCTTTAACAAGCCGCGTTTTTCCAGTGAAGTAAATAAACGATAACTGCCCCCATAACAATCGTGAGGGATCACTAATGTATCGTCACTATTTAATAATTGGGTTGTTAAGTGAACAGCCGCCATGCCCGTTGCGGTAATTATACCTTTAGCCCCGCCTTCAAGTTCAGTGAGCGCCTCAGCCAAAATGTCACGGTTAGGATTACCACTGCGGCCATAATCATATTGGCGCTTGGTATCAAAGTCAGCAAATGAGTAAGTGGTTGATAAATAAAGCGGTGGAACAACCGCACCATGCTGTTTATCGGCTTCTATTCCAGTACGAACAGCAATTGTTGCCTTATTTTTTTCACTCATTTTCGTCACCTTTACTATTTTGGATGTTTAGACGTCTAAAAGGTAGCGCATGCAGTTTAAGATGTCAAAACATTTAAATGTCTAGATAGCTAAATAACTAGTATTTGACTATCTTTTTTAAACCGATAGAATTTCACGCATATTTACACGCTTTGATGCTGTGTGAGCAATTTATAATCTGAGGCAACGATACATCTTATGGCTAAATGGAATGGTGAATATATTCACCCATACGCAGAACACGGGAAAAAATCCGAACAAGTAAAAAAGATCACCGTTTCGATCCCGCTAAATGTATTAAAAGTATTAACCGACGAGCGTACCCGTCGTCAAATAAACAACTTACGCCATGCAACAAATAGTGAGCTTTTATGCGAAGCGTTCTTGCATGCGTTTACAGGGCAACCGCTACCTAATGATGATGATCTACGTAAAGACAACGCAGAAAAAGTACCTGAAGAGGTGAAGAAAATAATGCAAGAAATGGGACTAGAAGTGCCTATTTTAAATGAAGACTAAATTTCTTTATCTGTGTTATAAAAAAACCTCAGCAAATGCTGAGGTTTTTTTGCGTTAATTTACACTTAAAATTACGCCATGTAATTTTCTGGCATATCAATTTGTGCCACACCCGAATCAACTGCAGCTTGAGCAACGGCTTTGGCGATACGAGGCAGTAAGCGCGGATCCATAGGTTTTGGTATAATATATTTAGCACCAAACTCTAATTTATCGATACCTGCAGCAGTCAGTACTTCAGCCGGAACTGGCTCTTTAGCAATACTGCGAATTGCCTCTACAGCAGCTATTTTCATTTCATCGTTTATTTCACTTGCGCGTACATCTAGTGCGCCGCGGAAAATAAATGGAAAACAAAGTACGTTGTTAACTTGGTTCGGATAATCAGAGCGGCCAGTCGCCATAATAAGATCGTTGCGTGCAGCATGTGCTAATTGCGGATCAATTTCAGGATCGGGGTTTGAACATGCAAATACAACTGGGCGGTCAGCCATTAACTTCAAATCATCGGCGGCTAATAAATTAGGGCCTGATACACCAACAAACACATCGGCATCTTCAATTACGTCCTGTAAAGTACGTTTATCCGTGTTGTTTGCAAATAATTGCTTATATTCATTTAAGTCATCACGACGTGTATGAATAACGCCTTTACGGTCTAACATATAAATGTGTTCACGCAGTGCGCCACACTTAATTAAAAGCTCCATACAGGCAACAGCTGCAGCGCCGGCACCTAAACACACGATAATCGCATCTTCAATTGCTTTACCTTGTACTTCTAGCGCATTTAGCATACCCGCAGCCGTTACAATTGCCGTACCATGTTGATCATCATGAAACACAGGAATGCTGCAACGTTCTATAAGTGCTTTTTCTATCTCAAAACATTCTGGCGCTTTAATATCTTCTAGGTTGATACCACCAAACGTGTCTGCAATATTCGCAACCGTGTTGATAAAGTCTTCGGTTGTGCGGTGCTTAACTTCTATATCAATTGAATCTAGGCCTGCAAAACGTTTAAATAATAATGCTTTGCCTTCCATTACTGGTTTTGAGGCCAGAGGGCCTAAATTACCTAAGCCTAAAATTGCGGTGCCGTTAGTAATAACCGCAACCATATTTCCTTTACCAGTATACTTATAGGCATTTGCTGGATCAGCGGCAATTTCACGAACAGGTTCTGCAACACCTGGGCTATATGCGAGCGCGAGGTCTTTAACCGTCTCAGCGGGCTTGGTCAGCTCAATACTGATTTTACCTGGAACGGGATGGGCATGGTAATGTAGTGCTTGTTCACGAAAATCTGACATAACGCGATTATATCCTGCAATTTAAGTTAAAGTGAGAGGTAGTTTTATTCTACGATACCTTTATTATTTTTAAATTCCAAGCAATATCAGGTCTATCCTGTTATATGCTAGAACTCTTAATTTTAAGTGATTTATCAGCAACTTCCCTAGATTATCCTGACATTTTTAAAATATAAATTCGTCATAAAAATGAAAATTACAGGTCGTTTTTACCCTTATTCAATATTTATGAAATACTCTTTTCAGTCTTAAATTAAAATAGTGAAATACCGAACTTTGTTTAACTTTAAATACAAATAACTTCACGTTAACTACATTTAAGTACCATATTTAAAGTGTAACAAATAAAAATATAGAGAATATTGGCAATTTTGTCTGCAAATGTTTATGCATATTCGGAATAAGAACAGGAAATAGTTATGCAAAAATAATAAATACAAAACTGTTATAAAAATGGAGGGATAAGTGAATTTTAGGCACAAAAAAAGCACCCTAAGGTGCTTTTTTTACATAGAAACAAAAAATTATTTTTTGCTGCTAAGTGCACCGAAGCGCTTGTTGAAGCGATCAACACGGCCGCCAGTGTCTAAAATCTTTTGCTTACCAGTGTAAAACGGGTGACACGCAGAACATACGTCTAAGTGAATATCTTTACACAAAGTAGAACGAGTTTCGAATTTGTTTCCGCATGAACAAGTTGCAGAAATTACTTCGTACTTAGGGTGAATACCTTCTTTCATAGGAACCTCTAGTTAAGGCCGCATCGCTCTCCAAACCCGAAGTCTGGCACCATACGTCGTTAAAACAAATTTATTGGTCGCGAATTTTATCCAACAACCCGCACGCACACAAGCTTTAATTATTCTTTTTACTAAAAAGTCGGCAAACACCTATTGATTACTGATTTGTCGGTAGGCTTTTAATACTATTTTTAGTACATTAGGCTATTAGGTTTCTTAGTTGAGTTGTTATGTGTTTTGTTGAAGTTGCAATAAAAGTCCCCTTACCTCGCACCTTTGATTATAAAGTGGATGAGCAATTAACACCGCTGACTCAATTGCAGCCTGGCATGCGCGTACTCGTCCCTTTTGGCAATCAACGAAAAGTAGCGGTTATCCTTAGTTTAAAAACCGATACAGAAGTTCCTGAAGGCAAAATCAAATCTATTATTGAAGTAATTGATAATTCGCCGGTGTTATCTGCGCAACATTTGGAGCTGCTGAAGTTTACTGCGCGTTATTATTGTTATCCACTAGGTGAAACTATTCATATTGCACTCCCCAATGCGCTGCGCCAAGGTGAATGCCCTGATAAAACCAGTATAAATATGCTGACGTTAACTGATAAAGGGGCGCTTTTACCATCTTTAAAAGCTAAAACACAGCTTAACTTGCTTAAGCAATTATCTGCATCGGGTAAGTCATCATTAACGGAACTAAAAGCACTCGGGTTTAATAAAAAGACTATTGATAGCCTGTTGGCAAAAGAGTTGATAGTGCAAACCATTGAACATGACAATCAATGGCAACATGCCTCTCCTACTGTGGGCACTAAGCCACGCTTAAATAAAGAACAAGCGATTGCTTGCACAGCTATTAATCAAAGCACCGGTTTCAATAGCTTTTTACTTGAAGGTGTCACTGGTAGCGGTAAAACAGAAGTTTACCTACAGTGCCTTGAAGAGGTGTTAAAGCGTGGAGAGCAAGCGTTAGTACTTGTTCCTGAGATAGGTCTAACACCGCAAACAGTGAATCGTTTTAGGCGCCGCTTCCCTGACACGCCAATTATGCTATGGCATTCAGCGCTCACCGATAACGAGCGCCTGCAAACATGGCGGTTTTGTGAAAAAGGCAGTTGTGCCATCGTTATAGGTACTCGTTCGAGTATTTTTCTGCCCTTTTTAAAACTCGGGATGATTGTGGTTGATGAAGAACATGATGCTTCATTTAAACAACAAGATACTTTACGCTATCATGCACGCGATTTAGCAGCGTATCGTGCTTATCAGCATAACATTCCGCTTATTTTAGGCAGTGCGACTCCCGCATTAGAAACACTGCACAAAGCAATTAATAACAAATACCAGTTACTCACACTAAGTGAGCGAGCACAAACTGCCACCGATAATCAATTTAAGCTTCTCGACATGAAAGGTCAGCCTGATCAAGCAGGTATTGCCCATGCGAGCCTAGCGATAATGCGCCAGCACCTGAATAAAGGTAAGCAGGTAATGGTATTTTTAAACCGCCGTGGTTTTTCGCCTACTTTAATATGTCATGAGTGTGGTTGGTTAAGTGAATGTAATCGCTGCAGCACGAGTGCAACCTTTCATAAAGCCATCGGTCAGATGATTTGCCATCACTGTGGTGACCAATATCAAGTACCGCATCAATGCCCTGATTGTGGTAGCACGCAGATATTTCCTAACGGTAAAGGCACTGAACAAATAGAAGAATTTTTGAGTACTGAATTTAAAGACATCCCAATTAGCCGAATAGACCGCGACTCTACGAGGCGCAAAGGCAGCCTTGAAAAAGCATTGGATGAAATAAACCAAGGTGGCGCACGCATTTTAGTCGGTACGCAAATGCTGGCCAAAGGCCACCACTTTGCGGATGTAAGCTTAGTACTCATTTTAGATGTAGATAGTGGTTTATATTCGTGTGACTTTAGGGCAACAGAACACCTTGCTCAATTAGTGACTCAGGTTGCAGGCAGAGCTGGACGTTCTGGTGAGCCCGGTGAAGTATTATTACAAACACACTTCCCTGAGCACCCATTATTACAAGATTTAGTTAATAACGGCTATCAAGATTTTGCCCGCTTTGCGCTCACTGAACGAAGTGACGCGCAGTTACCACCCATCACCAGTATGGCGATAGTTCGTGCACAGGGACATAACATTAAGCAAGTCGTCGACTTTCTAACGGATTTGGTTCCTGTCAATGGGGTATCTGGTATACAATTGCTTGGACCTATCCCTGCGCCTTTAGAAAAGATTGCGGGGATGTATCGTTTTCAATTACATATTCAAGCGCAAGATCGACGCATTTTACACCCGTATCTTGCACAAATGGTTAATTATCTCAGCACCAGTAAACTAGCTCAAAAAGTTCGCTGGAGTTTAGACGTAGACCCTACAGACATGATTTAGGTAAGGCCACACATAACACCATGGCACAGCACGATTATATTAATAAAAAACCAAAAAATAGAAAAAACACCAAACAAGAACCGGCTAAAAAACCTTTTCCGCTGTTATTAACCCTGATTGCACTAGTACTTGTCGGTGGCTTTGCATACGGACTCTGGTTTGTTAAAAATAATGCCGATCCTGATCTTGTTGAAAAACAAGCAAACCCAACAGCCGAAAAACAAGTAGAAATAGCTAAACCGCGACCACCTAAATTTATTAAAGAAATTAAAGAGCATGAAATTCAAGTTGAAGTGAAAGAACTTGAACAAAAAGGCCCTTATGTTATGCAGTGTGGTTCATTTAAAACGCATCAACAAGCTGAAACCTTAAAGGCTAAAATAGCCTTTGCTGGGCTAATTTCAGAGATCAAAAAAGCCACAGGTACCAATGGTGTTTGGTATAAGGTGCGTTTAGGGCCTTATGAAACCAAGCGCCAAGCAGAAAGTGATAAAAATAAACTAAAACGAATTAATATCGTTGGCTGCGGAATTTGGGGCTGGACTTGAATTTAAACCATTCACCCATATAACCTCTTCATAATCGTTTTTTACGCGCTGCCCCCTTGCAGCGCGATGATGAGGAATAACATGACTACAATCGTAAGTGTACGCCGTGATGACAAAGTTGTTATTGGTGGTGACGGCCAAGTCTCCCTTGGTAATACTGTAATGAAGGGCAATGCCCGAAAAGTTCGACGTCTTTATAATGGCAAAGTAATTGCTGGTTTTGCTGGCGGTACTGCTGATGCCTTCACCCTTTTCGAACGTTTTGAAAGCAAATTAGAAATGCACCAAGGTAATCTAACTAAAGCGGCCGTAGAAATGGCTAAAGATTGGCGTAGCGATCGCGCCCTACGTAAACTTGAAGCTCTATTAGCTGTCGCTGATGAAACTGCCTCACTGATCATCACTGGTAATGGTGACGTCGTACAACCTGAAAACGACCTGATCGCAATTGGCAGTGGCGGAAACTTTGCGCAATCTGCTGCAACCGCCTTATTAGAAAATACCGACTTAAGTGCTCGTGAAATTGTAGAGAAAAGCCTAACAATTGCTGGCAACATCTGTGTATTTACGAATAACTTCCAAACTATCGAAGAATTGTAATAGGAACTCGCCATGTCTGATATGACCCCAAGAGAAATTGTTCATGAGCTAGACCAGCATATTATTGGTCAAGCAAAAGCAAAAAAAGCGGTTGCTATTGCCCTTCGTAATCGCTGGCGCCGTATGCAGTTAAACGAAGACTTACGCACAGAAGTAACGCCAAAGAATATTTTAATGATTGGCCCAACTGGTGTAGGTAAAACAGAAATTGCGCGTCGTTTAGCAAAACTTGCTAATGCCCCTTTTATCAAAGTTGAAGCCACTAAATTTACAGAGGTGGGTTATGTAGGTAAAGAAGTTGAAACTATCATCCGTGATTTAGTTGATGTTTCAATTAAAATGACTCGTGAGCAACAAACTAAAAAGTTTAAACACCGTGCAGAAGAAGCTGCAGAAGAGCGTATTTTAGATGTATTACTGCCTCCAGTGAAAGATCAATACGGTGAAGTTCAGCGCGATGATAACTCATCAACACGCCAATCGTTTCGTAAAAAATTACGCGAAGGCCAGCTAGATGACAAAGAAATTGATATTGATTTAGCGCAAGCTCAACCGAATGTTGAAATTATGGCTCCTCCTGGTATGGAAGAAATGACCAACCAGCTACAGGGCATGTTTCAAAATATGGGTGGTGATAAACGCACTAAACGTAAGCTTAAAATTAAAGAAGCATTTAAACTACTTACCGAAGAAGAAGCCGGTAAGTTAGTCAACCCTGAAGAATTGAAAGAGCAAGCAATTTTTGCGGTAGAGCAAAATGGCATTGTGTTTATTGATGAAATAGACAAAATCTGTAAGCGTGGTGAAGCTTCAGGCCCAGATGTAAGCCGTGAAGGTGTACAACGTGATTTATTACCGCTTATTGAAGGCTCTACGGTTAATACTAAGCATGGCATGGTTAAAACTGACCATATGCTATTTATTGCCTCAGGTGCATTCCAAATGTCTAAGCCATCAGACATGATCCCTGAACTACAAGGCCGTTTACCTATTCGTGTTGAACTTGAAGCACTAACAGCCGATGACTTTAAGCGTATTTTAACTGAGCCACACGCATCACTTACTGAACAACAACGTGAGCTACTTAAAACAGAACAAGTTGCTATTGAGTTTAGCGACGATGCAATTGAGCGTATTGCTAAAGCCGCGTGGCAGGTTAATGAGAAAACTGAAAACATCGGTGCTCGCCGTCTGCATACTGTTATGGAAAGATTAATGGAAGAAATTTCATATGATGCTTCAGAAAAAGCAGGTTCAAGTTTAGTTATTGACGCTGCCTATGTTGAAAAACACCTAGGTGCACTGGTTGAAGATGAAGACTTAAGTCGCTTTATTCTTTAATTGCAAAGACATAAAACGTTATACTAAAGCCTCCAGCATGGAGGCTTTTTTGTAAGTGAGATGACAATGAAACAAGTAACTAAAGTGCACTATCATAGTGTGAGTAAAAATTTAGATGTGTTCTTTGATGATCATTCAGAGACAACCTTCAGTGCGGAGTTTTTACGGGTACACTCTCCCTCAGCCGAGGTGCAAGGCCATGGCTCTGAGCCTATGAAATTAGTACTTAATAAACAAGCTGTGGCTATTAAAAACATTGCACCCGTAGGGCATTACGCATTACGTTTAGAGTTTGACGATGGTCATAATAGCGGGCTATTTAGCTGGCAATATTTTGCTAAGCTGCAGGCTGAGAAGGCGAGCTTGTGGGACACATATTTAGAACGTGTTAAGCAGAATGAAGATAACAAAGACAGTGTACCAATAAAATTTGTACCTTAGCGCCAGTGGGGATGCCTCTGCTTAGTTAGTAAGAAAAAAGCGGCAATTAAGCCACTTTTTTCTATGGAAAGTTATACTTTATATTTTGAGATTGCTTGATGAAGCACCCTTGATTGCTCAGATACCTCTTCACTGGTTTGCGCATTAGTTTGTGAGTGAGCGGCAGCTCCTTCAGCAATATCTCGAATACGGACTACATTTTTATTAACCTCTGATGCTACCTGACTCTGTTCATCAATAGCAGTGGCTATATGTGTACTCATTTCCATAATCGTTTGCACATCAACAGTGATTGCTCCTAGCAATTCACCCGCTTTTGTTGCTTGTGTTGCACTCTCACCACCCTGAGTACGACACTGATGCATAATACTCACTACCTCTTGGGTACGCTGTTGTAAGGTGTTAATAATACCTTCAATTTCGCTAGTTGACTCTTGCGTGCGTTGTGCAAGTGAGCGCACCTCATCTGCAACAACCGCAAAACCACGACCTTGCTCACCCGCTCTTGCTGCTTCAATAGCCGCATTTAGAGCCAGTAAATTAGTTTGTTCTGCAATGGCACGAATTACATCAAGTACAGAGCCAATGGTTTCACCATCTTTTTCTAGCTGTGACACCACGCTAGAGGCCTTACCAAGCGAATCAGACAAAGCATTAATATGTTTAATGGTTGACTCTACTTCAACTTGACCTTGTTGAGCACTTACATTGGTTGATTCAGCTTTTTTAGCTGCAGCTTCTGTATTATGTGAAATATCTTGAATCGTTGCTTGCATTTCTGTGGCTGCCGTTGCCACCATGTCCGCTTCATGCAATTGCTCTTGCATGCCAGAACTAGTTGCTGAGGTTGTTTCAGATAAGTTACCTGTTGCTATATTAAGCGTTGTCAGAGCAGTATTTACTTCATAGATAAGATCTTTAAAGTCGCTAATCAAGCTATTAAAATCTATGGTCATCCTAGTGACTTCATCTTCTCCTTTGTGCTCTATGAATAAGCTTAAATCATTGTTTCGTCTTATCTTGTCAATAGTTTGATAAACTTTCTCAATAGGCTGAATTATTGAGCGGCTAGTTAAATACACAAGGACCATAACAATAATACTGGCAACTATAAATATGGCTATTGCTAATAATTGCGCCTGCTGAGCTGTCTCACTCACTTGCTTTTTAGTGGCCGTAGTAATGGCAGTAACCACATCATCACTTTTCTTAACACTAACTCTCATTTTCCCAAGAGCACCCGAATCTAAATCAACCCCTAAGGCGACTTGTGCATCGACTAGTGCGGTAAATTTGCCTTGGTAATTAGTCATTAATGAGGTTAATTGATTGCGTATATTACTAGGTATTTCTGCGGTATTTATTTGTTGTTTTAACTCATCACCCAATTTATTAAATCGGTCTAAATATTTGGTATCTAAACGTAACATAAAGTCTTTTTCAGCACGGCGTAGCTGCAGCATAGTAGTAAGTAATTTATAATTATTTTGCTGGTTCAGCAGTGTTTCAATGTTGTGTACTGACTCACGCAATTCGCCATAGAGTGCATCTTTAGGGTGTAAACCTATCTTTCGCTGTAAATTAACAACAACTTGAAAGTCATCATAATACTGCTTTGCAAGCGCCTCAAATTGGTTAACCTGAGCAATGGCAATATCCAAATCGTTTGATAAAACAGATAGCTTTCCCAGTTTTAGCTGAAGCTGTTTGTATTCATTGGTGAATAAATCTAAGCTATTTTCATCTTTATAAAATAAAAAATCTTTTTCATATTTACGCATCGAAAGCTCATGCACATCAAGCTCTTCGGCGTATTGAATTGTTTCATTTAATTTAAGCATTACACGTGCTTCATAAATGATAATGCATAGCATGACAATCATTGCTAAGCCAACAACTAGGGCATTTAGTTGCAAACGGCGTTTTATCGTCAGATTTTGTAAAAAATTCATTGTAAATACCTATATTAAATTTGCCAGCGCAGTATAACGTGATGCTTCATTTTATTTAAATCATTAAGTTTGAACAAAATAAAAGGGGTCGCCGGTAAAATTTAACCATTTACAAACTCCTTTTAAACAAATGGACAATATTAAACCATTGGCCTAACCACAGTATTACTCAATTTTACAACTCTTGCCACTGAGGAGGAAAAGTTCAACTGTATCAAAGATGCAATACACCTGTTTATAATCTTGTTGTGAATAAATGACAAGTTTATGAAAGAATTATTATTCTTATAGTTGATTTAGTTCTAATTATGGCTAAATTTACTGCGATTAAGTCGTTGTTATTGCCTATAAGGAGGGTATACTGAGTTACTAACTTATGTATCTTTTGAGGATAAAATAATGGATTACAGCACTTCTGATTTATGTGACCACTTTGCTGATGTGGTTGACGTGCTTGAACCTATGTTCATCAACTTTGGTGGTCGACACAGTTTTGGTGGCCGCATTAAAACGGTAAAATGTTTTGAAAACAATGAACTGATCCGCCAATTACTTTCTCAAGATGGTACTGATCAGATTTTACTTATTGATGGCGGCGGCTCAACTCGCAGAGCATTAATCGACATTGAGCTGGCTGAGCTGGCACTAGAAAACAATTGGCAAGGCATTATCGTATATGGTGCATTACGTCACGTTGATGAGCTTGAAGAACTTGATTTAGGGATCCAAGCTATTGCATCAATTCCTGTTGCAGCAGACAGTGAAGGCGCGGGCGAAAGCGGTATAGGGGTTAATTTTGCTGGCGTATCATTTTTTGATGATGACTTTGTTTATGCCGACAGTACAGGTATTGTACTTTCTGCTGAAGAATTAGAGCTAGAAATAATAGAACTTTAGTGTGACTGTTCAGCTTAAAATATATAACGAAAGCACGGTAAAGGAAATTTGCTCTGACCGTGCTGGAGAGCTAAAAGCATGGCAGTCGATGGCATTACTCGATGCCCGCGACAATATCCAACAAGCGCTTGCTGATGCCGTACAATTTGGTATGCGCTTTGTCTTACTCGGCATATGTGAAGACATTGGACCGAGAGCCAACCTAGGAAAAGGCGGTGCACAGTATGCTTGGCCTGCTTTTTTAC
This sequence comes from Pseudoalteromonas sp. US3C1013, assembly GCF_048401115.1. Lineage (GTDB taxonomy): Bacteria > Pseudomonadota > Gammaproteobacteria > Enterobacterales > Alteromonadaceae > Pseudoalteromonas > Pseudoalteromonas undina. Next base: position 186,301 of record NZ_CP183075.1, on the reverse strand, counting down.
AACGGTTTTTAAACCAACCTCACAATAATGCCATCGCTATGCAAAAAGTGTTACTGCTTGGCGAAGTCAACCTCGACGATTTAATGCAACAAGCCCAAACGCTTGATAATCATAATCCAAACGACTTAGCTCAATTGCGTAAGCTGTGCGCTGAAGTAGATGAGCGAGTTGAAGCAATTTTAGACATGGTTTTTAAAGCGGGCCTTGAACCTATTATTATTGGCGGCGGACACAATAACTGTTTGGGTATTATTCGCTCGCTTGCCAAACATAGCCATAGCGCAATTAACGCGATTAATTTAGATCCTCATGCCGACTTTCGTGAGTGTGAAGGTAGGCACAGTGGTAATGGGTTTCGCTACGCTTACCAAGAGCAGCTGCTCAAGAATTACCATGTTATTGGCTTACATGAGCTAAAAAACAATCAACCTATTTTTGATGCTATGCAGAGCGCTAACTTTAGCTACACAAGCTATCAAACAATTAATGTGAAGCGTGAAATAAACTTAACTGAAGCAACTGCCCTTGCACTAAAAGAGTTTGATAACGCACCGCTAGGGGTAGAAGTTGATTTAGATAGCTTAACCAATATGCCTGCAAGTGCCTTTAATTATTGTGGTTTTGATGTCAGCGATGGTGAGCATTATGTTTACTTAGCTGCAAATGATCCGCGCAGTGCTTATTTACACTTATGCGAAGCAGCACCTTCACAACACCCTCATTCTATAACTGCAGGTAAATTACAGTGTGGCCAAGTGATCAGTGCTTTAGTTAATACCTATTTACAAACAAAACTAAGCATTTAAAACACACTTAAAGTTCTTGTGCTTCTAACCATTGCTTAAACCAACTCATTAATCCTAAACTGCTCAATGGGTGTCCAAAATAGTATCCCTGTGAAGCATAGGCTTTTAGACTTTTTACAAACTTTAGTTGATCGAGTGTTTCAACACCTTCAAAAATAACTTTCGTCTGTTGCTGGTTATGCATTTCAACCATGCCACCTACTAAACTACGTATATTATTTTGATTACTAAAGTCTGCAGTTAATGCAGGCGATACTTTAATATATTCCACCGCTAAACTAGGTAACTTAGAAAGTAATACAGGGTTATCACCTAAACCATCAACACACACTTTTAAACCTAAACTATTAAGCCTTGCAATCATGGCTCTGCCTTTATCATCTAAGCTAGTAAAAATATGTAGCGGACATTCTAAAATTAAATCACCAGGCCTGAGTTGATGCTCACCAATAACCCCATAAACAAAATCCACAAACTCTTCGTTGAGCATTTCCGGGCCAAATAAATTAACACTTAAAGGTACCGACATTCCTTCCATACGAAGTGCCATGGCAAGCTCTCCAGCACGTTCAATAACAAAGGTAGCGAGTGAGTAACCAAGCCCTGCAATTCTAATATCATTGATAAATCGACTCGCCGACAAAGTCCCTTGAGTTGGATGCTGCCAACGTAATAGCAATTCTAAAAATTCGATTTGGCCATCACTATTTCGAATCACAGGTTGAAAAAACAGTTCAAACTCATCAGCAAAACTGATATTCGCCAGCTCAGTTAATCGCGCTTGCTGCTCTAAATGCTCAACCGTCATCTGCTGATGATAAGCCACTATTTGTTTATCAGGCCGGCTATCAAGTGCCAAGTAAGCATGACTAATTAACTCATCAAAGCTACTGCTTTGCAGCTCACAATGTACATAACTGGCTCTTACTTTTACTTCAATCGTACAATTAGCTACATTGAATGGCTTTAAAGTCGCGCCAATAATTTGCTTTATAAGCTGTTGATGTAAATGATTATGGCTTTGTAAATCACAAATAAATGCAAAGTTTAACCCACCCAAATGCGCTAACTTAGCCTGCTCGTCAAGATAAAACACTTCATCACTATTTAATAAGTCTTTTATTCTATTTGCCGACTGAGACAAGAGTAAATCACCAAAATCTCGGCCAATGTGTTGATTAACCTGCGCAAAGCCCTCCAATCTTAAAACAATAAGTGCAGCTCTGAATGAATCTTCATTAATAAGCTCATTATATTTTTGACGTAACTGTTGTTTATCTGGGAAGCTAGTTAAAGGTGAGTTTTCAACATACACCTCAGGGTCGGTTTGCGGCTTTAAGGGTGGAGCAATCTGTGGTGCATTATCCATTGAAAAGCTACTGCTACTGAGCAGTAAAATTGGAATAAGTAACCACGCTAAATGTAGCGTAAAAAAGAGGTAACCAATAAATAATAAAGCAAGTAACCCTGTTGCACAGGCACTAACAAGTAATGGGAGTTTTTGCTTTAGTAAATTCGCTTGATATAAATGAAAACCAAACCCCAGAGCCAATAACACAACAAACCAAGGAATGGCAGTACTAACCATAGCTAAACCAATCAGCCCGGTGCATAAAAGGATGAGTCTTATTACGTTACTTTTAACGGTTAACAATACAGCAACCATTGCCATTAAAAGCGCACCACTTAAAAATATAGCTAAATTACTGTAGCTCAATAACGTTCCATCCATAGCTGAGGTACTCACTGACATTAAATAAAACATGGGTTTAAGAGTTAAGTCTTATAATTAGCTAAGTTTACCCAATATCCATAAATTTAACAGTTTATTTACTCCAAACTGATAACTTAATTGTGCTGGATGCTCAATTTGCCAATGTGCTATATCAGCGCGAGCACCTACTTTTAATACGCCTCTATCAGTAAAACCAAGAGCCTGAGCTCCGTGTGCAGTGACTCCCATTAATGCTTGCTCTGGAGTAAAATTAAATAATGTACAAGCCATATTCATCATTAATTGCAAAGAACATAACGGTGATGTGCCGGGGTTAAAATCACTGGCAATTGCGATGGGAACCTTGTATTTATTTAACAGTTCAATCGGAGGGTATTTCGTTTCTTTTAAAAAATAAAAAGCACCGGGCAGTAATACCGCCACAGTACCTGCATTTGCCATAGCTTTAACACCGGCTTCATCAAGATATTCCAAATGATCGGCCGACAAACCATTGTATTGCGCCACCAGCGCAGCACCTTGTTGATTGGATAACTGCTCAGCATGACACTTAATTGCTAACCCCAGCTTTTTAGCCGCATCAAATACTCGCTGCGTTTGCGCATAACTAAAGCCAATATCCTCACAAAACACGTCAACCGCATCGACTAAATCATGTTCAACAAGGGTGTTGAGCATTTCATTACACACTAAATTTATATAATCATCACTACGATTTTTAAACTCTAAAGGCAATGCATGCGCCCCTAAAAAGGTATTAATGACTTCAATAGGATGATGTTGATTTAAAAGCCTAGCAACTTCTAATATTTTTTTCTCATTTTCTATATCAAGCCCATACCCTGACTTAATTTCTACCGTAGTGACACCTTCAGCTAGCAGTGCATTTAAACGATCTTTTGCTGCTACAAATAATTGTTCGTGGTCAGCCTCTCGGGTTGCTTTAACTGTACTTGCAATCCCACCCCCTTGCGCGGCAATTTGCTGATAACTTACCCCCTGTAAACGCTGCTCAAACTCCTGTGCACGAGAACCGGCAAACACTAAGTGAGTATGGCAATCCACTAACCCCGGGGTTAACCACTGTCCTTTGATACTTACTACCGGAGTGGCTAATACATCAAAGTCGGGCAACTCAGTTTGCTTACCTAACCATGCTATTTTGCCATTTTTAATTGCTAAAGCCGCATTTTCTATCGCTCCATAAGGCGCATCAATGTTGCTATCCATAGTGGCAATATTGGCATCGGTGAGTAATAAATCGATATCATTTAACTGTTCTGTGGATTCTGTAGCTTGCATAAGTCTCTCCGCGATAGTGTTCAAACGAGTTTAAAAACACATCTTGTATATACAAGATGATTATGCCATCTTACTAGGTATTGTTTATTTTTAATATACTAAAAATATTTATGCCAGCACCTAAGTTTACGCAAATAAAACAATTTATTGTGGACAAAATACGCAGTGGGCTTTGGCTTGAAAACCAACGTGTCCCTTCAGAAAATGAACTAGCAAAACAATTTACAGTAAGCAGAATGACCGCACGTCGGGCACTTAGCGAACTCACTGATGCGGGCATTTTAACCCGTAGCCAAGGCCTAGGAACGTTTGTAGCAAGCTTCAAGTCTCAGTCGTCATTACTTGAAATAAAAAACATCGCCAATGAAGTAAAAGAGCGAAACGGAAACTACAGCTGCACAGTCCAAGTATTAGAATCGATTAATGCCGTCGCGCCAATTGCAATTGCTTTAGGTGTAGAGGTAGATAGCGTGGTGTATCGCAGTGTCATAATTCATAATGAAAACGACAGTCCCTTGCAAGTAGAGGAGCGCTTTGTAAATCCGCCCCTTGCAAAAGATTATTTACAACAAGATTTTACCGCCCTTACCCCTCACGAATATCTCTCAACAGTTGCCCCTTTAACGCAAGCGAGGCATACGGTAGAGGCTATTACCCCAAACAGTGAAATGTGCCAATGGCTTAATTTATATAACGAAGAGCCCTGTTTACAAGTAATACGCCGTACTTGGTCGGTAAACGGAATTGTTAGTTTTGCACGACTTATATCGCCAGGCAGTAAGTATCGCTTGGGCGGACAATTAACATTTAAAAACAATAATAAAGCGCATAACACTTAAATTTAACAGGAGTGAATAATGGATCATCGACTGGACACACAACGCACAATTCGCGCACAGCATGGTAATCAAATATCTACTAAAAGCTGGCAAACCGAAGCAGCTAAACGCATGCTAATGAATAATTTAGACCCTGATGTTGCCGAGCACCCTCAAGCTTTGGTGGTGTATGGCGGAATTGGCCGTGCTGCCCGTGACTGGCCAAGCTACGACAAAATAATTGAGACGCTTGAGCGCCTTGACGATGACGAAACCCTATTAGTGCAATCAGGTAAACCGGTGGGGGTATTTAAAACTCATAGCAACGCACCGCGGGTATTAATTGCAAATTCTAACCTTGTTCCACACTGGGCTAACTGGGAACATTTTAACGAGTTAGATAAAAAAGGCTTGATGATGTACGGCCAAATGACCGCTGGCTCTTGGATTTATATCGGTTCTCAAGGGATTGTTCAAGGCACTTACGAAACCTTTGTAGCTATGGCAAAACAACATTTTTCAGGCGATGCCAAAGGTAAGTGGGTGCTAACAGGTGGCCTGGGAGGAATGGGCGGTGCACAACCATTAGCAGCAACCATGGCAGGCTTTAGTGCCTTAGTAGTAGAATGTGATGAAAGCCGTATCGATTTTCGAATAAAAACAGGGTACGTCGACGTAAAAGCCACAGATCTTGAGCATGCATTAAAATTAATAACCGATGCCTGCGTAAAAGGTGAAGCGCTTTCTGTGGGTTTACTTGGTAACGCGGCTGATGTTTTTAGTACCTTAGTAAAAAGTGGTATTACTCCCGATATAGTCACCGATCAAACCTCAGCCCATGATCCGCTTAACGGCTACCTGCCACAAGGTTGGAGTATGGAGCATGCTGCAAAAATGCGAATCGATAATCCACAAGCAGTGGTGAAAGCGGCCAAACAGTCAATGGCAGTTCAAGTAACAGCGATGTTGGCACTGCAAGATGCAGGCGCAGCAACTACCGACTATGGCAATAATATTCGTCAAATGGCGCTCGAAGAAGGCGTAACAAATGCATTTGATTTCCCTGGATTTGTACCTGCTTATATTCGTCCATTATTTTGTGAAGGCATTGGCCCATTTAGATGGGTAGCACTCTCAGGCGATCCCGAAGATATTTACAAAACAGACGCAAAAGTAAAAGAACTAATTCCTGATGATAAGCATTTGCATAACTGGCTTGATATGGCGCGTGAGCGAATTCAATTTCAAGGCTTACCTGCACGTATTTGTTGGGTTGGCTTAAAAGACCGAGCGCGTCTAGCGGTTGCCTTTAATGAAATGGTTAAAAACGGTGAGCTTAAAGCACCGGTAGTTATTGGCCGCGATCATCTTGACTCAGGCTCAGTAGCTAGTCCTAATCGTGAAACAGAGAGCATGCAAGATGGCTCCGATGCAGTCTCTGATTGGCCTTTATTAAATGCCCTGCTCAATACCGCAGGCGGTGCTACTTGGGTATCGCTTCATCATGGCGGTGGTGTAGGTATGGGCTTTAGCCAGCATTCAGGTGTGGTTATTGTTGCCGATGGTACCGATGAAGCAGAGCAACGCCTTGCAAGAGTGCTTTGGAATGATCCTGCTACCGGTGTGATGCGCCATGCCGATGCCGGTTATGACATTGCAAAAAATTGTGCACAACAACAAAACCTAGACCTACCTATGCTTAACAAGGATAAGTCATGATTTCATACACACTTACACCGGGTCAGCTTGAATTACATACCTTAAGAAAAATTAATCAATCGGCCGTAGATTTAACTTTGGCAACTGAAGCCGCTACACAAATAGCAGCCAGTGCCCAGACAGTTCAAGACGTAATAAACGAGCAGCGTACCGTATATGGTATTAATACCGGCTTTGGTTTATTAGCCAATACTAAAATAGCGAATGATGAGCTAGAACTATTACAACGCAGTATTGTGCTTTCACACGCTGCGGGCATTGGCGAGTTAATGGATGACAGCACGGTCAGATTAATGATCACCCTAAAAGTAAATTCTTTATCACGGGGTTATTCTGGTATTCGTCTAGCAGTCATTGAGTTTTTTATACAGCTACTTAAAAATGAAGTGTACCCATGCGTGCCTAAAAAAGGCTCAGTAGGCGCATCGGGCGATTTAGCCCCCCTTGCTCATATGTGCCTGCCTTTATTAGGTGAAGGGAAAATGCGCTATCAAGGAGAGCTAATAAGCGCAGAACAGGGGTTAAAAATTGCAGGGCTAGAGCCACTGATATTAGCTGCTAAAGAAGGCTTAGCACTATTAAATGGCACACAGGCCTCTACTGCATTCGCACTGCAGGGCTTATTTAGAGCAGAAGATTTGTACGCACAAAGCTGTGTTATTGGCTCTATAAGTATTGAGGCCGCCATGGGCAGTCGCGCACCGTTTGATGCTCGTATTCATGAGGTTCGTGGTCAAAAAGGGCAAATTGATACCGCGCACGTATTTAGAGAGCTATTAAGCACCCACTCACAAATTAGTGACTCACATATTAATTGTGAAAAAGTACAAGACCCTTATTGCCTGCGCTGCCAACCGCAAGTACTTGGTGCGTGTTTAACCCAAATACGCCAAGCCGCCGAAGTATTACTGTGTGAATCAAACGGGGTAACCGATAACCCACTCGTTTTTGCCGATGTGGGGGATATTATTTCAGGTGGAAACTTTCATGCTGAGCCCGTTGCTATGGCCGCTGATAACCTTGCAATTGCCATTGCCGAAATTGGCGCCTTAGCTGAGCGACGTATTGCCCTACTGATTGACTCTAATTTATCAAAATTGCCGCCATTTTTAGTTGAAAACGGTGGGGTAAATTCAGGGTTTATGATTGCTCAAGTAACCGCAGCTGCGCTCGCCTCTGAGAACAAGTCACTAGCACACCCAGCTTCGGTAGACAGCTTACCGACCTCAGCTAATCAAGAAGACCATGTCTCTATGGCAACTTTTGCTGCTAGGCGCTTAGTTGATATGGCTAATAATACGCAAGGCGTGTTAGCCGTTGAGTGGCTGAGTGCTTCTCAAGGGCTAGAATTTAGAGCGCCACTACATGCGTGTGAGCAGGTAGAAAATGCGAAGGCGCTGCTACGCCAACATGTTAGTTATTACGACAAAGACCGCTACTTTGCCCCCGATATTGAAGCGGCTAACAGACTACTAAGTGAAGGTAAGTTGTGCGACTTTATAAAAAATTCGCCCTTACCTTCTTATTAAATACCATACTGATAACTAAAACCCAGCGCTTCTATCGCTGAGCCAATAACTTTGCGCTCAGCGACTTCATCACTACTAAAACTGGGCATTTGTGTGCCATACAGCTCACACTTTTGTGCATAATAATCTGCTTTGCTCGGGTGCGCAGGGTTAACTACATTATAAATGCTTTGCCCTTGTGACCAATTGTTAAGTACCGCATAAATGGCATTGATCACATCTTGTTGATGCACCATGTTCACCACTTGCTGACTAGAGGTGTTGAGCTCCTTACCTGCCACAAAACGACCCGGCTCTCTGTTTGGCCCCAACAATCCGGCTAATCTTAGAACTTTACCTTGCTGTTCAAGTACTTGCTCTTCAGCATCATAGAGCTTTATTTGTCGCTCGTTAGTGCCAGATATATCGCTACTTTCACTATAAACTCCAGGCTCTTGATCATACACCCCAGTCGATGAGCACAATAAAAAACCTTTGCAATTAAGTTCAGTTGCCAGCTTTAACCCCTGCTCCAGCACTTGAGAATAATCACTTTCGCTGTCACGACTGCGCGGAGGTATAGCACACACCCAGTACGCGTTTTGTAAATCCACTTGGTGCTGCAGCTCGCCGTTTTGTAGAACAAACTGACGCTCAAAATCAAATTGATGAGTGTCACTACGATGAGTTCCTTGCACTTGCCAACCTTGTTTTTGTGCATCAATACATAAGGCTTGGCCAAGCCAACCAGCGCCAAGGACTACTAAGTTATCTTTGTTGGTTTGCACTTTATTACCCTTTTATTAAACTCAATCAACGTGTTATATAGCAATAAAAAAGATGACTAACTCTATGCTACTAAAAATAATATTAGCAAACGCTGGTTACAGAAGATATTAACATACACCTTTTTTACGATTAACAACCTCTTTAATGATAAAGCTTCCGTGCATACACATCTGCCGATAAACCGCATGACTTAAGTGACCTACCGAGATTAATTAATAAAATTATTGCTCAATTTAAGGATTAAAAAACGATAGCGACAAACAAGGCATTTAAGGGTGAAATTTAAGCGCTTCGCTCTTGTTTTTAATTTATTCAACACCATATCTTTAAAGCATTTCTAATCAACTTTAGCTACATAATGCTATTTTTATGAGCGAGATCTCATTTTTCTGTTTTAAATGAAGATCTTTTTATTGAGGTAGTTTGATGTTTAGCAGAGTCTGGTATAGTAGCGCAGGTAATAAACAGTGCTTTTTAAGCAGCTTAATACAAAATTGCTAATTAATGTGTCCTAAAGGTTAATTCAAAGAATACATTAATTATCAATTGTAAAAAATGGGTTAGCCGATGCACGGCTAGCAAAAAAACACATTGTAACGGTTTTATCATGATATCTAATTTATTTACCAAGATTTTTGGTAGTCGCAATGACCGCACTATTAAAAACCTAAGAAAGACGGTCGCACTGATCAATGCACTTGAAACGCAACTAGAAGCGCTTTCAGATGAAGATTTAAAAGCTAAAACAGCTGAGTTTAGAGAACGTTACGATAACGGACAAAGCCTAAGCGATATTCTACCAGAAGCATTTGCTGTGGTACGTGAGGCGTCAAAGCGTGTAAACGGTATGCGTCACTTCGACGTGCAATTATTAGGTGGTATGGTTTTACAACAAGGCCGTATTGCAGAAATGCGTACTGGTGAAGGTAAAACCCTAACCGCGACACTTCCAGCATATTTAAATGGCTTAACAGGTAAAGGCGTTCATGTCATTACCGTAAATGACTACTTGGCTAAGCGTGATGCTGAAACCAACCGTCCACTATTTGAGTTTTTAGGCTTAACCGTTGGTTGTAATGTTCCGGGCATGATGCCACAACAGAAAAAACAAGCTTATGCAGCTGACATCACTTACGGTACCAATAACGAGTTTGGTTTTGACTACCTACGTGACAACATGGCATTTAGCATTGAAGAGCGCGTTCAACGCCCATTATTTTATGCCGTAGTGGATGAAGTGGATTCAATCCTAATTGATGAAGCGCGAACGCCGCTTATTATTTCAGGCCCAGCTGAAGACAGCTCAGAGCTTTACACTGAAATAAATACCATTGTTCCTTTACTTGAACTACAAGAAAAAGAAGATGAGGAAGGGATTGAAGGTGATGGCGATTTCACTATCGATGAAAAATCTAAGCAAGTTCACCTAACTGAGCGTGGGCAAATAAAAGTTGAAGAGCTACTTACAGAGCGCGGCTTAATTGAAGAAGGTGATTCACTGTACTCAGCAGCGAGCATCACGCTACTCAGTCACGTTTATGCAGCTCTTCGTGCGCACAAGCTTTACCAAAAAGATGTTGACTACGTTATTAAAGAAAACGAAGTTATCATTATTGATGAGCACACAGGTCGCTCTATGGAAGGACGCCGTTGGTCAGAAGGTTTACACCAAGCTGTAGAAGCAAAAGAAGGTGTGAAAATTCAAAACGAGAACCAAACGTTAGCTTCTATTACGTTCCAAAATTACTTCCGCTTGTACGAAACGCTAGCAGGTATGACAGGCACAGCCGATACAGAAGCGTTTGAGTTTCAGTCTATCTACGGTTTAGACACAGTTGTTATGCCAACCAATAAGCCAATGATCCGTGATGATCGCGCAGATTTGGTGTACCTAACGCAAGAAGAAAAGTACGAAGCCATTTTAGCAGACATTAAAGACTGTCAAGAACGTGGTCAGCCAGTACTTGTAGGTACTATCTCAATTGAAAGCTCTGAGTACTTGTCGCAGTTTTTACGCAAAGAAAAAATTAAGCACAACGTACTTAATGCTAAATTCCACGCACAAGAAGCAGACATTGTTTCTGATGCGGGCTTACCAGGCACAGTCACCATTGCCACCAACATGGCCGGTCGTGGTACCGATATTGTACTTGGTGGTAACTGGAACAGCGAAGTTGAAAAACTTGAGAACCCAACTGACGAACAAATTGCTGAAATAAAAGCAGCATGGAAAATTCGCCATGATGCGGTAATCGATGCCGGTGGTTTGCACATTATTGGTACAGAGCGTCATGAATCACGTCGTATTGATAACCAATTACGTGGTCGTTCTGGCCGTCAAGGTGATGCTGGTTCAAGCCGTTTCTACCTATCGATGGATGATGCGTTAATGCGTATTTTTGCTGGTGAGCGCATGACTAACATGATGCGTAAACTAGGTATGCAACGCGGCGAAGCGATTGAACACCCATGGGTTAACCGCGCAATCGAAAATGCTCAGCGTAAAGTAGAAGCACGTAACTTTGATGTGCGTAAACAGCTACTTGAGTACGATGATGTAGCAAACGACCAACGTCGTGTTGTTTACTCTCAACGTAATGAATTGCTGGAAGAGGGTGATATTTCAGAAACAATTACCGCTATCCGTGGTGATGTACTCGCTGGTGTAATTGATCAATACATTGCCCCACAAAGCTTAGCCGAGATGTGGGATATCCCAGGACTTGAAGAACGCTTAAAGCAAGATTTCCTAATTGAGTTACCAATTACTCAGTGGTTAGCTGATGACAATAAACTGTACGAAGAAAAACTTCGTGAGCGTATTGAAGAAGCGGTTGAACAAGCCTACAAGCAAAAAGAAGAAATGGTCGGCGATTCTGTACTGCGTCAGTTTGAAAAAGCTATTATGCTTCAAAGTCTTGACCAACATTGGAAAGACCATCTTGCTGCAATGGATCACTTACGCCAAGGTATTCACTTACGTGGTTATGCACAAAAGAATCCTAAGCAAGAATACAAACGTGAGTCGTTTGAATTGTTCTCTGAAATGCTAGAAAACTTAAAAGTCGATGTGGTCGGTATTTTAAGTAAAGTGCAAGTTCGCGCTGAAGAAGATGTTGAAAAAGTAGAAGAGCAACACCGTAAAAGTGAAAATGCCCCTCGCGAATATCAACATGAAGAAGCAGAGCACGTAGGTGGTGAAGCACCGCAAAGCGCTCAGGTTATGGCACGTAGCGAGCCAAAAGTTGGCCGTAACGATCCATGTCCATGTGGTTCAGGCCAAAAATACAAACAATGTTGTGGTAAATTAAAATAACACCACTTTGTTACGTTAGATAAAAAGCGACGCTTGCGTCGCTTTTTTTATGCTATTTAAGGGAGAGGTAATGACTAAAGTAATCATCAATGTTGCTGTGGGTGTAATTAAAAAAAATAACAATTTGTTTATTTGTAAACGTGCAGATGAGCAACATCAAGGTGGGCTATGGGAGTTTCCTGGTGGCAAAGTTGAAGCTGGAGAAAGTGTATTTCAAGCCCTAAAACGTGAACTGCTAGAAGAAGTAGGGCTGACTATTCATAGTTCAAGCGAACTTATCATTATAGAGCATGACTATGGCGATAAATGCGTACGACTTAATGTGCATGTGGTCAGTAACTTTAATGGTCAAGCTCATGGCGCAGAAGGACAACCAAGCGAATGGGTCAGCATAGACGAACTTGATAACTATGATTTTCCTGCTGCTAATGTTGAGATAATCAGCGCCATAAAAACGAAATATAGCTAGTTTTATCATCAGGTATATAAGTAACTAAAAAGCCAGTGAGCATCATGCTCACTGGCTTTTTATTTTGCGATTAGTTTAAGCTCAAATTACCAAATTTTTACGCGATCTTCAGGCTTGATATACATTTTATCGCCCTCTTTAACATCAAACGCTTGGTAAAATTCTGGCATGTTCGACAAAATACCAATTACGCGATAATGACTCGGTGAATGTGAATCGGTCATTAAACGATTACGTAATGCCTCATCACGGTATTTACGACGCCAAATTTGCGACCATCCCATAAAGAAGCGTTGGTCACCCGTATAACCTTCAATAATGGGCGCTTTCGAATCACCTAGCGATAACTGATACGCTTTATAAGCGACGGTTAAGCCGCCTAAATCACCAATGTTTTCACCCAGTGTCAGCTCACCATTAACGCTGGCATCTTCAAACGGTTTATATTGATTATACTGTGCAACTAGGGCAGCACTTCGCTGTTCAAACTGCTTAAGGTCTGACTCGCTCCACCAATTACGTAAATTGCCATCACCGTCGTATTTTGCCCCTTGGTCGTCAAAGCCATGGCCTAACTCATGGCCAATAACCGCACCAATAGCACCATAGTTAACAGCATCATCCGCTTCTAAATTAAAGAAAGGAGGCTGCAGAATCGCCGCAGGGAATACTATTTCGTTATTCACTGGATTGTAGTAAGCATTCACTGTTTGTGGAGTCATATGCCACTCAGATCGATCAACTGGCTTACCTAATTTAGCAATCATATCTGCATAAGCCCATTCACTGTAGCGAATATAGTTACCTACCAGTTCATCAGGGTTAATCGCTAAATCTGAGTAATCTTTCCATTTATCTGGGTAACCAATTTTAGGGGTAAACTTATTGAGTTTTTCTTGCGCCGCCACTTTTGTTTCAGGGCTCATCCACTCAAGGTTTTCAATTGCCACTGAATAGCCTTTAATCACATTATCAACTAACTCTTCCATACGTGCTTTTGCTTCTGGCGGGAAGTTTTCTTTAACGTAGACTTTACCTAAAATTTCACCCAGTACACTGTTTGATGCATCAACGGCTTGCTTCCAAAGTGGTGCTTGCTCTTCAACACCACGCAACGTGGTGCTGTAAAAATTAAACTTCAAATCCACTAAATCTTTATTAAGTAGCTGCGCGTAATTACTAACAAAATGGAATTTTAAATAGTTTTGCCAAACAGCTAAGTCAGTATTGTTGAAAATCTCTGCAAATTTTTCAAAGTAACTTGGTTGGCGCACAATTAACTCTTGAGCATCAACGCCAACTGCTTCGAAATAGGCATTTAAATCAAACTCACCCATTAGCGAGTTAGCTTCAGCTACCGTCATTTTATTGTATGACTTAGTTGCATCACGGCTTTGCACTCGGCTCCACTGTGCATCAGCAAGTGTCGTTTCAAGTGCTAATATCGCTTTGGCTGCATCAGCGGCATTATTAACGCCAGCTTTAGCTAAAATATCGGTGATATACGTTTGATAAGCCGCGCGAATTTTTGTGAATTTTTCATCATCTTTTAAATAGTAGTCGCGGTCAGGTAAACCAAGTCCCGCTTGATAGGCATAAAGCGCATTTTCACTTGAGTTTTTAGCGTCATTATTAACATACCAGCCAAAAGGAAGATCGCCACCTTTAACTTGTAGCTGTGCCATCAGTGTGACCAACGCGGCTTTATCTTTCACTGTATCAATGCTTTTAATAGCTGGCTCAAGTGGCAAAATACCTAACTCTTCACGAGCATTTTCAGCCATATAGCTAGAATAAAATGCACCAATCTTATATTCATCTGAACCTGGTTTTGCACTACTATTAGCACTGGCGTTTTCAAGCACTGTTTTCATTGCTTTTTGCGATTCATCATATAACTGTGAGAACGACCCATAGTTAGACTTGTCACCTGGAATCTCAGTTTTTGCTAACCATTGACCATTAACATGGTAATAAAAATCATCCTGTGCACGAACACTTTTATCCATATTTTGTAAATCAACACCTAGCGCACCAGGAGCCGCCACCGGTGCAGTTACTGTGGTTGATTCTGCTTTCATTTGTTGTGGCTTTTCGCCGCAGCCAACCAAACCTAACGCCAATGCAATACTGGCGGCAGTCATTGTTATTTTTTTCATAAGAATTCCGTATATTAATTAGAATAAATACGCATTTCATTAAGATTTGATAACTCAAAAAAACAACAATAGGATGCAGTCTATTACCTGCTTAATGAAATACGCATCAGCTACAACCTAATTTAGGAAGCACTAGCTAAGCATAATAAACCTGATTTAAATAACAATGAAATCGAATATGTAACAAAGTATTTTGCGTTTGTTCAAAGCGTGAAAAAGAGCCTAGTGTGAGGGCTAGCTAGGGCTTACTTTTGCCATGTAAAGCTAAGCGCTGCAGCTTTTCTTTTAATGAAGGAGGAGCAGAATCTGCGATCGCATTCAAATAATCAGCCGTTTGCTCACTCATTTTAAGAGAGTTAGTCGCTTGGCTATCTGTCGCTTTAGGACGATTACTTAATCGTTGGGTTGCTTGTGGATTGGCGGTAATTTTTATTTGCCCAAGCTCTGCCATACCTGCGGCTCTAAAATGAGACTGCATATCCATTTTTAAATAATTAAGCCTAAGAGCAATAGGAGCTGAAACAGCTTCTATCATCAATGTGCCGTCACGATAATTACTTACTCGACATTTATCGCCTAGCTTAGGCCCTAAAAAATCGCGTAACAGCTGTTGCTGTGTATCCAATGCTTGGCTTTTTCCCGCATAGGCTGCTAAACGGTTGTTTAGCCCGGCCATAATGTCGGTTAATGGTTTTGGCGCATATCTATCTTTAGCCATATCACACCTTAAAAACCTCAAAGGAAAGTTTGCTTAAATTAAGCTTAATTTAAGCAAACAAAGTGGGTGTATACCAATTCGCTGAATTAAGTATTATTGTGGATGGGTATTAAGCACCCGCAATTTGCATTTGCTCAATCAGCACTGAGCCCGTTTGAATACCACCACGTCGCTCTATATCGCCACCAATAGCTGAAATACCTTTAAACATATCTCTTAAGTTACCAGCAATAGTTATTTCACTTACTGGGTACTGTATTTCACCATTTTCAACCCAAAAACCAGCTGCACCACGAGAGTAGTCACCAGTCACGGTATTTACACCCTGCCCCATAAGTTCAGTGACTAACAAACCCGTGCCCATGGTTTTCAATAGTGTAGCTAAGTCCTGATGGGTTTGCTCAACCAACCAGTTATGAATACCACCGGCATGGCCTGTTGGCGTCATATTCATTTTACGCGCTGCGTAGCTCGCTAATAAATATGTTTGCAATTCACCACCGTGTATTATTTCTCTGTCTAGAGTTTTAACCCCTTCGCTATCAAAAGGTGATGATGCTAACCCTTTTAATAAGTGTGGGCGCTCTGAAATATTAACGGTTTTGCTGAACACTTGTGTACCTAAGCTATCCAGTAAAAAACTGGATTTACGATACAGTGCGCCACCGCCGATTGCAGACACTAAATGGCCAAACAATGAGTTAGCAATATCGGCTCTAAAAATAACCGGCACTTTCATGGTACCTAGTTTTTGACTGTTTAGTTTAGCTAGGGTTTCTGCAGCGGCTTCAAGCCCAACACTTGCAGCATCTTTTAGCCCTGCTTGATCGCGGGAAATTGTGTAGGCTGAGTCGCGCTGCATATGCTCGCCCTCTTTGCCTATTACCATAGTGCTTATGCTATGGCGTGTTCTTGGGTAGCCTGCAATTAAACCATGACTATTGCCATACACTCGCAGCCCTTGGTGTGAAGAAAAGCTAGCACCATCAGAATTCACAATTCGCTCATCCGCATTTAATGCGGCTTGCTCAGCAGCATGACATAAATCAATCCCTTGCTCAGGACTTACATCCCAAGGATGAAATAAATCTAAATCTTTAGGCGAAAACTCAAGTAATTCTTTATCAGCAATACCATTACACGGATCATCTGAGGTGAATTTAGCAATATCTATGGCTTTTTCGACCACAGATCGCAATGTTTTTGGATTTAAGTCAGCCGTAGAGGCGGAGCCTTTGTTATTACCAACATACACGCTAATACCTAAACCACCGTCTTGATTAAACTCAATGGTTTCTACCTCGCCCATGCGCGTACTTACCGACAGCCCTGATGTGCTCGACATAGCAGCTTCTGCAGCAGTAGCGCCTAGTTTTTTTGCATGTTCGAGTACTTCAGAAACGGCATCTTTTACTTGAGAAATTTGCGAATAAATTGGATCTTGGTGTTGGCTTTTCATAAATTCTGTCCTGAGCCCTGAAGGCCATGTTGCACACATTTTTTATATTTAAATGCTAACACACTCACTGCACCACATCAGCTAATATTAATCACTAAAAGAATCGCGTATAATAGACAAAGTTATTTTTACTTAAGAGCACCCCATGGCGAAGAAAAAAGGCAAGCCTGCTGAAATTGAAGAAGAAATTATATATGTATCAAAAAGTGAACTTAAGCGCGAAGCGCAAGAGTTTCATCAGTTAGGGTCTGAAATTGCCAAAATGGGTAAAAAGCAGCGCGAACGCTTACCGCTTAATGATGACTTAAAAGAAGCAATGGTTGTTGCCGATAAAATTAGTAATAAAAGTGATGCATACCGCCGCCACTTAAATTACATAGCAAAAACCCTTCGTACAGTAGAAAACATTGAAGAAATTAAAGCGATCATTGATGTAATGCTTAATAAAAATAACCAAGCAGAGGTTATGATCAAAAAGATTGAGCAGCTGCGCAGTGATTTAATTGAGCAAGGCGATGACTTAATCAACGAAACAATTGAACAATACCCAGCTCTTGAGCGCCAAAAAATGCGCCAACTGGTGCGTAATGCGGCCAAAGAAGTAAAAGCAGAAAAGCCTGCGAGAGGCTACAAAGAGCTATTTCAGTATTTAAAAGACGCCATAATGTAACGCAGCCACGTTACATACTAAAAAGGTGCTACGGCACCTTTTTTTGTTGTAGATCAAAACCCCTTCCCCTTTCCTTTTTTACAATACGCAGCAACTTAAAAGATAAGGTGCGTGTGATGATTAAACTTCCTCAATGGGATCAAACTTTAATAAACAAATACAATGTATCGGGCCCGCGTTACACGTCTTACCCGACTGCACTTTCGTTAGCCGACGGCTATCAGCAACAAGATTTGATTAGCGCTATTGAATCATCGCAAACCCGTGCTTTGTCTTTATATATTCACATTCCTTTTTGTAGCCAGCTTTGCTATTACTGTGGCTGTAATAAAGTCATTACTCGCCATCAATCTAAAGCTGATACCTACCTAGATTTTTTAGCTAAAGAAATCGTGGCACAAGCGCCGCTATTTCAAGACTATCGGGTTGAGCAATTACATTTAGGAGGCGGTACTCCAACCTTTTTGACCGCAGCCCAAATGACTCGCTTAGTAAAGCTACTAGAGCAACACTTTAACTTTAGCGATACCTGTGAGCGCGGTATAGAAATAGACCCTCGCTCACTGGCTGACAATATGCTGATTGACTTAAGCGAGATGGGATTTAATCGTGTGTCATTTGGTATTCAAGATTTTAATGATCAAGTTCAGCTAGCTGTTAACCGCCCTCAACATGTTGATGAGGTAAAGCAGTTAATTACCCAAGCAAAACAATTAGGCTTTAAATCAATTAATGCAGATATGATTTATGGACTGCCATTACAAACACCTGAGAGTTTTAAGCAAACTATTGAGCAACTGATTGCTTTAGACCCCGACCGTGTTTCAGTATTTAACTACGCTCATTTACCTGATCGTTTTGCCGCTCAACGTAAAATAAAAGATGCTGATTTACCCAGTGCCCATAATAAGCTCACTATGTTCAAAAATACCCTAGAGCAAATGACACAGGCGGGCTATCAATTTATAGGTATGGATCACTTTGCAAAAGTTGATAATGAATTGGCTATTGCTCAAAATAGCGGCCAACTGCATCGTAACTTTCAAGGTTACACTACCCATGGAGAATGTGATTTACTAGGCTTAGGGGTCTCGTCAATATCGCAAATAGGCACAGCCATACTACAAAATAAGAAAGAGCTAAAACACTATTACCAAACAATCGATGAGCAAGCAGGCAGTGCCATTAATAAAGGCATGCATTTAACCCAAGATGACCTTATTCGAGCGGATGCAATTAAACAACTTATTTGCCAGTTTGAGCTTGATATGAGCGTATTCGCGAACAGACATAAAATCAGCTTTAATGACTACTTTAAAGATGCCTTAGAGGCACTCACACCATTAATTGCCGATGAAATGGTAACAATAGAAAACAACCTAATTAGCGTAACACCAAAAGGGAATTTATTTATTCGTATTATTTGTATGTGCTTTGATGCGCACTTACAAAAACAAATAAATGCCACTCGCTTCTCACGGGTTATATAATTTAAAAAATAGCGCGCATAAAAAAAGCAGACCTAGGTCTGCTTTTTTATGCTGTAAAATTTAAGTGCTAGTTAAAAACCACGTTTTCGCTGCCTTGGGCTGCTTTAAACTCAACAATAATTTTTTTACAGTCAGCTTCAATTTCATCACTCAGTGATTCTTCTGCGCGCCAGCGTGCGGTATCTTGCTTAAAAATTTCTTTTTTAGCGTACTTTTTGCGCGAATCGTGAGTTGGCATTTCTTTTACCACGTCGTACATTTTATAAATGCCTGGGTATGCAGTTGTTAAGTCACGCTCAGTATCAAAACTATATTGCGACATCAGCACCCAAATACGTAAACAGCCCTCAGAGTAATCACATTGCTTTTCATTCATCGCACGTGCAATTAAATGAATACTATCGGCTAGCTTTGCATTACGTTTTAAACGCGACTGCTTAAGTTTTTGCTGTTGCTCTGCCTGTTGTTTGCTAATTAGCTTTTTTTGCACACTTAGCTTGTAGAGCAACTGACCCGCATAAAATGCCAAGCCCGCTATAATAGCAGCACCTACAACTAAGGCTAAGATCACTGCTGTACTCATTGCGTATCCTTATTACTTATCTTCGTCGTCATCTAGCCATTCATTAGCTAGGTCGTTTGATAGGTATTGATCAAAATCTGAATTACTTTCTTCATCACTGAAGTCATCTTCAAATTCTTCTTCATCTTCAATGCCTAATAACTTACACAGCACTTGGTGACGCGCTATACGGCTATTAAAGTATTTAGCATCTTTACCCGTTAGCATTTCACCTTGCTCATGACGCTCAACTAATTTAAGCAAGCGCTCATCATTTTCAAGCGCCTCTAATTCTTGCTCAGGCGTTAACTCAGGCTCAATCGCCTTTTTAAGCTCTGCTACAGGCTTAAGGGTACGTTTCATTTCGACTTTTGGTTCAGCGGCTGGGGCAACTAATGGTACTGCTTTTTTACTACCAACACGTTTGTCTTTAGCAGCCGAACCTGTTTTTTGAGTGTCATTACTCAATGCATCAGGTGCATTACGTGAACCAGGCTTAGCGCCTTTGGTTTTCTTTACACGTTGCTCTTTCAATGCACGCATTTCTTTAAGCTTATCTTGGCTTAAACGAACGGGTCCATTTGATGGAATTTTACGTGACTTTTTCTTTCTACTCATATCTTGATCGTCTCACTTAAGAGGTTTTGAGCGAGGCGCAACTCAATGGGCATCGCGATGCTGGCCTAGCCAGAAGAATTCGGTTTGCGTTTTAGAGGTTGGGTTTCTCTATATACGCCAAAGCATATTTAGATGCTTTTTTTAAACGGGGGGTATTGTAACAGGACAAATAAAAAGGCGGTAGAGAAAACATCTCTACCGCCTGCTAATCTGAGCGCCATTATATGGACACTTCTCCCTTCGACTTTTTAGTCTTTATTATTTTTATTATTATTTCTTTATCCGTATTATTATTATTTATCTTCCGTGTAGCATTCCATTTTGTTTTTATTATTAAACTTCCATGAGTTTTTATTATTTTCGGTCTTTCCTGACACTTTTTTGTTATTTCCTTTAGTAGCACTCTCAATGTGCTATTCAGTCGTGCCGCGCTACGATCCTTATAACGTTTTCCTATTTGTTATTATTGTTGCGACAGGGGTTAATTTACTCGTTAATAATTTTGTTACAACTAATTTATATCTTTTTTCTTATGTAAAACATAACAAAAGACGTTAAAAATCATAAATTACAATAAGTTAAATTGAAAAACAAAAATAAAATGAGACTTTTCTTACAATATAGTATGGTCAATGTCTTACAAGTAAAGGGGCTTTATCGGTCATTGCAGAAACAAAAAAAGCAGCCAAGGCTGCTTTTTGTCTACTTAACATTGTATTATGTTAACAATATCTAAATAAATACGACTTTAGTGTAGACCGCCAAGGTATTTAGATAGTGTTTCAATGTCTTTATCTGTTAATTTCTGAGCAATATCTTGCATAACACCATTTAGGTCGTTATTACGAGTGCCATCTCTGAACTGTTCAAGTTGTGACTTGATGTATTCAGGATGTTGAAAAGAAATTTTTGGGAATTTAGCTAATGAAGAGCCATTACCACGTGGACCATGACAAGCTGCACATGATGGAATTCCGCGTTCAGCGTCACCCGCTTTGTACAACATGGCGCCTGTTTCTTGAATATCTTTAGGTGTAGCACCTTCAGACATGTTCAAAGAAGCAAAGTAAGCAGACAAGTCTTTCATATCTTGATCGCTCAATGGCATTGCCATACCGCTCATTACTGCATTCATTCGACCTTCTTTACCGCCCGAAGTCATACCTAATTTAAATTCAGTAAGTTGCTTATATATGTAATCTGCGTGTTGCCCTGCAATTTTTGGGTAGATGTTAACCGGCGCATTACCGTCTGGGCCGTGACAAGCCGCACACGTTGCTGATTTTTCTTTACCTGCGTTTACATCGCCATCAAATGCTGTTGCGTTGCTTGCTGACAACGCACCAAGCAATATAGTTAAAGATAGTGCTATTTTTTTCATGGTGAATTCTCTGTTTCCGACCCTGTATCATCTACAATATGGATGTTGTGATTTTTATATTCTACACGATATTAAATTCTCTGGCACGTTTTCTACACACATTAAACCTATAAATTATAGGGTTTTGAGTAAAATTAATCGCTAAGCCAGTTAAAATGTACCATCAGCAACGGTTTTACATGCTCAAATACACTTTTTAATAGCTACTTTATAGTATAAAATACGCGCCACGGGTGAATTTGGTTTACCCAATGTTATTTTTTTTAGTTTTAGGAGAGCCTGTGCTCAAATCTCGTATCAAGTATAACACTGCGTCTTTTGTTACAAGCGCGCCAGACATCACTAAATTACCTGCTGATACGGGAATTGAAGTCGCGTTTGCCGGTCGCTCAAATGCAGGTAAATCAAGTGCGCTTAATGCCCTTACCGATCAAAAGTTAGCACGTACTAGTAAAACACCTGGCCGTACTCAGCTGATCAACACATTTGAACTTGCCGATGTAGATGACATGCGCCTAATTGACTTACCAGGTTATGGCTTTGCGAAAGTGCCAATTGAAATGAAAAAGAAATGGCAAAAGTCGCTAGGCGAATACCTACAAAAACGTCAAAGCTTAAAAGGTATTGTGGTGTTGATGGATATTCGTCACCCATTAAAAGATTTAGACCGTGATTTAATTAATTGGGCTGTAGGTAGTGAAATTCCAGTATTGGCACTATTAACTAAAGCAGATAAGCTCAAGCAAGGTCCACGTAAATCACAGGTACTTAGTGTTCGTCGTGAATTGAGTGAATTAGATGGCGATATAACAGTTCATGCATTTTCATCACTTAAAGGCACAGGCTTACCAGAAGTCGCTAAAAAGTTAGATGAGTGGTACTTAGGTCCAATCGTAGCAATTCCACCTGCTGACAAAGAGTAATTACCCTAAATAAAACCGCTCATTCGCGGAGGTAATAAAATAGCCGAGCTCATCAGTTTCGGCTATTTCAGCCCACTGATAAAACACATTTCTGGCAACTCGCGCAAAACAACCATAGGGTAATTGCATATAAGGCACTGCAGCGCCTTTGTAATTATTAATATATAGCGGCTCAGCACGACTTAGTAGCCAGGTACGCTGTAGATTATCAATACAACAAATAACATCGCCATCAGAGGTCGACTCACGATGCCAACTTACAATAATAAATGGCGCATCCTTAGCCTCAATCGCAATTTTCTCTACTGGCGTTTTTAAATAAAACTGTCCATCTTCGCGGCACAACACACTAGCAAACAGTTTTATCATGGCTTGGCGGGTAATTTCACTACCCGCATAAAACCATTTACCTTGCTCGTCAATCAGCAGTGGCAATTGCCCGCAATGAGCAGGCTGCCATTGTTCAAAAGGTTTACTTGGCTCGCTTAGTTGCTTACTAAGTTCGTTCAGAGAAATCACTGTTTTTTAAAGGTCAGTGCAAAAGTAACCGGTACCGCAGTAGCAATCGAAGGTAAGCCGGCTAGTTTTTGTAACTGCATTATCCCTTCGGTGACTTTAAAGTCATCGCTATTAATAATGATAGGTGTAAATGATGCAACGCTTAAATCCCCGTTTTCCGCACTACTAACAAGTACATCAACTGTAAGTGGCTTTTTATGACCGTGAAAGTCTAGCTCGGCGCTAACACCTTTTAATACGTACTGCCCAGGCTGCTTAATAAGTGACAATTTATCAGATAAGTCAGCGGTTAATACTGCATTTGCAAAAGTGTCAGATTCAAACAAAATTTTGCTTAGGCGCTCGTTACGAATAGGAATAAACGTTTCAGCTGAGGTTAAATCAACATTTACGCTAAACTGACCTTGCTCACTCAATTGCCCTGATAACTGAGTAAAATGGCTTGCCTCAGCAATGCTATTTTTTTTAATTGAGACAAAACTTAATTGGCTTTTATCGTTGAGTAACTGCCAGTTTGCCGATGCAACACCTGAAACTAGTAAACATGATAAAGATAAACCTGCTACAGCTAACGTTTTAAACATAATGCACTCCTAAAATAAAAGATTTATACCCGAAAAAATAATACTTTGATCAGTCAAATTAAAAATCACTAGTACGCTGAGTTAAAAAGAAAACGCACAGTAAACTGATGGTATCACTTGAAACGCTAAGTGCAATTAGAGAATAAATTTAACGCTTTGGAGTAAAGCTATAAAAAAACGGCCCATCAAATATATGATAGGCCGATATAGCAAACTGGGGAGAAGCTATCAATACGTTGCATCTTACGATGCATCATCAACAGGATGTCCTACAGGATGAGGACGGGCGGCACTTTACCAAAAGCAAGCGTAAAAATACAAGCATATTATCGATATTCGAAGCGAATTGACGAACCTCTAACGATTTAATACAAACTGCTGTTTAATTTAACTTTTTTTTAACCTGCAAGCTAAAAGAAAAGCGCCTATTGGCGCTTTTAAATAATTCTTTTTAACTGTTGTGTTTACCTAAGACAAGGCATCCTTGGCATACCAAATTAGTGCGCTTGTTCCCAGTTATCACCTTCGTCAGCTTCAACTATAAGTGGTACATCTAGCTGTGCCGCTTGTGACATCAGCTCACAAATTTGCTGAGTGTATTGCTCAGTGCACTCTGTTTTAATCTCAAATACCAATTCATCGTGTACCTGCATAAGTAGCTTAACCGTATTAGGCGCTTGCTGGTTGACCCATGCATGTACTGTTAACATGGCTTTTTTAATAATATCGGCAGCAGTGCCCTGCATAGGGGCATTAATTGCTGCGCGCTCAGCGCCTTTGCGGCGTGCTCCATTGCGGGCATTTATTTCTGGTAAATGTAAACGGCGGCCAAAAATAGTTTCTACGTAACCATTTTCTGCTGCTTTTTCACGGGTCGTTTCCATGTATTCTAAAACACCTGGGAAACGCTCAAAATATTTATCAATATAATGCTGCGCTTCATGGCGTGGTACATCAAGTTGACGTGCCAGACCAAATGCCGACATGCCATAAATTAAGCCAAAGTTAACGGCTTTAGCTTTACGGCGCATATCAGATGTAACCTCTTCAAGCTCAACTCCAAATACCTCAGCAGCTGTAGCGCTATGCACATCTAAGCCATTTGCAAAGGCATTGAGCAACCCTTTATCTTGTGAAAGATGCGCCATAATACGCAGCTCTATTTGGCTGTAATCGGCCGCCACAATTTTATATCCATCAGCAGCAATAAAGGCTTCACGAATACGGCGCCCTTCTTCTGAACGAATAGGAATATTTTGTAGGTTAGGATCGCTTGAACTTAATCGACCCGTTGCTGTTACCGCTTGATGATAAGAAGTATGCACACGCTTGGTTTGCTCATTCACGATCAGTGGCAATTTATCTGTGTAAGTTGATTTAAGCTTAGATAAACCGCGATGCTCAATAATCACTTTAGGCAATGGGTAATCGTGTGCTAATTCTTGCAGTACTTCTTCTGCTGTAGAAGGCGCGCCTTTGGGTGTTTTTTTGATAACGGGCAATTCTAGCTTTTCAAATAACAGTACTTGTAATTGCTTTGGCGAGCTTAAGTTAAACGGTTCGCCTGCGATTTCAAACGCTTCTTTTTCAAGCTCAAGTAATCGTTCACCTAAGCGTTGGCTATGCGTGGCCAACATATTGCTGTCGATAGCAACACCGGTGCGCTCAATGTCAGAAATAACGCTTACTAGTGGCATTTCTATATTTTCAAACACTGATTTAAGCTTTTCATCCGCTTCAAGTTTCGGCCATAGTACTTGGTGTAAACGCAAAGTAATATCGGCATCTTCTGCGGCATAAGGCGCCGCTTTTTCAAGTTCGATTTGATTGAACGTGAGCTGCTTTTTACCTTTACCAGCAATGTCTTCAAAGCTAATATTTTTGTGGCCTAAATATTTAAGTGCTAATGAGTCCATATCATGACGAGTACCTACGCTGTTAAAAACATAAGACTCCAACATAGTATCAAACTTAATACCATTTAATTCATAGCCAGCATTGGCAAGCACACTTTTATCGTATTTTAAATTTTGACCAACTTTAGCTTTATTTTCGTCAGCTAATATTGGCCCAAGCTTTTGCATCACAAATTCAAGGCTTAGCTGTTCAGGCGCACCTGGGTAATCATGTGCAACCGGTAAGTAGGCGGCTTCCCCTGCTTTTACTGCGAAACTCATCCCTACCAACTGCGCTTTCATATACTCTAAACTGGTTGTTTCAGTATCAAAAGCAAATAGCTCAGCTTCATTGAGCTGCTCTATCAATGTATTAAATTGGGCCTCAGTTAAAATCGTTTCATAGTGCGCATCTTCAACTTTTGGCAACTCATTCTCTTGGGTTGGGACCGCTAAATGTGTGTCAGCATCTTTTGGATTGTCTAGTAATTCAGCTAGCCAGCGACGGAATTCACACTCACCGTATAAGGCAATTAATTCGTCTTTATTCGGTGTTTGCAATTTAAAAGTATCAAGATCAGATTCAACCTCCACATCACACTTAATAGTGGCAAGTTCATAGCTCAATGGTAAATGATCAATCGCTTTTGCAAGCTTTTCACCTATTTTACCTTTGATATCAGCAGCATTATCAATTACGCCCTGAAGCGATCCGTACTTTTGTAACCATTTAACCGCAGTTTTAGGCCCGCACCCTTCAACACCAGGAATATTATCTACTTTATCGCCCATTAAGGCTAAATAATCGATAATAAGTTCAGGCCCAACACCAAACTTTTCAACCACAGTGTCGGGATCTGAAATACTATCAGTCATGGTATTGATCAAAGTGACATGCTCATTAACCAACTGCGCCATATCTTTATCACCAGTTGATACCAGTACATGGCGTTGTTGCTCAGAAGCAATACGTGCAAATGTACCAATCACGTCATCGGCTTCTACACCTTCAATACTAATTAATGGAAAACCCATCGCTTTGATAATGCTGTGCAGCGGCGCTATTTGGGTTCGCAGATCATCAGGCATTGGTGGACGATTCGCTTTATATTCGCTGTACATGTCATTTCTAAAAGTTTTACCTTTGGCATCAAATACCACCACCATATGTGAAGGATCGTATTGTTTGATCAAACTTTTCAGCATGTTTACCACGCCATAAATAGCGCCGGTGGCTTCACCTTTAGAATTAGTTAAATGAGGTGGCGAATGATAAGCACGAAACAAATATGAAGAGCCATCAACAAGAACAAGCGGGTTTTCGGGGATCTGAGCCATGGTAAAATTGGATCCTAAATACAAAAAAGTAATATAAGTATAAGCATGCCATAAGGCAGTAAATAAAACGACTGTGAATTAATGTGATTAAGAGCGCTACATTTTTAGCAACTTGTGGATAACTATGTAGATAACACCCACAAACTATCCATCCGAAACATAGCAAAATGCTTAGATTAGTTTGTAATTTATTGTTTTGTTTAAAAAAAGATAATTCGAGGTTCTTTTTTATTATTCTTCTATCAATGTGGAAAAGGCATTTAAACCGTTACTGGTGTTGTAACCCACTTTGATTATTTACGTCCATTTAAATAACTGGATGAGCATTCTAGCATAATGGATCAAAGATCATAGCGATCCTTTATAATTTTTTTTACCCTTACTAGTTATCAAATGGCATATAGCGCATAACAACTTACTTTGCGGCTAAAAAACCAGCAAATAAATTTTTAGATAGGCTGATTCGTCGTGTTAAACTTTATTAAAATGACTTCAATGGAGCAAAATAATATGAAAAATATAGCGGTAATTTTAGCAGGTTGTGGCGTATTTGATGGCAGTGAAATTAATGAAGTAGTGCTTACTTTATTACACATTGAAAAAAACAACGCGAAATATCAGTGTTTTGCGCCCGATATTACGCAGTACCATACTCTTAATCACATTACTGGTGAAGAAATGGCAGAGTCGCGTAATGTATTAGTGGAATCGGCTCGAATCACCCGTGGCAATATAAAGTCACTCGCTGAATTAGACATTACACAATTTGACGCTTTAATTATTCCCGGCGGCTTTGGTGTAGCTAAAAACTTATCTGACTTTGCTATTAATGGCACTAACGCGAAAGTAAATGACGAAGTACTGAGCGCTTGTAAAGCATTTGCAAAAGCAAATAAAGCCACCGGTTATATGTGTATTGCACCCGCTTTATTGCCATTCATTTATAATAAACCACAGCTCACTATTGGTAATGATAGCGACACGGCCGATGCTTTAACCACATTAGGCGCTGAGCATATTGAGTGTAAAGTGGATGATATTGTTATTGATAAAAATAATAAGCTGGTTACAACACCTGCTTATATGTTGGCACAATCAATTATGGATGCCGATGCAGGAATCGAAAAACTAGTACGTAACGTATTGGCCATTAGCTAATTATTAGGGTTCTGATCGCATTTAGATGTCTAATGATCCCGTTTTATTTAGGTAATTTATTGAGTTAAGACAATCATTAGTCGTATTTATAAATAAAATCGACTCTGAGCATTTTATAAATCACTGAGTGGAGTTATAATTGGTCTAAATTCCGTCATTTAAAATCGTGATTGATCACGTTCAAATTGAAGTGGGCAAGGCAAAATGAAAAAACTATCAGCTGCAGCATTACTTGTGCTAGCAACCACCGCATACGCACAGCCATATGATAACTCTATGACTGAAGATGCAATTAAAAAACGTTTAGCGCCTATTGGTGCTGTTTACCTTGAAGGTGAGAAAGTAGCGGTTGCTGCACCAACAGGTCCTCGTTCAGGCGAGCAAGTATATCAAGCAGCCTGTTTTGCTTGTCACGGCACAGGTGCTTTAGGCGCTCCTAAATCAGCTGACGATTGGGCTCCTCGTATCGCTAAAGGAAAAGACACCTTATTAGATCATGCGATCAATGGCTTTAATGCCATGCCACCGCGTGGAACGTGTATGGATTGTTCTGATGATGAAATAAGCGCAGCAATCGATTTCATGACCGCTAACTAAAATTAGCCAAGTCAAAATGCTTTAAATAAAAGGTTTACGTTTTAGTAAGCCTTTTTTGTTTCTAATTCATGAGTTTTAGCTACATAATTAAGAAAAATATCTACTTGACGCAAAATGTTAAAAGTGGAACTATAATGATTAATAACTATACAAAAAATTATAACTGGTTAAACATCATTGGAAGATAAACTTATTGTACCTAATAGCGTAGTGCGCCAAAATAAACGACTAAAAGCACTATTAAAAAAGTACAAACATGCCTACCACCTCCACAATGCCCTGATACAATTATCAGAGCAAGCAAGTACTGTTGCCGAGCTAACCTTACTTTACCCTGCTATTCATGACATTTTACAAAAGTATGTTCCGAGTAAAAGCTTTTATGTGGTGCTGGTTGATCCCCAATCACAACAGTTAGAATTATCTTATTTTTCTGATGAAAAAGATGGCATTGCAGTACCACTTAATCGAGATAATAATTTTGAAGAAGGCGCAACGGGTTATGTCTTCAAGCAAGGGAAAACCACTTACTTTACCAAACAGCAAATGCATGATGCTGCCCAGAAAGGCTTATTTAAAGCATTGGGTACACCTGCAGAACACTGGGTAGGCGTTCCCGTTTATCAAGAAAGAAACATTATTGGTGTGTTAGCCGCGCAAAGTTACGACACAGAACAAGGTTACAGTTCTCAACAAATAAACCTGCTTGAGGCCATGTCACTCTATTTAGCCACCGCAATTGAACGGGTTAAAAAACGAGAGTTACTCGAATCAGAAGTAAAATTAAGAACCCGAGCATTAACGCAAAGTAATGACGCTTTAAATGTTGAAATACAACAGCGAAAAGGTGCCCTGCAACGCCAGCAAATATTATTCAAAATTTCAGAGCTGACAACCCAAGCCAAAAATTTAGATGATGCTTATTTTCAAATACACGAAATAATAAAAACCATTACTTACGCAAAAAACCTTTATATTGCCTTGTATGATAAAGAATCAGGTTGGATCAGTTTTCCCTACAGTGTTGATGAATTCCAAGGCAGCACTCAACCACGGCGCTTTGCAAAAGGCTACAGTGAACTGGTTATAAGCACCGAAGAAACACAAATAATTCATCCGAAAAGAGCACAAGAGTTATTAAATAGTGGCATTGTAGAGCGTGAAAAACCAATTGATGAATCCAAGAGAGCCACCAGCTGGCTAGGCGCTCCGCTAAAAACTTCGCAAGGCGTTATAGGGTTAATTGTTTGCCAAGCTTATAATAATGAACACCTTTTTACACATGATGATGCAGAGCTAATCACCTTTGTATCGCATCAAATTGCCACGGTATTACAAACAAAATTAGCTTCACAGGCACTAAAAAAGAGCCACCAAGAACTTGCCTCACGAGTTAATGAAAAAACTAAAGAATTGAGCCAAGCAAATTTACATTTGCAAATGCAAATTGATGAACGTAAAAAAATAGAACAACAGCTTTATCACGATGCTCACCATGACTCACTAACAGGCTTACCAAATCGGAATTTATTTTTAACTCAACTAGAAAAAACCCTGCAATATTATCAACGCAATCCAAATGAGCACTTTGCTGTATTGTTTATTGATCTTGATAAGTTTAAAGATATCAATGATCAGCTCGGGCATCATGCCGGCGATGAGTTTTTAATTAGTGTTAGTAAACTATTCTCACAATGTATTCGTGAGCATGACTTATTAGCCCGTCTAGGCGGAGATGAGTTTGTAGTATTACTAACCCATTTAACTGAGCCAAATCAGGCAGAAGATGTTGCCAATCGCATTATAAAAATTATGCAAAAGCCGTTTTGTACTAAAGGCGTGTGTGTACAAAGTGGCGCCAGTATTGGGATAACCTATTCAAAGCAAAGCTATAAACATACCGATGAAATCATTCGCGACGCCGATGCTGCTATGTATTATGCTAAAAATTCTGGTAAAAACCGCTTTGAGTTATTTCATCCACTGCTCACTGAGCCTATGTTGCAACATGAGTCACAAACATTGCATCACCTTGATGTATTGCCTATGACGTTTCGTAGCTCAGATATTATCACCTTGGATGAGCATTATCAGAGTGCATCGTTATTTGAGGCTTTTGGTGAACACCCAGTCCTTGGCTTTACCAGTTTTGATATTTTAAAGAAATTTGCGAATGATAAAGAACAACATACCAAAGTTGAACTACAACTCATCCAACAAGCTTACCAACAAGCACAAAATGCAGAGATAGCCGTTGCGCTATTGCCTTGCTCCAGTTTACTGTTAGAAGAGCATGAATTTTCTTTACTAAAAGCGACACTAAAACAACCGGTAAACAATGAACAGCTTTGCTTGTTGTTTGATGAGCAGGAGCTGCGTTATGCCAGTGCACAGCAATTAGAGAACTTAAAACAGCTTAAAAAACTCGGTCATTCGATTGGCTTAAACAATTTCGCAAAAGACAAATGCGAGCTTAATTTGGTGACTGAAATAGAGTGTGATTATTTACTCCTTAGCTCCACCTTCAGTAAACGAGTATTACAACAAGAAAGCTACGATTTACAGTTGCAGGGGGTGTTGGCTATTACTAAGCTTAAACAGATAAAAGTGATAGCTAAAGGCCCATCAATATTAAACTTTAGAGCTCTTTTAGATAAACACGGCATAAACCTATTCGTTGCTAAACAGCACCCACTAACCAGCGCTATACCAGCTACGCTTAAAAACTCAGAATTAAAATAGCGCTAAACACACCTTATTGTGGCTTTTTCAGCATTGCTCTTAAATTTGCAACCCGAGCTTGGCCTTTTTCCATGCGTTCAGCTTGGGTGTTAGGCGCTTTTTTGTTTTCAAAGGCTAAGTCATCTTGCGGTAACTCTTGCACAAATCGACTCAGCTCTGTTTGTGATGTTTCACCAAATTGACGGCGGATTTTAGCATAGGTTAAAGTCAGCTCTTGTTGCGCGCGGGTAATACCTACATAGGCAAGGCGGCGCTCTTCATCCACATTGTCTTCATCAATGCTTACTTGGTGTGGCAACAATCCTTCTTCCATACCGACCATAAATACATAGGGGTACTCGAGTCCTTTTGAGGCATGCAAAGTTAATAATTGCACGGCATCAGCTTCATCTTCTTCTTCGTTTCGCTCTAGCATGTCCCGAAGGGTCAATTTACTAACTACTTCAGCCAGTGTCATTGGCGGATTATCGGCATCGCCTGTTAACATGTCTGTTATCCAGCGATACAGCTCGGACACATTTTTCATCCGCATTTCAGCGGCTTTGGCACTAGGCGATGATTCATACAAGTAAGCTTCGTAATTAATATTACGCACTAAATCCTTCACCGCCTCCAGTGTATCACTGCGCACTGCGTTATCTGAAAGCTCAACCACCCAACGGGCAAACCCAGCTAGTGCATTTAAACCACGTCCTTTTAGTCTGTATCCTAAGTCGTTATCAAAGCAGGTCGCAAATAAGCTTTGGTGTTTTTCATTAGCTAAGGTGCCAAGCTTTTCAAGCGTGACTGTACCAATTTCACGACGTGGGGTATTCACAATTCTTAAAAAAGCATTGTCATCATCTTGATTCACTAAAAGACGTAAGTAAGCCATGATATCTTTAATTTCAGAACGTGAAAAAAACGACATTCCACCACTAATTTTATACGGGATTCGGTTACTCATTAACGACTTTTCAAAGCCCCGCGCTTGGTGGTTACCCCGGTACAAAATAGCGTAATCTTTATAGCTGGTGCGTTTCATAAATTTATGCGAAATAATCTCTGCGACCACACGTTCTGATTCATGTTCTTCATCGCGACAGCCAATGACTTTAATTTGCTCACCATAGCCCAACTCACTAAAGAGCTTTTTTTCAAACTCATGGGGGTTATTTGCAATTAAGATATTGGCCGCTTTAAGAATGCGCCCAGCACTACGATAGTTCTGTTCTAGTTTTATTAATCGAAGCCCAGGGTAATCTTTACTTAATAACACCAAGTTTTGTGGACGAGCACCACGCCAAGAGTAAATTGACTGATCGTCATCTCCCACCACAGTAAAGCGTGCTCGTTCGCCTACCAGTAATTTCACTAATTGATATTGGCTGGTATTGGTATCTTGATATTCATCCACCAGTAAATAACGAAAACGCTGCTGCCATCGCTCACGTGATGTGGCATTACTACTTAAAAGCAGCGTGGGGATCATAATTAAATCATCAAAATCCAGCGCGTTATACGCTCTTAATTGATTTTGGTAACGCGCATACAACTGAGCAAACAATGCCTTTTGCGGCTCTCTGGCTTCGCGAATAGCTTGTTCTGGTAAAATAAGCTCATTCTTCCAACTACCAATTTGCATTTTAAGTAGATTTAGTAAGTCTTTGTCTTTTTTAAGCTCGTCTTCGGTTAAATCACCGAGTAATTGATTAGTATCTTGGTCGTCAAACAACGAAAAACCGGGTTTAAAACCCAGTGTTTTTAACTCTTTTTTAATGATTTCAAGCCCAAGCGTATGAAAGGTAGACACCCATAAACCTTTAGACTCTTGTTTTCCCAAGGTTTGCAAAACCCGCTCGCGCATTTCTTTAGCCGCTTTATTGGTAAAGGTAACCGCCGCAATATTACGCGCTTGATACTCACATTTCTGTACTAAGTAAGCAATTTTGTTGGTGATAACTCGCGTTTTACCCGAGCCTGCGCCGGCTAATACTAAGCAAGGACCACTAATGTACTTTACCGCTTCATCTTGTTTAGGATTGAGTTTCATAACGACCAGCTGATTGCAAAAAGACGGGCAATTTTAACGTAATCACTACAATACGCCTAGCCAATAAGGTAATATTAGTTATTATCATTTTAGGCAACAGGCAAGGGACGACTATGATTAACCCAGCAAAACTTGAAGAAATTGCGAAACAGATCACTAATAACATGCCACAAGGTGTAAAAAACCTGGCTGATACACTTGAAGGTAAAACTAAGCAAGTGTTACAAAACAAGCTTGCCGAAATGGACTTTGTAAGCCGTGAAGAGTTTGATATTCAAAGCCAAGTGCTGATCCGCACACGTGAAAAGCTAACTGAATTAGAAGCAAAAGTAGCGATACTTGAACATCAATTATCGGCAAAAACAGACGCTGAATAATAAATATAACGCCATAGACGAACCTGCTTTATGGCGCTACTCACTCAGTTATTCAAATAGCTCGTCCAGCACATAATAACCCGTTGCTTGTTGCTGCTCTATGCTTACCCTCAGCAATTTATTAGCTACTTGCTCACCGGTAATGGGTCTATACCGTTTGAGGATACCAAAACGCGTTAGCAGTGGAAGTACCACCTCACCGAACTTTTCTGCAACTCTAAGCTCTGAACGCTCGCCGACTAATAAAGACGGTTGCAATATACTCAAGCGTGCAAAGCCAAGCTGCTTTACCTGCTGCTCAAGCTCCCCTTTTATTTTTAGGTAACGGCTCATACTATGTGCATTTGCGCCACTTGACGATACCAAACAATAATGCGGAACAGCGTTATTGGCCGCCATTTGCGCACAAATAAATTGGTATTCAAAATCAACTTTACGTTGTGCAGCCACACTGCCCGCTTGCTTTAATGTAGTCCCTAAGCAAGAAAAGAACACGTCACCTTTGAACAATTCAACATGATGCGTCAAATTTTCAAAATCAATAATATGGCTAATTAATTTAGGATGAGAAAAATCTAATTGGCGGCGCGATAAGCTCACTACCTGCGAATAGCTAGAAGATGCTAACAGCTGTTGTAATAACTGGCTGCCAACTAAGCCGGTACTGCCGATTATTAGCGCCGTTTTGGCCATATTAAAGGTGACTGTCCGCAGATTTATTTAGTACATGGTGTACTGCTTTTTTATAGCTTTCACACTCTTCTTCAGCACAACTAACTACCGATTCTAAGTCATGCAAATGACCATTTTCTAAGCCATATACCCAACCATGAACCGTGAGTTCTTGACCTCTTAGCCATGCATCTTGAACAATGCTAGTGCGAGATACGTTACGCACTTGCTCAATCACATTAAGCTCTATTAAACGATCAAGGCGTTGTTTTTCTGGCAGAGCATTAAGTTGCTCTAGGTGTTTTTCTTTTACATCACCAACGTGGCGGAGCCAGTTATCAATAAAGCCAAAGCGGTCCTCGTTCAGTACCGCTTGCACACCACCACAACCGTAGTGGCCAACAACCATAATATGTTTTACTTTTAATACTTCGACCGCGTACTGCATAACCGATAAACAATTATGATCGGTATGTACAACCACGTTGGCAACATTACGGTGCACAAATAACTCACCCGGTAATAAATCAACAATTTGATTAGCTGGCACCCGTGAATCAGAGCAACCTATCCATAAGTACTCTGGGTTTTGTTGCATCGATAAAATTTTGAAAAATTCAGGGTTCGCTTCGCTCGTTCTAGATGCCCAGCGTTTATTATTTTCTAGTAAGTTATTTAAATTTCTCATTACATCTCTTTTAGGTTGAGGGCGTTTTTAAACTGGCTAAAATTAAAATATTACGGGGTGTTAATTGCTTCTCACAAAATGTATTAACACTGACGTCATAGCCTTGCTGCTGCAAATATAAAGCACGATCGAGCACAAGCCAAACTTCTATTGCTCTTCTAAACACATGTCGAACCAGTTCAACTCGCTCTGTTACTTTTTTTCGCGCCTGCCCAATCAATAAAAACTTATTGTAATCAATATCTTTTGGCATTTTTAAGGCTTTTTTGTCTGCCGCCCAGTTACAAAATGCTGCAAACGAATCTGAAAATATCGCTTTATTCACTGAAGGGACGCTGACATACCCTAACTCACCAGTAAGTGACTTTCTTAAGGCATCAAACCCGAGTCGCCACTCCACTTCTGTTTTTCGCACTTTGCCTACTCGCGAAGGAGCTGTAACAGTTTCTTGCAGGGCGAGCTTTAAATCTCTGTGAGTTAAGTTTAATCGACTTTGCTGAGCATGCTCGCTCATCGCTTGGTAATTATTATCAGTAAATAAATGATAGCAACAAGGTGAAAAGCTAATTTGTGGTACTTTTGCTGCACTGGCTTGATGCATAAAAGTTTGGTGTAACGCACCGCAGGCATGCAAAGCGACGGCATGAGTGTGTGGGCTAAAAAAATCCTGAATGCTATCCTTAAGTACATCGGCTTGGCTAAATTGTATTGCAAGTCCCTGCTGCTGTGCACTTTTTTTCCCTTGTTCACACAAATGAGATTGTAGCTCAACGCTGTGTACACTCTGCGCACCATTAAAAGCTAACATTCGCCCTAAATGGCCTTTACCTGCACACCACTCTAATACAGGCTGATTACTAGTGGGCAATGCGCCAACAAAATCTTGTAGCTGAGTAAACTTTCGACCTTTAATACCATTACTGATCCAAAACGGGTATTCCTTCCGAGTGTTAGTAATGGCAGGCAATGACACTAATCGGCTAAGTTGCTCAACAGCGGGAATATAGGATGAAAAAAACTGATAGAGCTGTTCTTGATCAGAGTCTAATTCAGCAACCGCCTGATCGGATAAAGCGCTCAAAGGAGCATGTAATTCAGGCCAAGGTAAAGCGTCAAAATCAAATGCAGTACACTGCCAATACAAGCGAGTATTCATTAGCAAAGAGTCTAGGGCAGAAAATTGCTCAGTTAAGGTCATAACAGCTTAGGATATAAAAAAGACGCTTAATTATACCAGCACAATAGCACCTGATTAAGCAGTTATTTTTTTAACCTCGCAGAGCAAGGGAATGGAGTAAGTAATCCACTAGCGCGATTTAAACATTAAACGTAAATAGAGGGGGATAGAAATAATGCTTATTATAATAGCCGCAATCAGCATCCAAGAAAGCTGCAGTGTTTCTTGCTTTTTATATTTATAAATAAAATCAGCTTTTACTTCATCAAACTTTGTTTGATCAATCTCATATAAGTCAGCAATTAAACGCCATTTAGCCATCGACATATTACCCACAGTAGTACTCGGTGGA
Source organism: Pseudoalteromonas sp. US3C1013 (assembly GCF_048401115.1). GTDB lineage: Bacteria > Pseudomonadota > Gammaproteobacteria > Enterobacterales > Alteromonadaceae > Pseudoalteromonas > Pseudoalteromonas undina. The sequence goes on along the minus strand of NZ_CP183075.1, from coordinate 149,728 downwards.
GCAATATAGTCTTTAAGTACCTCAGCCTCATATGCCAGTTGATGAAAACTGCGTTCAGGCGCATAAAACTGTTGGGTTATGGCAATGGCTTCATCCATATTCATTACCGCGTAGCGCCACCCTTTTAAACTTGCTTGATAAAACTTTTCTACCGTATCGGGGTGATACTTAACCATACTATCGCTGGTAAATAAAATATCCGCGTATACATCCATCCCATAACGTTGTGGACATATAAGTCTATGAGCAACCCCTTGCTGATCCATATGATAAGGTAGGTCGGTAACATACACTTCTATGGCATCTAATTTATTTTCCATCCATGCTTGTTGCAATTCATCGCCTTTGTAAACAGCCAGTTTTTCGGTATCAATACCACTGCGCTTAAGCATAGTTAGTAACTCAGAATTACTCTCTTTGCTGACTTCACTTACACGCTTGTTAATAAAATCACGAGCATGAAAAATATCTGAAGTTTCTTTTACCATCCAACAGTAAGGAGAAAACTGTAATATGGCAGCCATGGCTACAAAGGGTTCACCGGCAATACGGCGTTCTAATATACCTGAATGTGCTACACCAAATTGCGCCTCTCCTCGCTCTACCGCACCAAAACTATTTGGCCGTTTTGGATCGGCAGGAACTATATTGACGTCTAAACCGGCCTCATTATAAAAGCCTTTTTGTTTGGCCATATAATAGCCAGCAAATTGAAATTGGTGCGTCCACTTTAATTGTAACGTGACTGATTCCTGCGCCATTAACTGGCTACAAAAAAAGCAGATGCTAATTATTATTCCTTTAAGTAGCAAAGCAGGCTTCCATAAACATGATAATTAATTATAACTATATGTAAAACAGCTAATAAAGCAAGCATCGGGATAAGATGCTTGCTTAGGATAGAGTTAGGCTAGAGCGATTTTTTCAAGCTTTTCTGCTTGAGGTTGGGTAGTTAAAAACTGAGTAAAACAGGGATTATCGGTTTCGTCTTGGACACTGTAACCTAGCCGATTTAAGTGCTCATTAAACATCTCATATTGGCTTGGTTCAATAGCAAAGCCTGCTAATACATTCCCCATTGACCCGCCATGATTGCGGTAGTGAAATAAAGTGATATTCCAGTTACTACCCAGCGTATCTAAAAAGCGCGCCAATGCGCCTGGGTACTCTGGAAACTCAAACCTTAGTAAGCGTTCATGTAACTGCTCTGGCGCTTTACCGCCAACCATATAGCGTACATGTAGCTTTGCTAATTCGTTATCTGACAAATCGCAAAAGGTATATTTGTTATCTGTTAGACTTTGTTTAAGCTCTTCAAGTTCTGCTAACCCTTGACGTAGCGCAATACCAACAAAAATTTGCGCCTCGCCAGGCCCCGCATAACGATAGTTAAACTCAGTAATGGCACGCCCACCTAAAGATGTACAAAACTGCTTAAAACTACCGCGCTTTTCATCAATGGTCACGGCTAATAAAGCTTCGTTTTTCTCACCCAGCGCAGTGCGCTCAGCCACATAACGTAAGCGATCAAAGTTTAAATTAGCACCAGACAAAATAGCAGCTAAATTTAACCCCTTTAAACCCGACTGCTGAGACCATTTTTTAAGTCCTGCAGTTGCAAGCGCTCCTGAAGGCTCAGCTATAGCACGGGTTGATACAAAAATATCTTGCATGGCTGCACATATTTCATCGTCTGATACGGTAACTACTTCATCACAAAACTTTTGTGCCAGTCTGAATGTTTCGCTACCAATTATTTTAACGGCAACACCATCGGCAAAACTGCCAACGCGATCGAGCTCTACCGGCTCGCCTGCTGCTAAAGCAGCTTTTAAGCAGGCGCTTTCATTCGCCTCAACCCCTATCACTTTGATATCGGGGCGCAGCGACTTAATATATACCGCCATACCTGCCAGCAAGCCGCCGCCGCCAACAGGAATAAATACCACATCTAAATCGTTGAGCTGTTGCATTAATTCACGGGCAACCGTACCTTGACCAACAATCACATCAGGGTCATCAAATGGCGGTACAAATACGCCGTTTCGCTGCTCAGTTAATTCCAGCGCATACGCTTTTGCGGCATCAAATTGATGGCCATGCAATACGACTTCACCACCCAATGCCCTTACCGCATTAACCTTTATTTCAGGTGTGGTCACGGGCATCACAATGGTGGCTTTGTGCCCTAAGTGTGAGGCACTTAGTGCCACACCCTGGGCATGGTTACCTGCGGATGCGGTGATCACAACCGAGCCTTTAGGTAGCTTATTTAATTTATTAAAAGCACCGCGTAATTTAAACGAGTACACGGGTTGCTGGTCTTCACGTTTTAACCAAACATGATTACCTAATCGTGCACTCAATTCGGCCATTTCACTTACCTCAGTCACCTTGGCTAAAGGCTCCATATTGGCTTGGATAATCGCGCGAAAATAATCGAGTTCTTGAGAAACCATACCTAGCTAAGCTCCTCCAGTTTGGCTAAATCGCGAACTGCACCTTTATCTGCGCTGGTTGCAAGTAGCGCATACGCTTTAAGCGCAGATGATACATAACGATCACGATTAAGCGGTTTATACGCTTGTTTACCACGAGCCAGTTGTTTTTGCTTGCGAGCTTCAAGCTCTTCACCGCTTAACGCCAGCGTTATTTCTCGAGTGGCAATATCGATGATAATTTTATCGCCGTTTTCAACATAAGCAATTGCGCCACCGCTGGCAGCTTCCGGCGATACGTGGCCAATCGATAGACCCGACGTGCCACCTGAAAAACGCCCATCAGTAATTAATGCACATTGCTCTGCCAAACCTTTTGATTTTAAATAGCTAGTTGGGTATAGCATTTCTTGCATACCAGGGCCGCCTTTAGGCCCTTCATAGCGAATAACCACCACGTCGCCGGCTTTTACTTCGCCATTTAAAATCCCTTCTACAGAGTCATCTTGTGATTCGTATACCACAGCAGTACCTTCAAAATGCAGCATTTCATCAACAACACCCGCACTTTTAACGATACAGCCATCTATTGCTAAATTACCTGAAAGCACGGCAAGGCCACCATCTTGACGAAATGCATGTTCTACACTGCGAATACAACCGTTTTCACGGTCGTTATCACCCTCATCCCAACGACAATCTTGGCTCATTGCTTTGGTGGTACGAATACCTGCAGGGCCAGCACGATAAAACTTTTGCGCAGCTTCGTTATTTGGATCGGTTGCATCCCACTTTTTAACCAGTTCACCCATTGTCATACCAGCAACATGGTTAACCGATAAATCAACTAACCCTGCCTTTCCAAGCTCGCGAACTATTGCCATCATGCCACCAGCACGGTGTACGTCTTCAATGTGGTATTGCGCTGTAGCTGGAGCAACTTTACATAAAAACGGGGTTTTACGTGAAAGTTCATCAATGTGTGACATATCAAAATCAACGCCGGCTTCTTGTGCCGCTGCGAGTAAATGCAATACCGTATTTGATGAACCGCCCATAGCAATATCAACCACCATAGAGTTCATAAATGCGGTTTTATTAGCGATGGCACGAGGCAGTACTTCTTGGTTATCTTTTTGGTAGTACTCACGGCATAAATCAACGATACGTGCCCCCGCTTCAACATACAGTTGTTTGCGATCTTTATGGGTCGCAAGCGTGGTCCCATTACCAGGCAGCGCAAGGCCAATTGCTTCTAATAAACAGTTCATAGAATTGGCGGTAAACATCCCTGAACACGACCCACAAGTAGGGCATGCAGATCGCTCAACTTGCTCAGAGTCGGCATCACTTACCGATTCATCAGCACCTTTGACCATAGCATCAACCAAATCGAGTTTAATATCGATATTCGCTAATTTGGTTTTACCTGCTTCCATTGGGCCGCCCGATACAAAAATAACGGGTATATTTAAACGCAGCGCCGCTAACATCATTCCAGGGGTGATTTTGTCGCAGTTAGAAATACAAATCATCGCATCGGCACAATGGCCGTTCACCATATACTCTACTGAGTCGGCAATTAAATCGCGCGATGGCAGTGAATAAAGCATACCGCCGTGACCCATCGCAATACCGTCATCGATAGCAATGGTATTAAATTCTTTTGGTACACCACCGGCCTGAGTAATGGTTTCAGCCATCAGTTCACTAAGCTGATTAAGATGCACGTGCCCCGGTACAAATTGCGTAAATGAGTTCACAACAGCAATAATTGGCTTACCAAAGTCGGTATCAGTCATGCCTGTTGCACGCCATAATGCTCTTGCGCCTGCGCGTTTACGCCCTTCAGTGGTAGTTGCACTTCTTAATTTAGCCATAGTTACCTCAGTGTTTGCCGCAATTAATGCGGGCATTCCTCATTCTAAAAATTGATGAATAACCAAATAATCAGTTACTCGTAAAATTCGTTAAATTTATTTTATACAGCCTGTTGCTGTAAGCTTTGTAGCGTCACATGTTTCACATCAACCAATTTATTTAACTGGCTGGTAAGCAAGTAAATTGGTTTATCACTATCAACCGTCATTGCCATATTATATTGACCATCGTCCATATTGAGCTGTAAGTGAGTTAAATCAAAACCACGATGACGCACCACACGTAAAAAGCGCTCGATTGCGACACTTTGGCTTTTTAAGGCAATAGTTAAACTGTGTTTCATTGTGCTTTCTCCGTCATCATTTCATCGTTAGCAGCCCCAGGTGGAACAAGTGGCCATACGTTTTCTTTATCATCGATACAAGCATGAACAATATAAGGTCCATCGCTATTTAATAAGGCAGTGATTGCATCATCCACTTGGTTGGCATGGGTAATTGTTTGCCCAGGAATGCCAAACACAGCAGCAAGTTGTACAAAGTCAGGGTTGTCTGATAGGTTAGTTTCGCTGTAACGCCCTTCAAAAAATAGTTCTTGCCATTGGCGCACCATTCCTAAGCGCTGGTTATCAAGTATCAGTATTTTTACTGGTAAATTATTACGGCGAATAGTGGCAAGCTCTTGAATGTTCATCATGATTGAACCATCGCCTGAAACGGTGATCACAAAGTCATCTTTACGCGCTATCTGTGCACCTATAGCCGCGGGTAAACCAAATCCCATAGTGCCTGCACCACCACTGCTCAAATGGTTGCAAGGGTGGCTAAACTTCATGTGCTGAGCTACCCACATTTGGTGCTGGCCTACATCACAACACACCACACTAGTGCTTGGCATACGCTGGCTAAGTTGATTAAGTAAGTAAGGAGCAAATACTTTTTCACCAGGGTAGTCGTAGCGCCACGCGTGTTTGACCTTCATTTGTTTACTATGATCGCACCACGCTTTTGGTGTAACCACGCACTCAAGTGCAGGGAGAGAAGTTTTTAAATCAGCAATTAATGACGCTTTTGCGGGTTTACGTTTTCCGATCTCGGCTGCATCTATGTCTAAATGAATTACGTTTGCTTTTGCAGCAAACTTAGCTAAATTGCCCGTTACACGGTCATCAAAGCGTGCGCCAATACACACTAAGACATCACATTCTTGCACCGCTAAATTAGCCGCTTGACCGCCATGCATACCTAGCATGCCTAAATCATATTCGTAATCAGGTAATACACTGCCCAATGCTTTAAGGGTTGAAACCGCTGGCATTTGCGTTTTATTTAAAAATTGCATTAACTGCGCTTGCGCATCAGCGGCATGGACCCCGCCACCAACATAGGCAACAGGCTGTTTGGCTTCACTGAGTAATTGATTAGCAATAGCGACTTGATTTAGATCTAGTTGAGGCAAATATTCATCTACCGCTAACCAAGGTTTAAAAGGCACTTGCGCCATTTGAATGTCTTTGGGGATATCAACCAAAACAGGGCCTGGTCGACCGCTTTGTGCTAAATGCATCGCCTCTTGTAATATTTCGGCTAAATCTTCTGCTCGCTCAACCATATAACTGTGTTTTGTACATGAAAGCGACATACCCAACACGTCTATTTCTTGAAAGGCGTCAGAACCAATAGCTGCGGTTGGTACTTGCCCGGTGATGGCAAGTAAAGGCACTGAGTCCATCATGGCATCAGCCAATGCGGTAATTAAGTTAGTAGCACCCGGGCCTGATGTTGCTAAACATACACCTAAGCGGCCAGTACTGCGTGCATAACCTACAGCTGCAAACCCTGCGCCTTGTTCATGGCGAGTGAGGTAATGTTTTACAGGCGCACCATACAAGGCATCGTAGATGGGCATAATAGCACCACCTGGGTAGCCAAATACTTCATCTACGCCGTGCTTGGCGAGTAAATCAATTGTTAGTTCTGCGCCTGTCATTAGTAAATCCTCATTCCTGTGTGACAACCCGTTAAAATTTAATCTTAAAACTAAAAAGCCCCCCGGACGGTTAAGTGCGGAGGGCTTTTCAATGCTTAGTTTTTTAAAGCACTACGAAGCCCTCGCGGGAATAATCACCACGATAATAATCAGGACTAGGTTAAGTGCATTGTTAAGCATAAAATTTAATACCATTTAATTTCTGTAATTACGAAACTCTTGTTTCGCTGTCTTTTTATATTAGTACCGCGCTCAGGGCGCTAAGTCAACATCAAATTCAATCCAAAATAATTATAAAAACACGCCGGCCTAGGTTTTAAAATTCAAACAACCTAAACAAAGTGAATTTTTTATCCCTTCATTTCAACTCAGGAAATTCACTATTCTTATAACGGTGAATTATGGTTTGATTAATTTTTAGCAAACCGCTGTATTTTATAGCTCACAAAATAAAATAAATTGACTTCTTAAGTGTTTCTTAAGTGTGACGACCTAGCATAACAACGTTCACTAAAAAGAGATGTGTTATGAATTCAATTTTCAAACTCAGTAAGCAATCGCAAGCAAACACCAAAAAGCGCTTTTACTTTAACTGCAGCGCTAATGCATTTGTTATTTTAATGGCATGCTATAACGGCTTAATCATTAATATTCCATTTATGCATGGTGCGTTTAGCGCTATTACTTCGCTGCACACATTTTCGTGGTTATTTCTATTTTCTGTACCGCTACTACTTGTATGTTTATTAGTTATATTCTTTTCTTTGGTGTCTGTTCGAGGGCTATTAAAACCCATCAACTACTTGCTACTCGTGCTTTCAAGTGCCGCACTTTACGGCTCATTAAACTATGGAGTGGTATTTGATTACTCAATGATACAAAACGCAGCAGAGACGGACTCTAGTGAAGCGTTAAGCTATTTAAACTTGCAACTTGTTGGCTTTTTACTGCTTTTTGGCGCATTACCTGCCTTTGTTTTGAGTCGTATAAACGTAAACTGTGCCCGCCCACACAAAGAAATACTCAGTCGTATTAAACTGTTACTAGCATGCGGTGCTTTGATTGCTTTAGTGGTAGTAAACTTTTACGCCGATTACGCGGCAACAGGTCGAAATAACCGTATATTGAAAAAAGAAATCATTCCATTTCAATACCTTTCTAGTGGCTATAAGTATGCACGTGACCAGTTGCTTTACAGCGATATTAAATTTAAAAATATTGATACCACACCAACTTTAGCATCGCCAAGTACAACACGAGTTACTGTCATAGTAGTAGGTGAAACCGCACGAGCTGAAAATTTTTCCTACCAAGGCTATGAGCGCAATACCAACCAATACACACAAAAACATAATGTCACTTATTTCGATAATGTATCGTCGTGTGGCACGGCCACAGCAGTGTCAGTACCGTGTATGTTTTCACTGCAAACTCATGCCAATTTTTCTCGTTTAGACAGTGATAATCAGCAAAACGTGATTGATTTGATACAACAAGCAGGCGCAGATGTCTTGTGGGTTGATAATAACAGTGGCTGTAAAAACGTCTGCTCGCGCGTACCTACCATTAATATTGATAGCAAAGCATCCGGACTATGTGATGGTAAATACTGTTTTGATGAAGCGTTGCTAGCCCCACTAAAGCACAAGCTTGCTAACTTGAGTCAGGCTAATACGCTTATAGTGCTGCATATGATGGGTTCACATGGCCCTACTTACTTTAAGCGCTACCCCTGAAAAATTTAAACAGTTTAGTCCAACCTGCGACCGCAGCGATATTCAGAACTGTAACGCTGAAGAACTGGTTAACACCTACGATAATACAATTGCTTATAGTGATTTTATCAACGCTCAAGCTATTGAACAGTTAAAGGCACTACCAGCCAATATTGATAAGCAATTACTGTATGTGTCGGACCATGGCGAGTCGCTCGGTGAAAATGGTGCGTACTTACATGGCTTTCCCTATGCATTTGCACCAACAACTCAAACCCATGTGCCTCTTTACATCTGGGCTGATGAGCATAATCAGCGCATTACAGCCAAGTGTCTCAACAATTTAAATAGCACTTTAGCGCAATCACACGATGCTATTTTTCATACCCTTTTAAACTTAACCGGTGTTGTGAGTAAAACCTACCAAACCTCTGAAGATTTACTCGCGTCATGTCAAACGATTAACCATAGCGAAGCTAAAATATGAATAATAAAACCGTTATAAAACGCCAAGGCCTAATGCGGCTAATTTTTACCTTAAGCCATACATTTAACGGCCTAAAATGGATGAGCCGATTTGAGGCTGCTTTTCAGCAAGAGTTGGTTTTATTTAGTTTGCTAGGCGTATTTGCCTGCTTGCAAGAAATTACTTTAAGTAGCAAGTTAATATTAATTGCCAGCTTATTGTTTGTGTTATTTGCTGAGTTGGTCAATACCGCAGTCGAAGTGGTGGTTGATCGCATCGGTAGCGAATATCATGAACTATCAGGCCTAGCTAAAGACATCGCTTCTGCCAGTGTCTTTATCGCCATGCTCATCACCGTTCTGCTTTGGTGGTCTGTTTTATGGGCTTAATTTGCCAAAGTAAAAAAAGCATTAGTGCTGCTGTAGGTCATGGTGGTGTTTTTTCTCAGTCTATGAAGCTTTTCACGAATCGCCTTGAGTTCATAACAAAGTGAACGCGCTTTGACTAATTTTGGCAACATGGCCTACAGCAATAATTGGTATCAATAGCGCTTTTAATCTGGCATTTTTACGTTACCTATATAGTAAACTAAGTTAGTATTTATAAAACAACTTAAACATGGCTAGGATTTTTATGAAAGTGTCATTGCGTATCAGTCATTTATTGATAACGTTCGTTTTTTTAGCATTTAGTGTCAATGGCTATGCAGCTCCTGCTCTATTCAAAATAGAAAAACAAGGCGCTAGTTCGTATTTATTTGGCACCGTACATGTAGGTGATGCCAGCATGAAAGGGCTACCACAAAAAGTGACTCACGCACTGGATAACAGCAAGCAAGTGGTTGTTGAAGTGGATATTAGTAAGCTATCACCTTTACAAATGCAGCAACGCTCTATGCCGTATATGCTGCTTAATAACGGGCGCACACTACAGAGTGAGCTGTCGACAAAAAATTATCAACTCCTGAAAGACTACTTTGCTAAAAAGTCGATTGATATTGCCATGTTCAACAGCTTTAAACCTTGGGCTGTGATGTTAACCATGATGCAAATTGAGTTTCAAAACGCAGGATATTCAGATAAAAATGGCATTGATAAGCAAATATTAGATTATGCCCAACAGCATAATATTAAAATTGCAGAGCTTGAAACCATAGAGCAGCAACTACAAATGTTTAATGGGTTAGAGTCATTAAGCAACGCTATGATGGCAGAAACCTTTGAACAACTCAGTGATATTAATACCTACTTTATTTCTCTAGTAAATGCATGGAAACAGGGCGATATGAAAACCCTAACCAGCTACTACCACACCAGTTTTGATAACAGCCAATACGGCCAACAAAGCGAACAAGTGATGCTAATTGAGCGTAATAATAATTGGGTCACTCAGCTCACCCCAAAACTTGAACAAGGCAATATTTTTATAGCTGTAGGTGCTCTGCATTTAGTTGAGCAACATGGCTTAATTAAACAACTGCGTGACCAAGGATTCACGGTGACTCAGTTATAAACAAGCTTATATAATCGACTCACTATGAGCCGTATGCTGTTCATAGTAAGTTGGTTTAAAATCTTCCATTTTTAGGGTGTGTTCAATCCCTTTAATGGTATCTGCTGCATGATGGTTTACATAAATAACGGTACTCGTTTTTGCCGCACACACCTTTTCTATTAGCAGTAAAACGCGTTGACGATTTGCCTCATCAAGCCCTAAACATGGCTCATCTAAAATAACTAAGGCGGGGTGTTTAACCATTGCGCGTACAATCAGTAATAGGCGCTGATCGCCATACGATAGTTGGGTAAAAGCGCAATTTGCTTTATCGCTTAGGCCAATTAATGCCAGCCACTGTTTCGCTAACCGCATTTGTAACTCATTGGCTTGTTGATATAAACCAATACTATCGAAAAACCCAGAGATAACAGTATTGAGCGCCGAAATACTCACTCTATACTGTAAATGCAAGGTATTAGAGATATAACCAATATGCTGTTTTATATCCCAAATACTCTCTCCTGTGCCACGCTTGAAACCAAACACCTCAATCTCATTGTTATAGCACTGAGGGTTATCACCGGTGATTAAATTTAATAAACAGGTTTTTCCTGAGCCATTCTTACCGGTAAGTTGCCAGTGTTGGTGTTGCTTAATTGTCCAGTTTAAGTTCTCAAAGATAGTCTGTTCACCATAACGTACATGCGCATCAGTAAGCTTAACTAGTGGCGCGTTTACATTTGAAATAAAAGCGGGTTCGGGTGAATCTGGAATAGTTATAGGTGTATGTTCTAAATGCAGTAACTTAAACAAATCGGCTCGTTTTGCTGCGCACGGTTTTGCTAAGCTATGTTGTAAAAGACCCTTGCTCACATAAGCAAAGTGATCAACAAACGCAGGAATTTCATCAACACGGTTTAGTACAAACACAAAGCAAGTGTGCGTACTCAGTTGCTTTAATAGGCGGTTTAACTGCCTAGTCGATTCAGTGTCTAAGCCATCAAATGGTTCATCAAGCACAACTAAATCACTATTAGCAGACAGTGCTTTAATCAATAATAATTTACGTGTTTCACCGGTCGATAAATCAGTAAAATTACGATTAAGTAAGGCATCAAAATTAAGAGCAGTAATTAGCTGTTGGCATAAATCGTTATTTATTTCAGGCGCAGAAAAGAGTATGTCGGTTACTTTTTGTGGTTTATCACTTTTGTGATTAGCGCTTAATAACTGCTTTTGTAAATCACTTGAAACTAACTGTAGATTATTAAAAGTACTATGGCGTTGCCCACTTTGTTGCTTGGCTTCACCAATAAGCGTAGCCCCAAGCGCAGATTTACCGGCGCCATTGCCGCCAAGCAATACCCAGTGCTCCCCCTGTTTTACTTGCCAAGTTAAATCCTTAATATAATAGCGATTACTGCCACCGGTGGATAAATAACCACTAAATTGATGAAGTAAAATTGAGCTCACACTAGCTACCAAAATAAGTCTTAAAAATTCAAATTAACGTACAAAAGAACAATTAGGCAAGTGAGATTTAATCAACCTCAGTTAGAAGAGCATCGTTTAGTGCCGCTATTATACTTTGCTGATCTATAGGTTTATGAATATGACTTATTGCTCCACAAGCTTTAGCGCGAGCTATATCACTATCAGAAGTGTTTGCGGTAACCACAATAATGGGTCGTGTTTTGTCTTTTTCATGCAGCAGCTTTGTGGCTTCAAAGCCATCCATAACCGGCATATTTAAATCCATAAATATAACATCATAGCTATTTTCAGCCGCCATTTCACAAGCGACTTTGCCATTTTCAGCCGATTCAACCTGTATGTTCAAAGAACTTAATAACTTTGTTAGTACCAACATGTTGAGCGGGTTATCTTCAACCACTAAACACTTAAGATCATCAGGCAAGCGCGTTGGCATAGTTTCGCTTGTGTCCATCTCTAATGGTAGGCTTAAAAATACAATGGCGCCTTGTGGATGATTATTCTCAAAACGAATGTCGCCATTAAGCGCATTAACAATATATTGCACGCGGGTAAGCCCTGTTCTGAGGCCTTGAAAATGGTTACTTTGTTGATTGTTATCTAATTCGAGCTGACCAACCGGGTGGCTAAAGCCACAACCACTGTCTTTTATGCTTAACTCTAACTGATGGTTATTGAGCGTAGCAATGACGGTGACCTCTCCTTGCTCAGTAAACTTTAATGCGTTATTAAGTAGTTCAGAAACAATTTGTTGTAGCCGTGCGTGATCTACAATCACCGCGCAGTCTAAGTTCGGTGCTAACTCGGTAATTAACTTTAACCCTTTCTCAGTACAGCCATATTCATACACAGCCAGTATTTTGTTTAAAGTTGTTAGTAGGTTGTCTGGGGTTGGCTTTAATGACCAACGGTTTAAACTAAGCGCCTGTAAATCTTGAAGTTCATCTAACATCGCTAGCAGCCTAACAGAACAATACTGAGCTTGACGCTGAATTTGTTGTTGCGAGCTGGGAATGCTTAATTCATTTATAGAACTAATTAATCCCTGTAACGGAGTTCTAAACTCATGGCTGGCGCGTGCAATAAAATGTTCTTTATTCTGACTGACTTGCTCGGCAAATTCTTTTTGTTGTTGATACTCAAGCAGGGTCTGCAAAACTTGCCTCTCCATTGGCATAAACACAAACCTTAACTCTATAAGCAATAACGCTAGAGTCAAAAACCAACACAACAGCTCAATATTGGCAACCCAATTAACCTTTGTCACCGCTTGCTGCTCAAATAAGCTCACCGCGGTGTCTAATTTTTTTAATAATGCTTCAATCTCGCCCACAGAAAACACCGCGGGATTCGCTTGTTCTTGTTGGGTCAGTAATTTTTTTGCTTGTTTTATAAAACTAGATACCTCGGTATCTAAGCTGCCTGGGGCGGCATAATATAAATCAACTAAAGCAGCATTTAAATAAATCGCCTCACCTTGCTCATTTTTAGTGAGTAAAAAAGTATGTCCTTGTTCGAATAGCCCAAGTGAGTAAGCTAACGATTTCAGATGCTGTTCGTTGTTAGCTGTTTGATTAATTAGCGCATTACTATGCCACGCTATTTTTTGTGACAGCATGCGTTGCTTACCTGCTATATTGATAATTTTCGCATCGTATTTTTGCACAGAAAAGACGTATTGCATGAGTAATGCGGATACGCTGATCAGCAAGGCAATAGCAATTAATGCCCACCGATAACGTTTGCGAATACTCTTTACAATATTAAACATAAACCAAGCTGCTTTTTATTTTCACTTTAGTCTAACTGTAGCAAGTTAATCAGTTAATTCACTAATTATTAGATATAAAAAAGCCCAACTAAAAAGCTGGGCTACTTACAATATCATTAACGATTTTCTAAGCGGTTATAATCAAACATACCAAATTCAACCCCTCGATACTGGCGGGCAACGTGATGTAATATATCGCTGTATTGCCAAAACTGAGGGTGCGTTCGACGAATCGCAAACTTAGACTTTAAAGCCCGATAATCCGCCTCTACTTGCATAAGCGGTAACTGCTCTGCAAATGCAGCAACTTGTTGCGGGTTATTTAAATACCAAATTGCTGATGGGTAATCACCAATAAAACCTGGCACAATTGTCACGGTATCTTCTTCATAAGCACGCTGGCCGTCTTCGTTTAATAAGCTCGAAATATTATAATGCGCGTTATGATGAATAATCGTATAAGCCTTGTGCTCATCTTGCTCTTTTACTAACACATACGATAGCTGCGGGAGTAAGTTAATTGCTTTAGCGGGCATGGTGTTAATTGCACTTAATGGTGCGGGTACTTTTTTATAGTCATAACGAGGACTTAATACCGGCTCAAGCGTTTGTTTAATTAATCCATATAACTCTGATTGTGGCTTATCAGTTTGGTAACTAATACCGCTGGGTTGACTAAACTCACGGTTATTTTCGAAAAAGGTCGATAGACTTGGCGGTGATTTACGATACCAGCTTTGCTTAATAGCTTCGCGTTGTGACTCTGGTAATAACGCAAGAAAGTTTTGCTCACCTTCCAAGCGTAAAAAATCCATATATAAACGTGTTATCAATTGATGGCCAATATTGCCATACACATCAAAGCCTGCCACTAGTAAGTAGTGAATACGCTCAAACAATGCATAATCAAGTACCCACATCGTTTTAGGTTGCTGGCCAACAAGCCCTTTTACAACTGTTGCACTATCAAAATGGCGAAAAATTGTCAGCGCCGCATTTTGGTTATGCCCTTCCCCTTTCCACAGTAAATCAGTAGTTAAGTGCTCGCCATTTTTGAACATTTTATTAGCTAGCTCTACCTTGGCTTTTAAATAGCGTTTTTCGCGAACTGAGTATTTTACCCAGTTAGAAATAGGTAACGCATTACTCTCCTCGGCTGCTGGTAACTCTAATGCGTCTTCATGTTGCATTAGCATTTTACCAACCTCTGGAGTCGCCACTTTTTCAGGATCGGCAAATGCCACCCAAAAATGGTCATTAATCACGTTCAGTGCTATTTGACCACGACAGACAGGCCCTTTAATGAAGCCCATAATAATTAACTCAGCTTCATCGAGCATAAATTGATACTTAGCATCAATAGGCAGTGCTTCAAAAGTTTTAAATGGGTTTGATGCAAGTGCTGGCTCATAGCTTGGTAAGCTAGATACAGTGTATTTTGGTGCGATGAACTGCTGATATAAGCGCGTTAACTTCTCATCCGTTAACTTAAGTGGCAAATGCGTTTTTGACAAAATAGTAGAACGGTCGTGAAGCAGTCGATAATAAACACGCTCAACATTTGGGTTATCATAAGGGCGACGAGCGCTAATTAACTTAATATCTTCCCCAGGAGGAGTGCTTGAACGCACCAACTTAAAAAAGTTTGGTGATTGCGCATCACTAAAATAGATGTGCGCTAAAAACCAATGTTCATAAATATAACGCGCTGATAACTGATACTTCAAACCATCTTGATTTAAAAATGCTTCCCAGTTTTTTACCTTTGCAAGCTCAGCAGCTGATGGCGGCTTGATATGCGCCATTTTCCCACCTTTTTTAATCCAATTTTGTAGATGCTGAAATTCAGCAGCCGACACCCCTGGTAAGCCATAAGGCATACCCGCATGCGGTTGCTCATCCGCTAATTGGTCAAATTCACCCATGGTCGCACAACTTTGGTTGCGACTAAGCGAAAAATCAAAGCGTTCATCTAATACTTCATCTTCTGGCAAAGGTGAACTTTGCTTTAATACCAGCGTGTTAAATAACACACTACCGGCTAAATTGGCTTCTTCATTTTGTGCTCGCTCGTTTAATACCGGGCTAAACTCTTTTTCACGCCATTGCTCAGTGGTGGTTGCATCAAATAATAATCGGCTCGGCGTTGAGGCTAACAACCGAGTACCGTCGTACACCAACTCTTTACTTAGCCCTCTATCTATTCCCTCAGGAGACGACAACTTCAACTGGCAAGGCGCATCATAACAACCATGGCAAACCACGCAGCGAGTATCTATTACAGGCTTTACATGCTGAAGAAATTCGGCGCCATCACCACTATTAGCGTCAACAATACGCGCTTGTGTTTTTTCGGGACCAAACAGTTCGTTATAATGAGCATTTCCTAGGTAGGCACAGCCACTTAAAATAATCAGTACAAATGTACTTATAATGATCTTTTTCATTACTCTGCCTCATCGCCCAAATCGAACGTGGGCATCATATCAACTTGAGGTGATACGAATGTCAGCTCATCAACTGTAGTCACTACAGCGCTTAATAGAGGACCTTGAGTAAGCGTTAGTTGAGCGTTATGTTCGCTTTGCACTACACTTGAAAAGCTTGAATTGATGATATTCAATTCATAGTCTGTAATGCTTATGCCAATACTACTGTCAGCACTGGGGTTTTGGCATAGCTGAGTCAGTAGCTCATCACTTAAAATAACTGAAATTTCCACGTCAGGCTGCGCTAAGTCACGGGTACTTAGTGTCTCATCTAGAATAAATAAAGGGAGGGTTAAATTGCTATCTTGTTCAAGTTCCATTGGACTCTCTTGCTGACTGGCGGTGTAATTACCGCCATTATAGCAAAAAAGCACATAATTACTGCGACTAAATAACCATACTAAAGCCTAAAATTAATCCTAAGCATTACCAATTACTAAGCTTTAATATCATCCATTGCCGATTCAATAATAGAAAAAACAGCCCCTTGAGGATCGCAAATAACACTAAAACGCCCTACATCAGGGATATCTGTAGCAGGTACGCACACTTTCCCTCCAAGGATCGCCGCTTTTTTTACATAGCTATCGCAGTTATCCACGGCAAAGTAAATCATCCAATGGGGAGGCACGTCTTCTGGCCACTCATTATTCATTTGTAGCATGCCCGCTACAGGCTTACCTGCAACTAAGAACAAGGTGTAATCCATACCTTCCATAGGCTTTATTTCACTTTGCCAACCTAGTAATTCGCAATAAAAGTGACGGCTCGCTTCGCTATCACGCGTTGCCATTTCGTGCCAATAAGGCGTGCCGAGCTCACAAGGACGCTGACATCCTATATGCTCTTTACCTTGCCATAACGCCACGGTGGCCCCGGTTGGGTCTTTAAGCATTAACATGCGCCCTGCATTCATAACATTGTGAGGCCCTGCTATAATTTGCGCGCCTAGCTTTTGCGCCTTAATTGCACATGTATCAACATCATCTACCGCAATATAGGTAAGCCAGTAGCTAGGTGCGGAATCGTCCATTTGCTCTTTAGGCATTTGGTACATGGCAGCAATATCGTCACCTTGCTTTTGAAGCATTGTGTAATATTCATCTTCGCCAATTGGCTGGTCGTCATTCCCCCATTCAAACAACGAGGTATAAAAAGCTTTTCCATCTTTCCAATTATGAGTACACAGTTCAGCCCAGCAAAATATACCTTGCGGATAATTATTTTTATTATTCATCGCCCATTTCCTGTTGTAAATTTAAGCTATTTTTAGCTTAGGCTAATAGTCTATAAGAGTCGATAGCTATTCAATGAATAGACATGCCTTTGCTAAGTTTTAGCGTATAGTCATATTCCCTCCTGTGAAAAAACAGCGCTCAAGTATTAAACTATAGATATTCAGAGGTTCTTAAAGCACTGGCTTCTACTCGAGGTTATTACTAACTCAGGCGACTTAGCTTACATTAGCACCGAGCAGCTAAAAGCTGATAGCTAATCACTTTTCTTCAAGCATTAAAAAACCCGAGACTAAGCTCGGGTTTTTTTAATGCTTAATGCATTACAACAGTTGATTACTCAACGATAGTTGCAACAACACCAGCACCAACAGTACGGCCACCTTCACGGATAGCGAAACGAAGACCTTCGTCCATCGCGATTGGCGCGATTAGAGTTACTGTCATCTTAACGTTATCACCAGGCATTACCATTTCTACGCCTTCTGGTAACTGTACGTCACCTGTTACGTCAGTTGTACGGAAGTAGAACTGTGGACGGTAACCTTTGAAGAATGGAGTATGACGACCACCTTCATCTTTAGAAAGTACGTATACTTCTGAAGTGAATGTTGTGTGTGGGTTGATTGAACCAGGCTTAGCTAGTACTTGACCACGTTCAACGTCTTCACGCTTAGTACCACGTAGAAGTGCACCAATGTTCTCACCAGCACGACCTTCGTCAAGAAGCTTACGGAACATTTCAACACCAGTACAAGTAGACTTAGTAGTCTCTTTGATACCAACGATTTCAACTTCGTCATTCACGTTGATGATACCAGCTTCAACACGGCCAGTTACAACAGTACCACGACCTTGGATTGAGAAAACGTCTTCGATAGGCATGATGAATGGCTTATCGATGTCACGCTCTGGCTCTGGAATGTAAGAATCTAGTGCTTCTGCAAGCTCTACAATTTTAGCTTCCCATTGCTCTTCGCCTTCAAGTGCTTTAAGTGCAGAACCTTGAATTAGTGGTAAGTCATCACCTGGGAAGTCGTATTCAGAAAGAAGTTCACGAACTTCCATTTCTACTAGCTCAAGTAGCTCTTCATCATCAACCATGTCACATTTGTTCATGAACACAACGATGTAAGGAACGCCAACTTGGCGAGAAAGTAGGATGTGCTCACGAGTTTGTGGCATAGGGCCATCAGTCGCAGCAACTACTAAGATAGCGCCGTCCATTTGAGCAGCACCAGTGATCATGTTTTTAACATAATCGGCGTGACCAGGACAATCTACGTGTGCGTAGTGACGAGTAGGCGTATCGTACTCAACGTGTGAAGTTGAGATTGTGATACCACGCTCGCGCTCTTCTGGAGCGTTATCGATTGATGCGAAATCTTTAGCAACACCGCCGTATACTTTTGCAAGTACGTTAGTGATTGCTGCAGTTAGTGTAGTTTTACCGTGGTCAACGTGGCCGATTGTACCAACGTTTACGTGCGGTTTTACGCGTTCAAACTTTTCTTTTGCCATCTTAAAAAATTCCTAATAAAGAAATTAAAGCCTGACTCAGTATTGAGCCAGACAAGCTAAAATCATATAACAGCGCGAGCTGAAATTATTGTATCTGCAACCTGCTTAGAGGCTTCAGCGTACTTCAAAAACTCCATAGAGTATGAGGCACGGCCCTGTGTTGCAGATCGTAAAGCAGTCGCATAACCGAACATTTCAGATAGTGGTACCACAGCATTAATTTGCTTAAGGCCACCAAGTGCATCTTCCATGCCTTCGATCATGCCGCGACGACGGTTTAGGTCGCCAACTACATCACCCATGTTTGCTTCAGGAGTGAGTACTTCAACCTTCATTACTGGTTCTAAAAGTGCAGGGTTTGCATCTAGCGCACCTTGTCTCATAGCCAGTGAACCTGCTATTTTAAATGCCATTTCATTCGAATCTACATCATGGAATGAACCATCATATAAAGTCGCTTTAACACCAAGTAATGGGTAGCCTGCCAGTACACCTTGAGCCATTTGCTCTTGGATACCTTTGTCTACCGCAGGGATGTATTCTTTCGGCACTGAGCCACCTACGGTTTCGTTTACGAACTCGTAAATTGGGGCTTCATCATCCGAAATATCCATCGGTTCAAGTTTAAGCCAGACGTGACCATATTGACCACGACCACCTGATTGACGTACAAACTTTCCTTCAACTTCAACAGTTGAACGAATAGCTTCTCGGTATGCAACCTGCGGCTTACCAACGTTACATTCAACACTGAATTCACGTTTCATACGGTCGACAATGATATCAAGGTGAAGTTCACCCATGCCAGAGATAATAGTCTGGCCTGATTCTTCGTCAGTTTGTACGCGGAAAGATGGATCTTCTGCAGCTAGTTTTCCTAGCGCGATACCCATTTTATCCTGGTCAGCGATTGTGCGAGGCTCAACCGCAACAGAGATAACTGGTTCTGGGAACTCCATACGCTCAAGCGTAATAATAGAGTTCGGATCACACAGTGTTTCACCTGTTGTTACGTCTTTGAGACCAATAGCCGCCGCGATGTCGCCTGCGTGGACTTCTTTGATCTCTTCACGTGAGTTTGAATGCATCTGAACGATACGACCAAGACGCTCACGCTTACTTTTTACTGGGTTATATACCGCGTCACCCTGTTTAACAGTACCAGAGTAAACACGGAAAAAGGTTAAAGTGCCAACAAACGGGTCTGTTGCAATCTTGAATGCAAGAGCAGCAAACGGCGCTTTATCATCAGCAGGACGCTCTTCCTCAGTACCATTTTCTAAGATACCTTGGATTTGTTTCACTTGTGTTGGTGATGGCATATATTCAACAACGCAATCAAGCACAGCTTGAACACCTTTGTTTTTAAATGCACTACCACACGTCATGGGAACAATTTCGTTCGCTAATGTGCGTTGACGCAAAGCATTTTTAATTTCTGCTTCGCTTAACTCTTCACCTTCTAAGTATTTATCCATTAGTTCTTCAGTAGCTTCAGCAGCGCTTTCAACTAAGTGAGAGCGCCATTCTTCGGCTAATTCCTGAAGTTCTGCCGGTATTGCCTCATAAGAGAAAGTCATACCCTGGTCTTTATCATTCCAGTTAATGGCTTTCATTTTAATAAGGTCAATAACACCTTTAAAGTCGTCTTCAGCGCCAATAGGCAGCTGGACTGGAACAGGCGTTGCTCCAAGACGAGATTTCACCTGGCTTACAACCGTTAAAAAGTCAGCGCCCGTGCGATCCATTTTATTTACGAAGATCATTCTCGGAACTTCGTATTTGTTCGCTTGACGCCAAACTGTCTCAGTTTGCGGCTGTACACCCGATGAAGCACAAAGAACAACTACCGCACCATCTAGTACACGTAAAGAACGCTCTACTTCGATAGTGAAATCTACGTGTCCTGGGGTATCAATAATATTGATGCGATGGTCGTCAAATTGAGCGTCCATCCCTTTCCAGAAACACGTTGTTGCAGCAGAAGTGATTGTGATACCACGCTCTTGTTCCTGCTCCATCCAATCCATAGTTGCAGCGCCATCATGCACTTCACCGATCTTATGAGAAAGACCGGTGTAGAACAGAACACGTTCTGTTGTGGTGGTTTTGCCTGCATCTACGTGAGCACAAATACCGATATTGCGGTAACGCTCAAGTGGAGTTGTACGTGCCATAAAATCCTCTTAAAGGTTAAGGACAGATTACCAACGGTAATGAGCGAATGCTTTATTCGCTTCAGCCATACGGTGAACGTCTTCACGTTTCTTAACCGCAGTGCCTTTGTTATCAGCAGCGTCAACGATTTCTTGAGCTAAACGTAAGCCCATAGATTTTTCGCCACGCTTACGTGCAGCGTCTACTAACCAACGCATACCTAATGCGTTGCGACGTACTGGACGTACTTCAACTGGTACTTGATAAGTTGAACCACCAACACGGCGAGATTTAACCTCTACCTGTGGACGGATGTTATCAAGTGCAGTTTCAAAGATTTCTAGGTGCGACTTGCCTGATTTCTCAGCAGCCACGTCTAGCGCACCATAAACGATTTTTTCAGCAGTAGATTTCTTGCCGTCTAACATTACGATGTTAACGAATTTTGCAAGAAGTTCCGATCCGAACTTAGGATCTGGAAGAATTTTACGTTGACCTATTACGCGTCTTCTAGGCATTTTGTATCTCCGGTTTATTCAGGTTTGTCCTTTTGGAACAATAACCCAAAACAATAATTAATAATATTTAGTGCTTGGCCTTACTAACGGAATACAATTAGCCTTTAGGGCGTTTTGCACCGTATTTAGAACGAGCTTGACGACGGTCGCTTACGCCTGCACAGTCAAGTGCACCACGTACAGTGTGGAAACGCACACCTGGTAAATCTTTAACACGACCACCACGGATTAGGATTACACTGTGCTCTTGAAGGTTATGACCTTCACCACCGATGTATGAAGTTACTTCGAAACCGTTAGTTAAACGTACACGAGCTACTTTACGTAACGCCGAGTTTGGTTTCTTAGGTGTAGTTGTATATACGCGAGTACATACACCACGCTTTTGCGGACACGCTTTAAGCGCAGCTGAGTTACTTTTAGTAACCTTGCTACGACGTGGCTTACGCACTAGCTGGTTAATAGTTGCCATTTAAATAGCTCCTGAAATTAAAATTACTACTGAAAAAAATAAAAAATCCGCCCTTGTTTTACGAGCATGTATTAAACGTGCAAGTAAATGGGTGGCGGAATTTTAATGAGCAAAGATTGACCTGTCAACCTAAACCGCTCGCAAGGCAGTAGATAACTACCTTGCTAAACTCTAATCCATTGATTAGATTCGGTTTATTGATTTCCAGATAAATCCGCGTTTAAGGCATCAGTTAGTGCTTGAGTCGCCTCTTCTGCACTTACCGTTTGCTCTTCAACAACGTCTTTTTGCTTACGACGAGCCATACGATCTTGATGATACGCAAAACCGGTACCGGCTGGGATCAATCGACCCACAATTACGTTTTCTTTCAGACCGCGTAACTCATCGCTCTTACCATTTACAGCGGCTTCTGTTAGGACACGAGTTGTCTCCTGGAACGAGGCTGCTGAGATGAAAGATTCTGTCGCTAGTGATGCTTTAGTGATACCCATTAACTGGATTTCAAACTTAGCTGGGATCTTACCTTGAGCTTCAAGGTCGCGGTTTGCGATATTAACGCGTGCCACTTCAATTTGCTCACCGGCTAAGAACTCAGTATCACCACCGTCTAGAATGATACATTTACGTAGCATTTGACGAATAATAGTTTCAATGTGCTTATCATTGATCTTAACGCCCTGCAAACGGTAAACCTCTTGCACTTCGTTAACAATGTAGTTAGCAACATGAGTCACACCACGTAGGCGTAAGATGTCATGCGGTGATTCTGGACCATCGGCGATAACTTCACCTTTAGACACTTGCTCACCTTCAAACACGTTAAGTTGACGCCACTTAGGGATCATTTCTTCGTAATGATCGCCTTCAGCTGGAGTAATAACTAAACGTTTCTTACCTTTAGTCTCTTTACCGAAGCTAATCGTACCGGTGATTTCAGCTAAGATAGCTGGATCTTTCGGCTTACGCGCTTCAAATAAGTCGGCTACGCGTGGTAGACCACCCGTGATATCACGAGTTTTCGAACCTTCTTGCGGAATACGTGCTAGTACGTCACCTGGGTTTGCAGTCGCGCCGTCTGTTACTTCAATCGTAGTGAATGAAGGAAGACGTGTTTCTTGCAAGCCACGCTCATCACTTTCAATGATAAGTTTCGGCTCTTTCGCATTCGCTTTAGCAAGATCTTTAACAACTACACGAGTTAAACCCGTTAGTTCGTCAGTCTGTGCTTCAGTATTTGAATCATCGATATCGCTGAACGATACTTTTGATTTATGCTCAAGAACGATTGGGTGACTATGCGGGTCCCAAGTAGCAACAATGTCGTTACCTTGAACTTCTGCATTGTCTTGCACTGTTAATACCGCACCGTAAGGTACTTTATAACGTTCTTTCTCACGACCATAGCTATCAATGATAGTGATTTCTGTAGAACGAGAGGTAATAACAATCTTACCGTCTGTATTTAATACATACTTAGCGTTGTGAAGTTTTAATGTACCGTTAGTTTTAACTTGTACATTATTTTCAGCAGACGCTCTTGATGCCGCACCA
Organism: Pseudoalteromonas sp. US3C1013; assembly: GCF_048401115.1. GTDB lineage: Bacteria > Pseudomonadota > Gammaproteobacteria > Enterobacterales > Alteromonadaceae > Pseudoalteromonas > Pseudoalteromonas undina. The sequence continues at coordinate 126,531 of NZ_CP183075.1, read as the reverse complement.
CCGATGTGGAATGTACGCATCGTAAGCTGTGTACCCGGCTCACCGATTGATTGTGCCGCGATAACACCTACTGATTCACCCGCATTGATGATATGACCACGTGCTAGGTCACGACCATAACACTTAGCACAAACACCAAAGTCGTTATCACAAGTGATAACTGAACGTACACGAACTTCATCAACTGAGTGCTCTTCTAAAAGGTCACACAGTTTTTCGTCAAGCATGATGTTACGTTCTACAAGTACTGTATTAGTACCAGGGATAACAACAGGCTCAGCAACAACACGACCTAGTACACGTTCGCGAAGTGCTTCTACAACGTCACCACCTTCAATAAGCGGTTTCATTGTTAAGCCATCTTCTGTGCCACAATCGTCTTCATTGATTACCAAATCTTGTGCAACGTCTACTAGACGACGCGTTAGGTAACCCGAGTTCGCTGTTTTCAGTGCTGTATCGGCAAGACCTTTACGCGCACCGTGCGTTGAGATGAAGTACTGAAGTACGTTTAGACCTTCACGGAAGTTAGCCGTGATTGGCGTCTCGATGATTGAACCATCTGGACGTGCCATTAGACCACGCATACCTGCTAGCTGACGGATCTGAGCGGCACTACCACGAGCACCTGAGTCGGCCATCATAAACACTGAGTTAAATGACGGTTGCTCTTCTTCTTCACCTTGCGCATTCACTACGGTGTCTTTTGACAAGTTAGCCATCATTTCACGTGATAAGTTTTCATTTACACGTGACCAGATATCGATAACTTTGTTGTACTTTTCACCAGCCGTAACAAGACCTGATTGGAATTGTTGGTTGATTTCAGTTACTTCAGCTTCTGCTGCTTCAATGATTGATGCTTTCACTGGTGGGATAACTAAGTCATCGATACCAATTGAAACACCTGACTTCATTGCGTAGTGGAAACCGGTGTACATAACTTGGTCAGCAAACACAACTGTGTCTTTTAAACCAAGACGACGGTAACACTCATTTAATAAGCTAGAAATTTGCTTTTTACCTAGAGCTTGGTTGATTGACTCAAACGGCATACCTTTAGGTAAAATAAGAGACAGAATTGCACGACCCACTGTAGTATCAATGATAGTAATTGTATCTTCTACAACACCATCTTCATTAGCTACTGATTGGCTAATACGTACTTTCACTTTTGCGTGAAGGTCGGCATTACCACTACGGTATGCTTTTTCTGCTTCTTTAGGATCTTTAAATACGGTGCCTTCGCCTTTGGCGTTAATGCGGTCACGCGTCATGTAATAAAGACCTAATACAACGTCCTGTGAAGGAACGATGATTGGCTCACCATTAGCAGGCGATAAGATGTTGTTTGTAGACATCATTAACGCACGAGCTTCTAGCTGCGCTTCAATTGTTAGCGGTACGTGTACCGCCATTTGGTCACCATCGAAGTCGGCGTTGTAAGCCGCACATACTAATGGATGCAAATGAATCGCTTTACCTTCGATAAGCACAGGTTCAAACGCTTGGATACCCAAACGGTGAAGTGTTGGTGCACGGTTAAGTAATACTGGATGTTCACGAATTACTTCGTCTAGAACATCCCATACTTCCGCTACTTCACGCTCAACCATCTTTTTAGCTGCTTTGATTGTCGTAGCCATGCCACGACGTTCTAATTTGCCATAGATGAATGGTTTGAAAAGCTCTAATGCCATCTTCTTAGGAAGACCACACTGATGAAGCTTAAGTGTAGGACCAACCGTGATTACAGAACGGCCAGAGTAATCTACACGCTTACCAAGTAAGTTCTGACGGAAACGACCTTGCTTACCTTTGATCATATCAGCAAGCGATTTAAGTGGACGTTTGTTAGAACCTGTAATTGCACGACCACGACGACCGTTATCAAGTAGCGCATCAACCGCTTCTTGTAACATACGTTTTTCGTTGCGTACGATAATATCTGGTGCAGCTAAATCTAGTAGACGCTTAAGACGGTTATTACGGTTAATAACACGACGGTAAAGGTCATTTAGATCAGATGTCGCAAAGCGGCCACCGTCTAGCGGTACTAATGGACGTAAGTCAGGTGGCAATACTGGAAGTACTGTCATGATCATCCACTCAGGGTTATTACCTGATTGGTGGAACGATTCCATTAACTTAAGACGTTTAGTGATCTTTTTACGCTTAGTTTCAGAGTTAATTGTTGGTAACTCTTCACGCATCTCTGCAATTAATTGAGCAAGATCGAGTTCACGAAGCAAGTCTAATACTGCTTCAGCACCCATCTTCGCTTCAAACTCATCGCCGTGCTCTTCAAGGGCATCTAGGTATTCTTCTTCACCTAATAGCTGACCACGCTCAAGCGTTGTCATACCAGGCTCAGTTACTACGAATGATTCGAAGTAAAGAACACGTTCAATATCACGAAGCGTCATATCAAGCATTAAGCCGATACGTGACGGTAATGATTTTAAAAACCATATATGCGCAACTGGACTTGCCAGTTCTATATGACCCATACGGTCACGACGCACTTTAGTGAGTGTTACTTCAACGCCACACTTTTCACAGATCACACCACGGTGTTTAAGGCGTTTATATTTACCACATAAACACTCATAATCTTTCACTGGGCCGAAAATACGGGCACAGAATAAGCCATCGCGCTCAGGCTTGAAAGTACGGTAGTTAATAGTCTCAGGTTTCTTTACTTCACCGTATGACCATGAACGAACCATGTCTGGTGAAGCAAGACCAATGCGAATTGCATCGAATTCTTCGGTCTTATTTTGTTGCTTCAGAAACTTAAGTAAGTCTTTCACCTTAGCTCTCCTGTCGGAGTTAATCTTGAGGACGGATGTTCTCGTCCCTACATTCTATTCAGCCATAACAGATGCTGCAGCGTTCACTGCAGCATCTAATTGGCTTAATTTTCTTCCAACTCGATGTTGATACCCAGTGAGCGGATTTCTTTCAACAATACGTTGAACGATTCTGGCATACCTGGTTCCATTTTATGGTTACCATCAACGATGTTTTTATACATCTTAGTACGACCGTTCACGTCATCCGATTTCACTGTTAGCATTTCTTGTAGAGTGTAAGCAGCACCGTAAGCTTCAAGTGCCCATACTTCCATCTCACCAAAACGCTGGCCACCGAACTGTGCTTTACCACCCAGCGGCTGCTGAGTAACAAGGCTGTAAGAACCAGTAGAACGCGCGTGCATCTTATCATCAACCAAGTGGTTAAGTTTAAGCATGTACATGTAACCTACAGTTACTTGACGTTCAAACTGATCGCCAGTACGGCCATCATAAAGTGTAACCTGACCACTTCTAGGGTAGCCGCCTAGCTCTAGCATGTCTTTGATTTCGTCTTCTTTCGCGCCATCAAATGCAGGAGTAGCAATCGGTAAACCACCTTTCAAGTTTTCAGCTAAACGACGAATTTCGTCATCAGAGAAACTAGCGATATCCACAACCTGACGAGATTCACCGATCTCATAAGCTTGTTTGATGAATTCACGTAGCTCATGAAGCTCGCGTTGCTCTTTCATCATTTCTTCTAAGCGCTCACCAATACCGCGTGCAGCTAGACCCATATGTGTTTCAAGGATCTGACCGATGTTCATTCGCGATGGTACACCTAGTGGATTTAGTACGATATCTACCGTACGACCTTTGTCATCGTATGGCATATCTTCTACTGGTACGATAGTCGAGATAACACCTTTGTTACCGTGACGACCCGCCATTTTATCACCCGGTTGGATACGACGTTTAACAGCTAAGTATACTTTAACAATTTTAAGTACACCTGGTGCTAAGTCATCACCTTGGGTAATTTTACGACGTTTGTTTTCAAACTTCTTATCGTATTCAGCTTTAAGCTCATCGTACTGTGCAGCTAGTTGCTCAAGTTCAGCTTGCTTGTCTTCTTCAGCAAGGCTTTGAGTTAGTAACTTTTCAGCATTCAGTGACGCTAAGTTGTCTTCATCGAAGCCAGCTGCCACAAGTAACTTGCGAGCACGCTCTAAAACACCAGCTTCTAGAATACGGAACTCTTCGTTGAAGTCTTTCTTCGCTTCGCGAAGCTGCATGTCTTCAACTTCTAACGCACGCTTATCTTTTTCAACACCATCACGGGTGAAAACTTGTACGTCGATTACAGTACCAGTTACAGAGTTAGGTACACGTAAAGAGCTGTCTTTAACGTCAGACGCTTTTTCACCGAAGATAGCACGTAGTAGCTTCTCTTCTGGTGTTAATTGCGTTTCGCCTTTCGGAGTCACTTTACCTACTAGGATATCGCCGCCTTTAACTTCAGCACCAATATATACAACGCCTGATTCATCAAGCTTGCCTAGTGCAGATTCACCCACGTTCGGGATATCTGCTGTGATCTCTTCTGAGCCTAATTTAGTATCACGGGCGATACACTGTAGTTCTTGAATGTGGATAGTCGTTAGACGATCTTCTTCAACTACGCGCTCTGATAATAAGATTGAATCCTCGAAGTTGTAACCGTTCCATGGCATGAATGCCACGCGAAGGTTTTGACCAAGGGCTAAGTCACCTAAGTCAGTCGAAGGACCATCTGCTAACACATCGCCACGAGTAACCGGCTCACCAACCATACAAGTCGGCTTTTGGTTAATACATGTATTTTGGTTAGAACGTGTGTACTTGGTTAAGTTGTAGATGTCGATGCCCGCTTCACCAGGGATGCGCTCTTCTTCATGTACATTAACAACGATGCGACTTGCGTCGGCATACATTACTTCACCACCACGTTTAGCAACAATCGTTACACCAGAATCTTTTGCTAGTGTTAACTCAATACCTGTACCTACTAACGGTTTGTCCGCTTTCAATGTTGGTACTGCTTGACGTTGCATGTTTGAACCCATCAATGCACGGTTAGCATCATCGTGTTCTAGGAACGGGATAAGTGCTGCCGCTACAGAGATCACCTGTTGTGGTGATACATCCATATATTGCTGGTCCATGCGACCCATAAAGGTTGATTCACCTTTGTGACGACATGGAATAAGTTCATCTACAAACTCATTGGTTTCAGTTAAGTTTGAGTTCGCCTGTGCGATAACAAACTGACCTTCTTCAATGGCTGATAGGTAATCAACTTCATCAGTTACTACACCGTCTACCACTTTGCGGTAAGGTGTTTCTAAGAAACCGTAGTCATTGGTACGTGCATACGTAGACAATGAGTTAATTAGACCGATGTTTGGACCCTCAGGAGTCTCGATTGGACATACGCGACCGTAGTGAGTTACGTGAACGTCACGTACTTCAAAGCCAGCGCGTTCACGAGTTAGACCGCCCGGACCTAATGCAGAAATACGACGCTTATGCGTTACTTCTGATAGCGGGTTATTTTGGTCCATAAACTGTGATAACTGAGACGAGCCGAAGAACTCTTTAACCGCTGCCGAAATAGGCTTAGCGTTAATAAGATCTTGTGGCATTACCGCATCAAGGTCACCTAAGCTTAAACGCTCACGTACAGCACGTTCTACACGTACTAAACCTACACGGAATTGATTCTCAGCCATTTCGCCAACACTACGTATACGACGGTTGCCTAAGTGGTCTATATCATCAACATCGCCAACACCGTTACGAATAGCAATCAATACTTTCATAACCGCTACGATGTCTTCTTTGCTTAATGTGCCAGGGCCTGTGTCTGAATCGTAACCAACACGGCTATTGAACTTCATACGACCTACTGTTGATAAGTCATAGCGTTCTTCTGAGAAGAATAAGTTCTCAAATAAGGCTTCAGCCGCGTCTTTCGTCGGTGGCTCGCCTGGGCGCATCATGCGATAAATTTCTACTAGTGCTTCTAAACGGTTGCTTGACGAGTCAATATTCAACGTATTTGACATGTAAGCGCCGCTGTCCACTTCATTGATGTATAGTGTATCAATGGTCGTGTGACCGGCTTTAACCAATTCAGCCATCATTTCAAGCGTTAGCTCGTCATTTGCAGTAGCAATGATTTCACCTGTTGACTCATCAACATAGTTCTTCGCTAATACACGGCCAATGATGTACTCATGTGGTACTTCTAATTGCTTAATGCCTTTTTTCTCGATGCTCTTGATGTGGCGAGCCGTAACACGACGACCGCTTTCAACAAGGACTTCACCGTCTTCGCTCTTGATATCAAAAGCGGCAGTTTCACCACGTAAACGTGAAGGCACAAGTTCCATAAGAACTTTACCGTCAGCGATTTCAAACGCAGTAGTATCGAAGAAGATATCTAGGATTTCTTCACTCGTGTACTCAAGTGCACGTAAGATGATAGACGCCGGTAATTTACGACGACGGTCAATACGTACATATAAGTTATCTTTTGCATCAAATTCGAAGTCTAACCATGAACCACGGTAAGGAATTACACGTGCGTTATAAAGCACTTTACCTGACGAGTGAGTTTTACCGCGGTCGTTATCAAAGAATACACCAGGGCTACGGTGTAGCTGAGAAACGATAACACGCTCTGTACCATTGATTACAAAAGTACCGGTATCGGTCATGAGCGGAATTTCGCCCATGTAAACTTCTTGCTCTTTAATGTCTTTAACTGTGCCTGGAGCTTCTTTGTCCATTACTACAAGACGCAGTTTCACGCGAAGTGGAGCAGAATAAGTCACACCGCGAATTTGACATTCTTTTACATCGAATACTGGCTCACCAATACGATAACTTACGTATTGAAGCTCAGAATTTCCCGAGTAGCTTTTAATTGGGAACACAGAACGGAAGGCAGCTTCCAAACCATGATCGCCATCAGCGTCCGGGACTAAGAATTTTTTAAACGATTCTAACTGCGTCGACAGTAAGAAAGGTATATCCAAAACTTGTGGACGTTTACCAAAATCCTTACGGATACGTTTCTTTTCAGAATAAGAGTAAGCCATGGGGTTCCTCAGCTTGCTGATCTTTGACCCGACCTGTTCTTGTAAGAACAGACTTAACTGGCATCTATGCCAAGATGTACAACATTAACTGTTGTTCCAACTTAATCCCACCTCAACACTAGCAAACTATAAAGCGTTGAAATTAAAGAATAAATCAGATTTTATTTGCGCTATAAGAATAGTCGCTCTATAGCGCAAAAAGGCCGGTGATTAAATAATCACCAGCCCTTGCCTGATTTCTCAGGCAGCGAACCTAGCAAAAGCTAGATTACTTAACCTCAACTTCAGCACCAGCTTCTGTAAGGTCTTTAGCAAGAGCTTCAGCTTCTTCCTTAGAGATACCTTCTTTAACTGGAGTTGGAGCAGCTTCAACTAGAGCTTTAGCTTCTTTTAAGCCAAGACCAGTTGCGCCACGTACAGCTTTGATTGCCGCAACTTTATTAGCGCCAGCGCCAGTAAGGATTACGTCAAATTCTGTTTTCTCTTCAGCAGCTTCAGCAGCAGGACCTGCTACCATAGCAGCTGCAGCAGTTACGCCGAATTTTTCTTCCATTGCTTCAACTAGAGCAACAACGTCCATTACTGACATTTCAGCAATTGCGTCAAGGATTTGGTCTTTAGTTACAGACATTACAAATTTCCTAATAATTAACGGACTCTAAGGTCCAAATAAATTTACACCGAAAGGGATTAAACAGCTTAAAATTAAGCAGCTTGCTCTTCTTTCTGTACACGTACTGCTTCAATTGTTTTACACAATTTACCAGCAGACGCTTCTTTCATAGCGCTCATTAAGCGTGCAACAGCTTCGTCGTATGTAGGTAGAGTTGCAAGCATAGCTGCGTCTACTACATTACCTTCAAAAGCGGCCGTTTTAAGCTCAAATTTCTCATTCTTTTTCGCGAAGTCTGAAAAGATACGCGCAGCAGCACCTGGGTGCTCTGATGAGAAAGCGATTAAGCTTGGACCAACAAATGAATCAGATAGGCATTCAAAGTCTGTTCCTTCAAGAGCACGTTTAGCTAGAGTGTTACGGACAACTTTCATCCAAACACCCGCTTCGCGAGCTTCTTTACGAAGGGCAGTGATTGCACCAACTGTTACACCACGAGAATCTGCAACTACTGCAGATAGAGCACCAGTGGCTGCTTCGTTGACTTCAGCAACAATTGCCTTTTTGCCTTGAAGATTTAAAGCCATGGGTGTTACTCCTGGTTTAATGGGTTACCGTACATCGGCTTCCCTGTTTTACTCTTCCCCACCAATAAAGGTGGAGATGCTTTTTACGGCGAGAGCCAGAAGATTAGGAAAAATCTATCTGGGGATTCACACCGTCTACGTAGGTAATATTAAGGCCGAAGCCGCCTACGGTCTTGGACGGAAGCCCAATTTATCGCGTTGCCCGAAGGCGCTTCGAAATTATGGACTTCAACCCGAATTCTTTACTTTGCGATTAACTAAATTAATCAGCAAAATGGCGCAAAATTATAGTACAAATTTCACGCCATGTAAACACTCAATTAAGCAACAACTGTGCTTAAAGTGCCTTGGTCAACAGAAACACCTGCGCCCATTGTTGTAGAGATAGTTACTTTCTTCAAGTAAACACCTTTAGCTTGAGAAGGTTTAGCCTTCTTAAGCGCAACAATTAGAGCTTCAAGGTTTTGTTGTAACTGCTCAGCAGTGAAATCAACCTTACCAATAGTAGTATGGATGATACCATTTTTGTCATTGCGGTAACGCACTTGACCTGCTTTCGCATTTTTAACTGCTTCTGCAACGTTAGGTGTTACAGTACCAGTTTTAGGGTTTGGCATTAGACCACGTGGGCCTAAGATTTGACCTAGTTGACCAACAACACGCATAGCGTCTGGTGATGCAACAACAACGTCAAAATTCATCTCGCCTTTCTTAACTAGGTCAGCAAGATCTTCCATGCCTACTAATTCAGCACCGGCTTCTTTTGCAGCTTCTGCATTAGCGCCTTGAGTGAATACAGCAACACGAACGTCACGACCAGTACCGTTAGGTAGTACAGTAGCACCACGAACGTTTTGATCAGATTTACGAGCATCGATACCAAGGTTAACAGCAACGTCAACACTTTCTACGAATTTAGCTGTCGCTAGTTCTTTTAAAAGAGCAACTGCTTCGTTAATTTCGTAATCTTTAGTTACTTCCACTTTTTCGCGGATAGTACGCATACGTTTAGTTAATTTAGCCATTATCTTAGTCCTCTACGTTCAAGCCCATCGCACGCGCAGAACCTGCGATAGTGCGAACCGCAGCTTCTAAATCAGAAGCTGTAAGGTCTGGTTTCTTTGTCTCAACGATTTCTTCAAGTTGAGCACGAGTTACTGTGCCTACTTTTTCAGTGTTAGGACGGCCTGAACCAGATTTGATACCTGCAGCTTTCTTAAGTAAGTAAGCAGCCGGTGGCGTTTTCATGTCGAACGTAAATGAACGGTCGCCGTAAACAGAGATCACTACAGGAACTGGAGCGCCTTTTTCGATAGATTCTGTACGTGCGTTGAACGCTTTACAGAATTCCATGATGTTTACACCGTGTTGACCTAGTGCTGGACCTACTGGAGGACTAGGGTTAGCCATACCAGCAGCAACTTGTAGCTTGATTAGAGCTTCAACTTTCTTAGCCATTATAAATACCTCATTAGGTGGGTCTTAGCCTTGTGCGCGCGAGGACGCGTACTCTAGCGGCTTCCCAGTTTAAAAATTGGTTTCTCACTTTTTAGTAAACAGTTAAACAAACGTTTTCCCTGAATACAAAAAGGCCGCTGATTATAAGTTAATCAGCGGCCTTTTTCAAGCTTCGTGCCAAAAATTTAAAAGTTTTTAACGCGACGCTTTAAATCAATTACTTATCTTGTTCAACTTGACCAAATTCAAGTTCAACTGGCGTAGAACGACCAAAAATAAGTACCGACACTTTAACGCGGCTCTTTTCGTAGTCAACTTCTTCAACCACACCACTAAAGTCTGCAAATGGACCATCAGTAACACGAACCACTTCACCCGGCTCAAATAATGTTGCTGGTTTAGGCGCTTCTGCGTTCTCTTGTAGACGGTTAAGAATACGATCAGCTTCTTTGGTGCTAATAGGTGCTGGACGGTCTGATGTGCCACCAATAAAGCCCATAACACGTTCAGTGCTATTTACTAAGTGCCAGCTTGCATCATTCATATCCATTTGTACTAGTACGTAACCTGGGAAGAATTTACGCTCAGATTTACGCTTTTGACCAGCACGCATCTCTACGACTTCTTCAGTAGGAACTAATACTTCACCAAAGCTATCTTCTAGACCTTTGATTTTAATATGCTCTAATAATGTTTGAGCAACACGCTTCTCATAACCTGAGAAAGCCTGTACTACGTACCAACGTAGTTTCTTTTCGTTATTCTCATCCGACATGGGATCAGATCTCCAATCCAGTTAAAAAGCCTACAGCGCGGAATAAAATGCCATCTAATCCCCAAAGGATTAATGCCATAATCACTGTTGCAACCATTACAATTAATGTCGTGTGCGTTGTTTCTTGACGCGTCGGCCAAACTACCTTGCGTACTTCGATACGCGCTTCTTTTGCAAAAGCAAGGAATGTACGTCCCTTGAAAGTTTGCGAAGCAATAGCTAAACCCGCAGCTATCGCAACCACAACGCCAATAGCACGTAGTAATACAGACTGATCTGCAAACATATGGTTACCAACGACTGCGCCTGCAAGTAGCGCAATTGCTACTAACCACTTTACTGACTCCATCCCACTCGATGGTGTTTCTATATTCGTGCTCATAATATTATTACCTTAACTACAGACACAACAACCCTGCACGTCGACAGGGTTAATCCATTAAAATCTAAACTTAAAAACAAGCTTACTTAAACCGATTTTTAGTTCTAGACTTTACTCACTTTGTAAAAAATTGGCAGGGGCGGAGAGATTCGAACTCCCAACCGTCGGTTTTGGAGACCGCTGTTCTACCAATTGGAACTACGCCCCTGCAAAGTGGATGCCTATTATACTTACGCAATTCATTAACACAAGAGTAAAAAGATACCCATAACTTAAAATCTCACTGACGGCTGTAAAAATCAAACTTAACATTATTAAAAAAGCAGTTTATGATTGTTTCAATTTTAGGAATACTGTTCGCACAAGGAAGCCAGTGCCTTTACTTCAAACCCTATTCAAAACCCTCATTTTAAGTATTTTTTGCTTGTTTCATAGCATGCTTATTGCCCGCCCTATTCACTTAGATACATATTCGAGTGAGCAAGGATTATCGCAAAACTCGATTACATGCAGCATCACTGATGAGCAAGGGTTTCATTGGTTTGCCACACAAGGCGGTCTTAATCGCTTTGATGGTTATGAGTTTAAACGCTTCAAGTCTCACCCTACTGAGGCTAGTATTTCAGGAAACTGGGTCACCGATTGCCTTGATGGCGGCCCTCATGCTATCTGGTTTTCTACAGCCAGTAATGGTTTAAACTTACTTGATACTCAAACCGGTCAATTTAAGGTTTTTAATACGCAAACTGAGTTGGCGATTACTGATAACCGTATATGGTCACTGGCGTCAGATAACCTAAATAATATTTGGTTAGGCCATGAACATGGAAAGTTAACACGATTAAATATAGTCAATAATGAAGTTGAGTCATTTAGCTATAATAGCCCCGAGCAAGCTAATACCGTAATACAAGATATCGTAATAGATGCTCAACAGAATATCTGGTTAGCGACCAACGAGGGATTAATTAAATTTAACCCAGAGCTAAAAACGTTTAAACACATAGCAAAGAGCCATAAGAATTTATGGCGGTTACACTTAAATACACAAGGGCAGCTATTACTAGCAAGCAAACAAGGCCTTAGCCTATTTATTCCAACAACACAGGCTTTTGCGGAGTTTGCTCAATTTACAGATGTATGGATCACCGATATATTAATTGACGACACCGATACCTTGTGGCTTACAAGTTATGGAAAAGGTTTATTTTATAAAACAGAGCAAAGTACATCTAAAAATAACTTTGAGCACATACCGCACAATAAACAGCAACTAAATGGGCTTGCTAATGATTACCTTTTGTCAGTCTATCAAGACCAGTTCGGTATCATTTGGATTGGTACTGATGGCTATGGCTTGCAACGTTATGATAAAAAGCAAAATCAATTTTCGCATCAACAGCATTTGAGCGATCATGAGACTACTATTAGTCATAATTTTGTTCGCGCTCTACTTAAAGATTCACAAGGTCAGTTATGGGTTGGTACGCGTGATGGCTTAAACAAACAAACCGACACTGGCTTTAAGCGCTATAAAGTTAACTCAAAATTGCAAAGCGGCCTTACTAATAATAATGTATTTAGCCTGCATGAAGATAACCAACAGCGACTTTGGGTTGGTACCTATGGCGGTGGGTTACTGCAATACAATCCAGCTGAAGATAATTTTATTGCCTATACAATGCAAAGCCATCAGCTTAGTAGCGATCGAGTTTATGCGATAACGAGCGATCCTAAAGGTAATTTATGGCTAGGTAGTAACCAAGGTTTAACACGCTTTAATCCCGACACTTTAGAGGTTCAACATTACAAGCACGACGATTCAACTAATAGTCTTGCTAACAATACCGTGTTTACTCTGCTTTTTGATCAAAATACAAACGGATTATGGGTCGGGACTCGTGCAGGTTTAAATTATCTAAGCATGGCCGATGAATCATTTACCCATTACCCCGCAAATAGCGAACCGAAAACTGGTTTAAGCCATAATATGGTCACTTCCTTGCACCTGCAAAATAACGATACTTTATGGGTTGGTACCTTTGGTGGTTTAAACCGCCTTGATAAAAAAACACAAAAGATCACTTACACTACCGAACATAATGGATTACTGAACGATAATATTTTTGCTATTAAAGATGATAGTAAAGGCCACTTATGGCTAAGCAGTAACCAAGGGCTCACTCGCTATAATCCCACGAATCAAGCTATGCAGCATTTTTTACCTCGTGACGGCGTGCAGCATAATTCGTTTATTTTAGGTGCCGCTTTTCAAGCAGCTGATGGCGAGCTATTTTTTGGCGGAATCAATGGCTTTAATCAGTTTTACCCTAGTAAACTGCTATTGAGTACTTCAGCCCCAACCCCAGTATTAACTGAGCTATTAATTTATAACCAAGCAAGTTCAACAAAAAACTATCTAACAGATCAAAAACAGCCAGCAAAACTAATAAATCATACTAAAAAACTCTCTTTTCCAACTAGCCAAGGGGTCATTGGCTTTAAATATTCCGCCGTTAATAATGCCTCATCAGCTAATCAATACCAGTATGCTTACAAGCTAAGTGGTTTAGATAAGCAATTTATCTATACCGATGCAAGCCAACGACAAGTTAACTATTCGCAGCTAAGTGCAGGTAATTATCAATTACAATTAAAAGTAAGCGATCAATACGGGCAATGGAGCAAAGTTCACACTATGCTAAAGCTGACAGTAACGCCTCCTTGGTGGCAAACGAAATTGGCGTATGCGGCTTACCTTATAATAGTTTTGATTATTACATGGTTAATTTTAGCGTCACGCTATCGAGCTAAAACCGCAGAGCAACTTATTCAACAAGAAAGAAAGCTCAATCAACTAAAGACCCAATTTTTAGATAATATTAGCCATGAACTTAAAACGCCATTAAGCTTAATTTTAGCGCCAGTAGAAAACTTACAACAGCAACAACTCGGTGCTCAAGCGCAACATCAAGTTTCTATAATCAAGCGTAACGGGCTCCGCCTACTTAATTTAATTAATGAGCTATTACAGCTCAGCCAGCGCCCAAGTGCGACTATAGAATATGTATCCGCTTATTCTATAAGCCCTTTTATAGAACAAATAGTAGACGACTTCGCTATTTTGTTTGCTCAAAAAAATATTAGTTTTTCCTTTAAAGACACCACGCAACAGCCTAATTATATAAATTTAGAAACTAAACATGCTTTATCTATTATTGATAACTTATTGACCAATGCACTTAAATACACCCCATCAAATGAAAGCGTTAATCTAACGCTTTCTAACACAAACAATAATGTTGTTATAACGGTATCTGATACTGGTATTGGTATCGAAGAACACCAGCAAGCGCTTATTTTTGAACGTTTTACTCGTGTTGCAGCACACAACCAAACAGGCAGTGGTATAGGTCTCGCGCTGGTTAAGCAGCTTGTAGAGCAATACGGTGGGCAAATTTCATTAGTTAGTAAAATCAACAAGGGAAGTTGCTTCACAGTCACTTTGCCATTGTGTGAATCAAGTAACTTATTAACGGATAAACAATTATCCCCCTCTCAAACTATGCCGCTAAAAAACAACAAAAAACTACTCATTGTTGAAGATAACGAGGAAATGCGTGAGTTACTGGTTTCACTGTTTAGTGATGACTATACCTGTCTGAGCGCTAATAATGGAGAAGAAGGGCTTTTGCTGTGCCAAACTCAAATGCCCGATGTGGTGCTCAGTGACGTGATGATGCCAACGATGGATGGATATCAACTTCTAAGCGCTATTCGCTCAGACATTTCGATAAACCATATTCCTGTTTTATTACTCTCTGCCAAAGCAGACAGTAATAGTCGTATAAAAGGGCTTGATTTACTGGCCGATGACTACCTGTGTAAACCCTTTGAAGCATCATTATTAAAGAGTCGGATTCATGGTTTATTAGGTATTCGTGATGCGTTAAATAAACACTTAGTTAAACAGCTATCAGCTCAAGTACATGCTGTGACCTTAGATGCGCAAATAGAGCAAAATAAAGATTACACATTTACAGAACGCTTAAAAACAATCTTGCGCGAAAATTATCAAAATGAACTGTTTAGCGTCGAAGAGTTTGCCAGCGCAATGTGTTTGAGCCCTCGCGCACTGCAATTAAAAATGAAAGCTCTTTTTGACGTTACACCCAGTGATTACATTCGCAATACCCGTCTAGAATATGCAGCAAAATTATTAGCAGGTAGCGACTTAACCATAGGTTTAGTTGCAGATAACACCGGCTTTAGTTCTCAAAGTTACTTTGCTCGTTGCTTTAAAGCCAAATATACAGTGACACCTAAACAATATAGAGAAGCACAAACATGTAAAAGTCATTAGCTTCGCATCTGTACTCAAAGCTTTCGCCTGAGTACTATTTTTAAGCTACTGATTTATTTAAATTAACCTTAATTAGCCATTGCTAAAAAAATAACTACAAATGTAATTAAGCAGATAAATTAAGGAAAATACTATGCTCTCATCAATACAAAAAACGCTACTTGCCACAGCATTAATAACGAGCTTAAGCGCATGTCAAAGCACTTCAACCAATGTCACTTCAAATAAAAATTCACCTGACATTAATGAAGTAAGTAAACAAAAATACAATGGTCCTAAAGCACGTATCGCCGTGGCACGTTTCACTGATAAGTCAAATAACTCAAGATGGTGGCGAAAAGAAATTGGTGAAGGTATGGCAGATCAACTTACCACCGCACTTGTTGGCACTAATCGCTTTATTGTATTGGAACGCCAAGCACTAGACGCTGTGCTTTCGGAGCAAGATTTAGCAGTATCAGGCAGAGTGAGTGCACAATCTGGAGCTGCCTATGGCGAAATTGAAGGCGCTGAGATTGTAGTCGTTGCAGCGGTTACCGAGTTTGATGATGACAGTTCAGGTGCAAGTGTTGGTTCGGGCGGTTTTATTGGTGATGTGTTTAGCTCTGTTTCTGCTGGCTTTTCTGGATCGCATATGGCTATTGACCTAAGGTTAATTGATACGCGCACTTCACGTATTTTAGCTGCAACTAGTGTTGAAGGCGGTAGTAAAGATTTTAACTTTACCAGCGCAGCAACAAACTTTGGTGGCGCATTGGTTGGAGGGAGTCTTAGCGGCTGGTCAGATACACCAAAAGAAAAAGCACTACGTGAAGTAATAATTAAAGCCGTTGAGTTTTTAGAAACTAAAATCCCAGACACCTATTATCGCTATAACCAAAACAACACGCTTGCTGCAGGCTATACAGCACCACCACCGCCAAAGGTAGCTAGTAAAAAAGCAGCACCTGCTGCTGTCGATGTGCCGAATCATAGAATGCCACATTATGAAAAAATGGACTTAGCAATGTCTCGTATGAACTTGGTTTGCTTAGGCTATTTAAAAAACCAACCTAATTATGAAGAATTTGAGACTGAAGACGTAAAATACGACCGTCAAACTGTATTAGCACTACGCGAATATCAACAAGAAAAGAGCTTAAAAGTAACAGGCCTTGCCGATGAAACAACAAAGAAATCTTTAGATAACACAAAATGTTTAGCTAAAACTCAAAAATCAGGGCTTGAAAGCTTAGGCAGCATGTTTCAATTTAACTAAGCAACACAATTCATTTAAATCAAAAAAAGCGGCTATCCCCTAGTCGCTTTTAATCTACTCGTAATAACTCACCGCGATAAAAATCACACAGTAACCATATTTGCTCAAATTGATGGGTATTTGGAAAAGCTATTGTTTTTATTACCGCTTCAAAGTCGCTCTTATGCCAAATAGTGCTAGCGTTACGAATTAGCAACCAGGTACGTTTTGAGTAATAACGCTTAGTCGCTTTTTGTTTGAGCAATCGTCCTAATGCTGATTGCAGTCGGTTTTCACTGGGTTGTTGTGCCATATCAGCTAAATCACGTTGCATTTGTATCGATAATGGCCGACCTAACACGGCCATTGCTTCGGTTTCGCTGGCATATAAATGCGCTACTTCTATATCGAGTTGCTCATTTTCTTGATAACAACTTACATCGGGTCTATTCGGTTCATTATGCCAAATGTGGCGCATATGAATGCCGGTTTGCTGCTCATAGCAACGCAAAAACAACTTAGCTGCATCGTGCTCTAACTGTTGTTTTTCGGCATCACTGCTGCGCTTCATGCAATACCTTATAAACGTCATTTAACAGCGAGGAAGCGCCAAACCTAAATGTCTCTGGTGCTAAATATTCATGCCCCATAATCTCAGTTGTTAGCTGCAAATAAGCATTGGCATCACCTGTCGTTTTCACACCGCCTGCGGCCTTAAAGCCAACTGTTTTTGATGACTTTTTGATGGTATTAAGCATAATTTCAGTTGCTTCAAGCGTGGCATTAACCGCGACTTTACCGGTGCTGGTTTTTACAAAATCAGCTCCCCCTTGAATAGCAAGCTCGGTTGCTTGAGCAATAAGTGCAGGTGTTTTTAGCTCACCGCTTTCAATAATCACTTTAAGTTTAGCGCGACTACCACATGCTTTTTTACTTTCACTCACGTATTCCAGCACGGTATCGGCTTCGCCTTTTATAAGCGCTTTATAAGGAATGACCAAGTCAATTTCATCGGCCCCGCCTTCTATGGCTATTAGCGTTTCATTAAGCACTTCATTAAGTGGCGCCTCACCTGTGGGAAAGTTGGTTACTGTGGCCACTTTTACATGACTCAATAATCGATTAGCGAGCGCTATTTTTGCATCATCTACAAATTCACTAAACACACAAACTGCAGCGGGTATGCCTAACTTAGGATCAATACTGTTTACTAATGCATTAATACTAGCTTGATTATCATCGGTGTTTAAACTGGTTAAATCCATTAAACTAACAACTAGCATGGCGTTTTGAGTATTATTTGTCATTTTATGCCCATGAAATTTTAAAAACCTTAAACTATATAAGCATCATAGCTTAACCTTGCTATAGCTCATAACCAAACACTATAAGCGCGTTTTTTATACTAAATAGCACTCTAACCCTTACTAAATAAGATTTAGACCTAAAAAACATAGTTTATATAACTTTTGAGTATATCAACTAAGATTTAATTATTTTTTACTTATCAATAGCCGCTATATTCTGCCTGTGTATTAAACACTTTATTATCTTTTTAGGGGCGTTACTCAGTGCAATATTTACCTATCTTTACCAAACTCGACAACAAGCCAGTATTGGTGGTTGGCGGTGGAGAAGTTGCCTTGCGAAAATGCCGCGCGTTCTTAAAAGCGCGTGCTGCAGTAACCTTAGTTGCCCCGTGGTTTTGTGATGAATTAAAAGAACATGCGCACAGCAATGAAGTTACTTTAATAGATGCCTATTTTGAAGAGTCACACCTTGATGGCAAAATTTTGATCATTGCCGCCACCGACAATGATGAAGTTAATAATACGGTTTTTGAACTCGCCAATGCACGTAATGTGTTTGTGAACGTGGTGGATGATCAACCTAAATGTACGTTTATTTTTCCCTCTATTGTTGATCGCAACCCAATTACCATTGCGATTTCAAGTGCAGGTACCGCACCGGTATTAGCAAGACGTTTACGTGAAAAGCTCGAAACACTTATCCCGCAACACATTGGTCCACTCGCCAACTTAGTTGGTGGCTTTCGCCATAAAGTAAAACAGCGCTTTAAACACTTTGCCGATCGTCGCCAGTTTTGGGAAGGTGTGTTTGATTCATCAGTAGTGAGTAAAGTCCAAACCGGTAATACCCATGGCGCTGAACAACAACTAGAGCAAATGCTAGATGCCAAAGTAGAGCCAGAAGGTGAAGTATACGTAGTAGGTGCAGGCCCTGGGGATCCAGAGTTACTCACCCTAAAAGCATTGCAGCTAATGCAACAAGCCGACGTGGTGGTATATGATTATTTAGTTTCCGACGAAATTATGGAATTAGTACGCCGCGATGCCGATTTAATTTGTGTGGGTAAGCGCTTAGGCGATCATAGCGTAGCCCAAGAAGACACTAATCAGATGCTAGTTGATTTAGCGCAACAAGGTAAAAAAGTATGTCGTATTAAAGGCGGCGACCCATTTATTTATGGTCGTGGTGGCGAAGAAGTACAAGTACTGGCAGCCAATAACGTAAATTACCAAATAGTGCCAGGTATAACGGCGGCTGCAGGCTGTAGTGCCTATGCAGGTATTCCTTTAACGCATCGCGATCATGCTCAAGCTATTCAATTTGTTACTGGTCACTGTAAAAAGGAAGGCCAAGAGCTTAATTGGCAGTCGCTTGCACAAAAAAACCAAACACTGGCTATTTATATGGGGGTGATTAAATCGCCGCATATTCAAGCCGAGCTATTAAAACATGGGCGAGAAGCAACAACACCAGTGGCAATTATTGAAAACGGCACACGTAAAAATCAACGCGTAGTTACCGGACAGTTAGACCAATTAGCGCAGCTCATTGAGCAGCATCAAATAATTTCGCCCGCGTTACTCATTATAGGTGAAGTGGCCTCACTACATGACCAATTACACTGGTTTGGTGAAAAAGCGCAGATCAGCAGCTTTGCTCAACCACTGACAGACGTAGCGTAATTTAACAGATTTTAATTTAATCATTTTAGTAGGACGACCAACAATGGCTTTAACTCACCTTCAGCAACTTGAAGCTGAAAGTATCAAAATCATGCGCGAAGTCGCCGCTGAGTTTGAGAACCCAGTTATGCTTTACTCAATCGGTAAAGACTCATCGGTACTTTTGCATTTAGCACGTAAAGCATTTTACCCTGCAAAAATTCCGTTTCCGTTATTACACGTAGACACCAACTGGAAGTTTCGTGAAATGATTGAGTTTCGCGACCGTTTAGCTAAAGAGTACGGCTTTGATTTAATCGTACACAAAAACCCTGAAGGCATCGAAATGGGTGTAGGCCCATTCACGCATGGTTCGGGTAAACATACCGATATCATGAAAACTCAAGGGCTAAAGCAAGCGCTGAATAAATACGGTTTTGATGCCGCATTTGGTGGCGCACGTCGTGATGAAGAGAAATCACGAGCTAAAGAGCGTGTTTACTCATTTCGTGATAAACACCATCGCTGGGATCCTAAAAACCAACGTCCTGAGCTTTGGAATACCTATAACAGCCAAGTGAACCCAGGAGAAAGCATTCGTGTATTCCCACTGTCTAACTGGACTGAACTAGATATTTGGCAATACATATATCAAGAAAACATCGAAATGGTGCCACTTTACCTTGCTAAAGAGCGCCCTGTAGTAGAGCGCGATGGTACTTTAATTATGGTTGATGACGATCGCATGCCACTTAATGAAGGTGAAGTACCGCAAATGAAGTCGGTTCGCTTTAGAACATTAGGCTGTTATCCACTAACAGGTGCAGTTGAATCTACCGCCAGCAATCTAACCGAAATTATTGAAGAAATGCTGCTTTCATCGTCATCTGAACGTGAAGGTCGAGTGATTGATCATGATTCAGCAGGCTCTATGGAGAAGAAAAAACGTGAGGGGTACTTCTAATGTCTAACCTAAATAACGATACATTTAATGAAGTAAAAGAAATTGGTATAGACGCTTACCTAGCACGTCAACAAGATAAAAGCTTATTGCGTATGCTGACTTGTGGCAGTGTGGATGACGGTAAATCAACCTTAATTGGCCGCCTACTGCACGATAGTCACCAAATTTATGAAGATCAGCTAGCCGCGCTTCATAAAGATAACGAAAAAGTGGGTAACGCCGGTGAAGATCTTGATTTAGCACTGTTAGTAGATGGCCTACAAGCTGAGCGTGAGCAAGGTATAACAATTGACGTAGCGTACCGCTACTTTTCAACCGCTAAACGTAAGTTTATTATAGCCGACACCCCAGGGCATGAGCAGTATACCCGAAACATGGTTACTGGCGCTTCAACTAGTGATGTTGCCATTATTTTAGTGGATGCGCGCTATGGCGTGCAGGTACAAACTAAGCGTCATAGCTTTATTTGTGACTCATTAGGCATTAAGCAGTTCGTGGTTGCGGTTAACAAAATGGATATTGTTGATTTTGATGAAACCGTTTATGAAAAAATTAAAGCCGATTATTTAAAATTTGCCGAGCAACTTAACGTATCAAATATTAAGTTTGTGCCTATGTCGGCGCTTAAAGGCGATAACGTAGTAACTCGCTCTGCGCACACTCCTTATTACACTGACAAGCCGTTGCTTGAGCTGTTAGAAGATTCACCAGCCGCTGAAATCGACACCGGTTTTGAAGCGCGTCTTCCGGTGCAATACGTGGTACGCCCTAATCTAAACTTCCGTGGTTTTCAAGGCACGCTTACATCAGGTAAATTACGTGTAGGTGATGAAGTAAAGGTACTGCCATCAGGTAAAACATCACATATTAAAGAAATTGTTACTTTTGATGGCAACCTAGATACTGCACAAGCTGGCCAAGCAATTACGGTTACTCTTAATACTGAAATAGATATTAGCCGAGGAGACGTTATTGTGCCTGCAAATTCGCAAGCTCAAGTAACCAACCAATTACAGGCTAAAATTGTGTGGATGCACGAGTCGCCATTGGTGCTTGGTAAAAGCTACAACCTTAAACTTGGCAGCAAAAACACCTCGGCCACGGTCACAAAAATTGATCACACTATTGATGTAAACACGCTAGAGCATGGCAGTGCAGATTCATTGCAGTTAAACGAAATTGCGATTGTGACACTGGAGCTGACCGAGACTATTTTAGCCGACCAGTACCATCATAATCATGAAACCGGTTCGTTTATTCTTATTGATCGCTTATCAAACTTAACGGTTGCAGCAGGAATGATAGAACAGGTACTGCAAAGTGAAGAAAACGCAGGACAATACAGCGACTTTGAAGTTGAATTTAACGCCCTCGTACGCAAGTACTTCCCGCATTGGCAAGCGCTTGATATTTCAAAGCTATAACGTTAATGAACGCCTGTTAGGAACATTTAAAGCATGGTAGAACAGCTCATTTTAACAGGCATTATGTTGCTTTTAGTCGGGTGCCTTTTTGGCACCCGTATTAATCCTGCATGGTTATTTGTAAGTGCCATAGGCACAAGCTATCTAACTGGGTTAATAGATTTAGAAAGCATGCTGGTTAATTACACTAACTCATCATTAATTACTTTAGTGTTATTAATTTTAGTGTCGATAGCGATAGAAAAAACCACGCTTATTCAGCGTTTAGCCAAATCGTTATCCAATGGTAGTTTAGTTAAGTCAGTAACTAAATTAGGGCTGTCTACCGCCTTTTTATCGTCGTTTACTAATAATACCGCGGTAGTTGCCTCATTAATTACCGCCATAAAGGATAACCCAAACCACTCTCCCTCAAAGCTATTGTTACCCCTGTCGTACACCGCGATTTTAGGGGGTACTATTACGCTTATTGGCACCTCTACTAACTTAATCGTAAATGGCTTTGCAGTAGATGCGGGCATGGCGCCACTGGGCTTTTTTGATTTTACCTTGGTGGGTTTGGGCGCACTTAGTGTGGGCTTAATTACTATTTTGGTGATGCTAAAATGCCTGCCCGACAATGGTAAAAATAGCCAAGAGGTGGTGCCTTTTTATCTAGAAGGGAAAGTGCAAACTGGTTCTAAACTAATAAATCGTACTGTAGAAGAAAATGGTTTACGCGATTTAAAAGACTTGTTTCTGGCTGAAATTATTCGTGATGGCAACCGTATTTGCGCCGTGACCCCCCAACATATTATTCAACAAGACGACATACTGCTGTTTGTGGGCGACATAAAGTCAGTGCCTTTGCTTACTCGCTTTGATGGCTTAAAAGTGGTGCACGACAAACACGAAAAAGACATTGAACACCTCGTTGAAGTTGTCGTTAGTCAGTCGTCTAAATTAATTGGCAAAACGGTAAAAGAAGCCCGCTTTAGAGAGCAATTTCATGCGGCCGTTATTGCTATCCGCCGTGGGCATGACCGTTTACAAGGCGGGCTTGGGCAAGTGCGATTACAAGCGGGTGATTCACTCATTCTCGCCCCTGGTAAAAGCTTTTATGACTTAACTAACTTAAAACGCGAGTTTGTGTATATTTCAGGGCTTGATTTACAAACCCACCTCAGTGCAAAGCAATCAAATATTGTATTGTTAAGCTTTGCGGGTGTACTGGGATTAAGTATTTTAGGTGCAGTACCGCTGGTTAAAGGCTTGTTAGTGTTACTTATTGGCCTAATGCTGTGTGGTACTATCAAACTAAGCGAAATAAAGCGCCGCTTTCCTATTGAGTTACTTGCTGTCGTGGGCAGTGCTATAGGTTTAGCTAAGCTGATGATAGGCACCGGCCTTGCCGGGCAAATATCAGACGCCATGTTTGTAGTGCTGGGCGACTTTGGCCCTTATGGCGCGTTTATCGCTATCTTTTTAATGACCGTATTATTTACCGAATTAATCACTAATAATGCTGCTGCAGCGCTATCGTTTCCGGTTGCCTACTCACTAGCCATTGGCTTTAACGTAGAACCTTTGCCGTTTATTATGGCAGTTGCATTTGGCGCTTCAGCCAGCTTTATTTCACCTTTTGGTTATCAAACTAACTTAATGGTTTATAGCGCAGGTAACTATCGACTAAAAGACTATGTAATGATGGGGCTACCGCTTTCTATTATTTATTCAATCACCGTACTGACTTTGATCCCGCTGGTATTTCCGTTTTAATGCCCGCGTTTATAGCATAAAGAGACACAGCAAATGGATAACAATATTGTTTGGCATAATTACGCCACCACTAAAGTACAGCGCAGCGAACAAAAAAAGCATAAGCCGGCTATTTTATGGTTTACTGGTTTTTCTGGCTCAGGTAAAAGTACCGTTGCGAATGCACTAGAAGCAGCACTCAATCAGCAAGGTGCGCACACGTACCTACTTGATGGCGACAATGTACGCCATGGTTTATGTAAAGATTTAGGCTTTAGTGATGCCGATCGCGTTGAAAATATCCGCCGCGTAGGCGAAACCGCCAAGCTAATGGTTGACGCTGGTTTGTTAGTCCTTACTGCGTTTATATCCCCCTTTAAAGCTGAGCGCGACATGGTTCGTGAGTTAGTTGATGAGGGTGAATTTATCGAAGTATTCATCGACACCCCTCTTGAGGTGTGCGAAAGTCGCGACCCAAAAGGCTTATATAAAAAGGCGCGCGCTGGTGAAATTAAACACTTTACCGGGATTGATTCAACTTACCAGCCGCCGGTTAATCCTGAAATAATTTTAGATACCAGTAAAAACACCCTAGACCAATCGGTAGCTCAACTGATAACGTATCTAAAACATCAGCATATACTATAGGCCCATCTAATGAACCAAACTGAACTGCTAGAAGAAACCCTTATTCTCGCTCGCGAAGCGGGAAGCGCGATTATGGGTATTTACAACAAAGACTTCAACGTTGAATACAAAGCTGATGAAAGCCCCGTAACCGACGCCGACTTAGCAGCTCATAAAATCATTAGTGCAGGGCTCAAAAAGCTCACTCCCGATATTCCTGTATTGAGTGAAGAAAGTGCCGACATTGGTTGGGACGTACGCCAAACATGGAACAGCTATTGGCTGGTTGACCCAATTGATGGCACCAAAGAATTTATTAAAAAGAACGGTGAATTTACCGTTAATATTGCCCTAATCGAAAATGGCAAACCAGTTTTAGCTGTGGTTGATGCCCCTGCGCTAGGTGTATCGTACATAGCCGCCGAAGCCATTGGTGCTTTTAAAGACAAAGGCGATGAGCGCATCGAGCTTAAAGTCACCACTAAGCCTAACAAAGGGCTTATTCGTGTTGTAGGCAGTCGCTCGCACCCCTCCCCTGATTTAGCTGAATTTGTAAAACGCTTTGATGAGGTTGAAATGGTGTCAAAAGGCAGTTCACTGAAACTGTGTTTAGTCGCCGAAGGCAGTGCTGATATTTACCCCCGCTTGGGCCCAACCTGTGAATGGGATACCGGAGCAGGCCATGCTATTGCCGAAATAGCCGGTGCAAAAGTGACTAAGCTCGATGGCAGCCCGCTTATTTATAACAGCAAAGATGAATACTTGAATCCGTATTTTGTGGTGAGTGCGATAGAAGAATAAAAGCTAAGAGTTGCGGGCTGCGGGCTTAGAGTCGCGAGCAGTTCGATAACAATTTATACACCGTAGGCTGGATAGAGCGAAGCGAAACCCAGTATTTATCTAATTTTTATTTTCAACATAAAAATTATGTCCAATACCGTACGGACTTTAATCATATTGAACGCCTTCAAGAATTCCATCCAGTACCGACTCTGGTATATCAAATAAGTTATGATCGCTAGCCTCAATATTTATTGTGCGGAAATCAACATATAAATTATAGGCTGCATTATAGTCAATAATATTTGAGAAGTATTGTCTCTCCAGATATGAACTTGTATTAGCTCTCACTCTCTTCGCTACTTCACTCTTTAAGTTTTCCATTCCTAACTTAAAGCATAAAGGCCAAGTTAACGTAGCTGATTCTTCTTCATTAATATTACTCAGTTTTGTTACAAAGGAAACCATGTCTCTTATATCACCCTCCTCAAACTTAACTTCTAGTTCATCGCTATAACCGAATAGTCTTCTGCTAAAACAGTAGCTAAATAACTTGCTTGACATATCACTTTCAAGCGAGTTAATTAAACAAAGAATATCACTAAAGAAAGAATTAAAATTTGTCGCAGCCAAAAAGATATCGCCAAGGTTGTATAAGAATCTTGTGCGCCTTAATGCATTTCGCCCTCTAATATCTATGTTTGCAAACAGCTTTAATATAGATGAAAAAATATTTCTAAGGTTAGCTTTATAAGACGGACAATAAACTAACTCTGAAGTAAGCTCTCGAATATTATGACTTTGAAGCCAGTTTTTAGCAAAAATATCAGCACTAGCATTATCTTCAATATAAAGACATTTTAAAATAGGTTGCTGCTTCAACCAATCACTTGGTAATCTTTCCAATTCAATCAAAGATAAATAATTTGAATACTCATTATTAGAGTTGCCTATTGACTGTGTACTTACCGAGATAGGATTAAGTAACTTCCTTATAGGAAAATTTTTCCCTTTTGTAAAATCTTCATCATTCACAGCATCGTAGTCAGTAATTCTCTTAACATTCAATAAAACGTCAAAATAATTAATGAGATTTAAATCAACAATACCACCCCCTCTCTTTGACATTGTTTCGATCACATTGGTTAAGTCAATTTTAGAATTGAGTCTGATTTCATCCAACCGGTTTAAATATAATGCATAATTTCTAATTTTTGACTCTTTTAATGCAACTATCATTATAGTGGCTAATAAGTTAACCTCTCCATTTAAATCACTTTTATTCCAAGCGGCATCAACTCGTCTGATAATTTTTTTCAATAAACGAACAGAGTCAATTACGCCTATTAGAGCACTAACTTCTCGTTTAAAAAAAGCATCCGAAAACTTATTACAATCCTCGATCCAATCTTTTACTGGGTATACTAAAGGTGGTTCTGAACTCTCTGTATTATATCCACTGCTATAAAGTGTGATTACACCATTCGAGACAGCTTTATTTATCGATAAAAATATAAACTCCTTAAGCTTTGCAGAAATATTACTGATTAAAATATCCTCTTTATAGTCAGTAGCTTTTGAAATCACTTCAGCAGCCAAATCACTTTCATTACCCATAGCAATAATAAAGTTGATATTACTTAAATCTTTATTCCTTAACCTATCCAGTAATGCAGCTATATCGTTTAGGCGTTTTTCATTTTCATCACCGGTGCCACGATCAACGTCTTGTAAGGTGATCAGTAGTTTGTGGTTGGTAGTTTCAAGCACAGCGTTAAGCTTTTTGAAGCTCTCTTCAATATCAACAGGGCCTGCGAGTAATGTGGATGCAAATTGAAATAGACCGCCTCCTGACTTTAGCGCTTCAGTATAATGCTTAGGTAAGGCACGAAAGGCGCACATATCAATATACTGGCTAATATCATCAATAATATGACTCAGTACTACATGCGCGACACTGCCGCTTGCTGCACCCCACGTTGAAATATCACTGTGTATCCAGATCCCATCTTGCTTAAGGCTGTTTGCTAAATCATTTGCAATACTTTCTACAATACTGCTTTTTCCGCATCCAAATGGCCCACACAATGCAATGTGTTGTGCCCCCCTTTTCTCATATCCTTCTGTATCACCGCCTGTCCGAAGCCGCTCAGTAATACGCGTGGCATAAACCTGCAAGTCAGGCTCTAATTGTTCAGTATTTTTAATGGTTGAATCGTCTTTAAACCATTTTCGAAAATTTTCTAAGCTCTCAAGCGTTAGTTCAGCTTCTTGTTTTGATTCGACTTTCGACTCTGCACTAGATACTTTTAGCTGCTCACATAGCAAATATACCGACATGACCAAATAAGCAACTGCTATACAAAAGAACACCCAGAATGCTTGCTCTGTTTCAACTAAGCTTATTGCAGAAAATAAATAAAATGCTGATACCGCGCACAGTGCAACTGAAAATATCGGTTTTTCTGTATACAGTTTAGTTTGATAGATAATAGTCGCTGCAGCAGCTAAAAAACTCAGTGACAGAAACTTGAAACTTACAAAGGCATGAGCTGTCAGCTGTTCTACTATTTCATTGTTAGTTACATACACATAAACAACAATGAAAAATAATCCAAACAATACACTCATTGTTACTGGAGGATATCGCCAGTTAAACCCAATACTTCGTTTAGCGTGAGATATGTAGAACTTATCCAGCAGTAGCTTTATGCCAATACCGGCTAAAAATGCAAAACTATAATGCAGTGCAGGGTTGGTATATAAAATACTACTCAAATTGGTGTAGGTTGTTTGCACAAAAGCGACTTTGCTTAAAAATATAACGAGAGTGGTAGCCGTTATTGCACACAATAAAAGAGATAGCCAACGCTGGAATGGAATAAGAAGATACTGCGACAATTTAATATCCTTATCAATAAAGTAACCTCATTAGTGTACAGTAAACACCCAAAAGCCAACACTCTATAGGAGGAAATAATAAACACGGTGCTGAAACAAGTAAAAAGCATTTATGAGTATGTCCCGCCTTTCACACCAACCATGATGATTATTCACGCATTTCGCGGCATATTCCTGCACTAATTGCGCAGCTTTTAAACACTGTTTCATATTCGTGACAGTCAGTAACTAATACGCTACAACAAATTTATATCCAAGACATAAAAACACATGAAATGTGTGGTTAAAAACTATATTCTTCGGCGCAATTATTATGATAAATAATGGATACACACATGACAACATCTCAAGGTGCAACGCTTTCAAATGCACCAGCACAAGACGCACACACGTCAAAATCAAAATGGAACCTGCATGATACGCAGTGGACACTTAGCCTTTTTGGCACCGCAGTGGGTGCTGGTATTTTATTTTTACCGATTAATATTGGTATTGGTGGTTTTTGGCCGCTGATTATTATGGCGTGTTTAGCCTTTCCTATGACCTTTTTAGCGCACCGTGGTTTGGCGCGTTTTGTATTATCATCAAAAAATAAAGAGGCTGATTTTACCGATGTGGTAGAAGAACACTTTGGCGTAAACGCGGGCCGACTGATCTCCTTGTTATACTTTTTATCAATTTTTCCTATTTTGCTCATTTACGGTGTGGGTTTAACCAATACGGTAGACAGCTTTATGGTCAATCAATTAGGAATGGAGTCGCCGTCACGCGTTGTGCTTTCAGGTGTACTTGTTGCTGTTATGATTGGCTTAATGATGGGCGGTGAACGCTTAATGCTACGCGCCTTTGCTATTTTAGTGTACCCGCTAGTAGGTATTTTATTCTTTTTATCTCTGTATTTAATCCCAAGCTGGCAAATGCCCGATACAACTATGCCTGGGCTAGGTAGCTTTAGTAAAACACTTTGGTTATCGATTCCTATTATTGTGTTTTCATTTAGCCATGCAGCGGCTATTTCAAGCTTTGTTAATAAACAACGCAGCCACTATGGTGACCTAGCAACCTCTAAGTCAGAAGCGATTTTAAAGCGCACTAGCTTATTATTGATTACCTTTGTTTTGTTATTTGTGTTCTCATGCGTGTTATCGCTTACCGGTGACCAAATGGCTGAAGCAAAAGCGGCAAACGTCTCTGTTTTATCTTACTTGGCTAATATTACAGAAAACTCATTCATTGCAACGCTGGGACCTTTGGTTGCCTTTATTGCGATTATGTCGTCGTTTTTAGGTCACTTTTTAGGGGCACGCGAAAGCTTTACTGGGTTAGTGACTAAACACTCAAGCATGAGGCCTAAAGTGGCTGACAAAGTGGGTGCGGTACTGATGTTTTTCGCTATTTGGTTCTGCGCGGTTAAAAACCCAAGCATACTAGATATGATGGATCAGTTATCAGGCCCAATCATTGCGATGATTTTATTCATTATGCCAATGATTGCAGTTTACAAAGTGCCTAGCTTACAAAAGTACCGTAATCGTTTAAGTACCTTATTTGTACTGGCTGTCGGTTCATTAGCAGTGTGTGCGTTACTGTACAGCATGCTTAGCTAAGTAAGTATTTATTACAAAAGCCCAGCTCATTTACTTGAGCTTTCTCAGACATACAAAAATGGCGCTCAATGAGCGCCATTTTTATTTAATGCAATTGGTATTACTCTGTATCTGGCAGGTTACGGCCATAGAATATTTCTTGCATTTCACGTGTTAGTTTTGAGCGAATCTCTTCTTCTTCGTCATCTGACAAATCATCAGTAGATAAACCAAATAAATACGTATTTAAATCGGTCTCTTTTAACATCATTTTGGTATGGAACAGGTTTTCTTGATACACGTTCACGTCCATCATTTGGTACGCTTCTTTGGTATCTTCTGTCATGAAGTTTTGAATCGAATTAATTGCATGGTCAATGTAATGTTTAACGCCGTTTACATCACGGGTAAAACCACGTACGCGGTAATCAATCGTTACCACATCAGACTCAAGACTATGGATTAAGAAGTTTAACGCTTTAAGCGGCGAAATAATGCCACAGGTTGATACTTCAATATCCGCACGGAAAGTACAAATACCATCATCTGGGTGTGCTTCAGGATATGTGTGAACACAAATGTGGCTTTTATCAAGGTGTGCAACCACTGAGTCAGGTAATGGCCCTGGCGCTTCGTCAGCATCATAGTTTTGCTGCTCTTCTACAGGCTCTTCTGAAACTAAAATAGTTACACTGGCACCTTGTGGCTCATAATCTTGACGTGCAACATTTAAAATATTGGCACCAATAATATCAACCACATCACCTAAAATGTCGGTTAGTCTATCTGCACTATACTGCTCATCGATATATTCTATATATTCTTTACGTTGCTGCTCTGTTTTTGCATAGCAAATATCGTAAATACTAAAGCTTAGGCTTTTAGTTAAATTATTAAAGCCATGAAGTTTAAGTTTATCGAAGGGTTTGTTCATATAAACCAACCTATAAATTAGTGAAATCTGCACCTGCAGAATGAAAAGTTCGCGGATTTTATACGAATTTCACTCACGGAAAAAGCGTTATTTTTCCTGATCTTCAACAACTTCATGGCTGTGGGTAATTTCTACTGTTTTATCAAGCATTAATGCAACTGAGCAATACTTTTCGGCAGAAAGCGAAACCGCTCGCTCTAGGTGTTTTTCAGACACATTCTTACCAGTTACAACAAAGTGTAAATTAATTTTAGTGAACACGCGCGGGGCTGTTTCTGCTCGTTCAGCAGTTAATTGCACATCAACGGATGAGAAGTCTTGCTTGGTTTTTTTTAAAATACTTACCACATCAACCGATGAACAGCCACCGACAGACATAAGCACCATTTCCATTGGGCTTGGTGCTGCTCCGTCACTACCCGCATCAAATACCACATTATGATTACTATTAGAGCGGCCTATATAGGTATTACCTTCAACCCATTTTACATTTGCTTGCATTGTTTTATCTCATTAGTTTAATTTTGTATTCATTACACGCAGACTCTCAAGCGCATTTAAAATTAAATAGCGAATAAAGCGTGGTTTTTAAAGGGGGAACAATTAATTAATAGCGTTATCAAATAAGTTTTTAACTAGCCCAGCAAATTCATCAATAAAAGCATGCTGTTCTACTGTAACAGTGTGAGAGGTCACACTACTCAGCACTTCTTGTAAATCGTAAACAATGCCATCAACCTCGCGCACAATTTGACTGCGCTGCTCTGTAGAAAGGTCTGGGTGTTGTTGACAAATGCGTATGACATTTTCGGCAATTACATCTTCAATTAACTCAATAACGGTTGGCGCACCTGGCTTTATTTCGCCTGGTTTTTCAAACAACGCTAAGTTCTGAGTTAGGTACATTATTAAGTCATCGTACCCTTGCCTGTTTAAAACCATCGTTTATTTACCTCAAAAATACTGATTGCTTAATTTAAGCAGAAAGCACTAATAATTGCTAGCTTTGTGGGATTGCAATACAAAAAAAGCAGCCGAAGCTGCTTTTATACTAATTAAGTATTATTAACTTAATCTATTTTTAAGCCTGGGCTTAATGTAGCCGGCATGGTTACTTTTTCAAGTTCCACAGAGGCAACAGGGTATGCACAGTAATCGGCAGCGTAATAAGCGCTTGCTCTGTGATTACCTGAGGCACCAATACCACCAAACGGTGCAGCACTTGAGGCGCCTGTAATTGGACGGTTCCAGTTAACAATACCCGCACGAATACGACGTAAGAAATGATCGTAATCAGCTTGGTTATCACTTAGTAGGCCTGCTGATAAACCAAAGCTAGTGTCGTTTGCTTTATCAATCGCTTGGTCAAAGTCATCAAAGCGGAATACTTTTAAAAGTGGACCAAAATGCTCTTCATCTGGGAAGTCTTTAATATTTGTGCACTCAATAATACCCGGTGTAACAAAACCGGTGTTAGCTGTATGCTCAAGCTCAACTAATACTTCTCCACCTATGGCTTTTAACTCGTCTTGCGCTTTAACCATACCAGCAGCAGCGGCCGCTGAGATCATTGAACCCATAAACGGTTGGTCAGCGTCGTCGTAGTTACCAACTTTAATTGCTTTAGTCGCTGTAATTAAGCGCGCTAAAATTTCATCGCCTTTAGCGCCTGTTGGTAAAAACAATTTACGCGCACAGGTACAACGTTGGCCGCTTGAGATAAACGCAGATTGCACAATATCGTGCACTACAGCAAGAGTATCTTCTGCATCTTTAACGATTAGCGGATTATTACCACCCATTTCAAGCGCTAAAATTTTACCTGGCTGACCTGCGAACTGTTCATGTAAAATATGACCCGTACGTGAAGACCCAGTAAAGAATAAACCATCAATGCCTTTGTGTGACGCCAATGCTTTACCTGTTTCTACTTCACCTTGAACTAGGTTAATTACCCCAGCAGGTAAACCGGCTTTTTCCCATAGTTTAAGGGTTAGCTCAGCCACCATAGGTGTAAGTTCAGATGGTTTAAATACCACAGTATTACCGGCTAAAAGTGCAGGTACAATGTGGCCATTTGGTAAATGCCCAGGGAAGTTGTAAGGGCCAAATACAGCAACAACGCCATGTGGCTTATGACGGATCATCGCACGACCTTGCGGCATAGCGTTTTCAACATCACCAGTACGGTCTAAAAATGCTTTTTCAGCAATGGCAATTTTACCTACCATGGCGCCCGCTTCAGTACGTGTTTCCCAAAGTGGTTTACCTGTTTCTTGTGCAATAGCAACCGCTAGCTCTTCGCTGTGCTCTTTTAATGTTGCAGCAAAGGTTTTTACAATCTCTAAACGCTCGCTAAAGCTTTTATCAGCCCAGCTGTAAAATGCTTCACGTGCTGATGCTACAGCGCTATCTACTTGCTCTGCGCTTGCAGCTGATGCCTGCCAAATAACGTCGTTATTTGCAGGATTAACTGAGTTAAATTCTGTGCCTTGGCCTTGCGACCATTGACCATTAATAAATTGTGCAGGATGAGTCATATACTTTCTCCTAAATTAAACTGGGGTAGCAGTAACAAAGTCGCCCGATTTTAAATGTAATGCATCAGCAAGTTCTTGCGTAAGCACAAGGCTGTTTGAACGTGAATCAAATGCCATAGGAACAACGGTTGCTCTAAAGTCTTCAAGCTTATCATTGGCTAGCAATACCATGGTATCACCTGTCATTTCGCCAATTTCAACACTAAAGTTTTGTGCATTACGTACAGTAGCAATGTTATCTACTTTTGCTTCAACGGTTGGGCCTGCATCAAAAATGTCGACGTAACCATTAAAAGTAAAGCCTTCACTTTTTAATAACTGAATAGCTGGGCGCGTATTATCGTGTACTTGACCAATAACCGCTTGCGCTTCTTTACTCAATAAGTTGACGTAAATTGGGTATTTAGGCATTAACTCAGCAATAAACACTTTTTGGCCAATTCCCGTCAGATAATCTGCGGTTGGAAAATCCATTGAGAAAAAGTGCTCTTCAAGCCACTGCCAAAACGGGCTACTGCCGTTTTCGTCAGATACGCCACGCATTTCTGCGATAACGGTTTGTGCAAAGCGTTGCTGGTGCTGTTTTATAAACATAAAGCGTGCTTTTGAAAGCAGCTTACCGTTACAATTTTTACGATAACCGTCTTTTAAAAACAGCGTACACAGCTCTGTAGCTCCAGTGTAGTCATTACAAAGGGTGAGAATATCTACCGCTTTATATACATCTAGCGTGCGCGAAGAGTGAATCACTTTACTCAAATGATAGTGATAAAATGCGTCATCTAAGCCAACTGCCGCTTCAATACCTGAAGTACCAACTACTTCACCAGTTTCAGTATCTTCAAGAACAAATAAGTACCCTTCATCACCAGGTTGTGACGTGGTTTTTGTAAATGAGTTAACTGAATGTGCAATCTTCTTTTGTAATAACTCTTCATTATTAGGTAAAGAAGTAAAGCCATGTCCCGACTCGTCGGCAATGGTTACTAAAGCTGCATAATCACTTTTTTGGATTGGGCGAAGGATCATCATGAATCCGCTTACTCCCTTATATATAACGGTAAATAGGAACTGCAGGGCAAACAATGTTTGCCCTTAGAGAAGTTGAATTAGCGATTACGCATTTACAACGTGGGCTACTGCTTTTTCAAAGCGTGCCATACCTTCGCGAATATCAGCTTCTGGTATTACTAAAGATGGAGTGAAACGAACCACATCAGCACCCGCTACAAGTGACATTAAGCCATGCTCAGTACCTGCAACTAAAAACTCTTTAGCGCGCCCTTTGTACTGCTCATTAACTACGGCACCGATTAATAAACCTTGGCCACGAATTTCACTAAATACATGGTACTTTTCGTTAATCGCATTAAGTAGCTCGGTAAATAACGCCGCTTTTGCTTTAACGCCCGCTAATACTTCTGGATTGTTCACTGTATCAAATGCAGCTTCTGCAACTGCACAGGCTAGTGGGTTACCGCCGTAAGTAGAACCATGAGTACCTACTTTAAGATGCTGTGCAATCTCAGTGATTGTTAGCATAGCGCCAATTGGAAAACCGCCACCAAGTGCTTTAGCTGAAGTTAAAATGTCAGGTACTACGTTTAAGCCTTGGTATGCGTATAGCTCACCCGTACGACCAACACCTGATTGCACTTCATCAAAAATTAGCAATGCATTGTGCTTAGTACATAAATCACGAACGCCTTGAGCAAATTCGTCAGTTGGCGAGATAATACCGCCTTCACCTTGAATTGGCTCCATCATTACCGCACAGGTGTTATCGCTAATCAGTGCTTCAAATGCGGCAAGGTCATTGTAGTCACAATGAACAATGTCGCCTGGCTTAGGACCAAAACCGTCAGAGTAAGCCGCTTGACCGCCTACAGTAACCGTGAAGAAGGTACGACCATGGAAACCTTTATTAAAGGCGATAATTTGTGACTTTTCTGCACCAAATTTATCAAGCGCAAAACGACGCGCTAATTTAAGTGCCGCTTCGTTTGCTTCTGCGCCTGAGTTTGCAAAGTAAACTTTTTCTGCAAAAGTCGCATCAACCATTTTTTTAGCTAAGCGAAGCGCTGGCTCATTGGTCATTACATTTGATAAATGCCAAATTTTTTCGCCCTGCTCTTTTAATGCACCCACTAATGCAGGATGGCAGTGGCCAAGACAGTTAACGGCAATACCACCAGCAAAGTCGATAAACTCTCGTCCTTGTTGATCCCATACACGAGAACCTTCGCCTCGAACTGGAATTACGCTTGAAGGTGCGTAGTTAGGAACCATTACGTGATCAAATAATTCGCGATTGACTGTCATTTTATTTCCTCTTAATTGTGTGCATCACAAAGCAGTAGAATAGGGGGTGTGATTATTGTTAATAACCAAATGTGTCGGCAAAAAATAATAGCTATGTATTTGCCTGAAACTACGTTGTGGTTCAATTTTCAGGCGCTCATTATTTCAGAAATTTAGGGTTATGTCTCTTCAAAAACTTTCATGTACCCCTTTAAAATAAAGGGCTTAAGATATTATTTCATAGATAGTGAATAACTATTTGAGAGCTAATAATGATGTGCATTTACCTTAGTCAGCGCCTCTACAACGAAAAAAGCATAGCGCTTATAAACCAACTGCACATGAATAAGTAGAATTAAAGTGAATGAATAGTCGCAAAAAAATTAACAGATTTAATCGATTTGAAGTGCCAAATTAGTAAAATTAGCTGTTTGTAAGGTCTCTAACTCTTTTTTTGTAAACTTATAATAGCTAAACCAGCTTTGTAATTCATCGTCTTCAATAAGCTGGTGCTCTTTTAAATTTAAGTACTGAGAGTAGCAGCGAGCTTTTAAAATTACTTGCGATAATGGCAATAAGCTATCACCTTTTTCTGTCCCATTCACTAACTGCTGCATAACAGTGTTAAAGGGTAAGTATTTAAATGACATGGTTTCAATCACCTTGGCGCTAACAAGCAGTGATTTTTCATTCAGCAATGTCGTTAAAAATAGCGGGTCAGGTTTTAACTCCAACAACGCAGTGTGTAGGTTTTTGTCACCTTCTTCACGAGCACGCTGTATTTTGCGTTGCCATACTTGCTCAAACACTTTTAAGTATAAGCGCACTAAGGCAATTTGCCCCACATTTAATAACATGCCTAAGGTAAATGCATGCATGGGATTTAACCCATTAAGCTGCGCTAGAGTTTGTGCCGCAATAGCACATGACATAGTATTGTCTTTTAACCTGCGCTTTAATAGCGGAAATGGTGCGGTACTGTTTGGCATCCAATGGCGCACTGCAAAAGTAGGCACTACCAGTTGCAGGTTGTCTAAGCCTAAATAACGTAATGCCAATGCTGGGGTATCTACTTTGACTGAGGTGCCTTTACTGCGTTGCTTACGATAAAAAGGTAAATTAACTAAGGTAACCAGCTCTCGTCCAAGCCAGTTTAAATCGTTAATTAGCGGCTCTAAACGACCGACCGATGCCGCGCGTGTTGCAAGAATATCAAGTATCGCGGGCACATTATCATCTATACCAACAGTGTCTTTGATGACTAAATCTATGTCTTCAAGACGTTTGGCCATCACGGTTTCAATAACCGTATGTAATTTTTGACTGGTTTTTGCCTGTAACTTTTGATGTGAAGTACTTTTTTGTTGACGCTTTTGCTGAGCGGCCACTTCAACTTCTAATAAGGTACGCTTTTTAACGGGTTTACCGTCATTGAGGTCTAAGGTATGAATAAAGCCTATTTGCTGATTAGCAAAACTATGACCCAGTAGCAAATCATGCGCTCGTTGGTGTAGCACGTTAACAATTCGCTGTTGCTGCAATGTATCGGTCATAAACTCTATCTTAAGGCAAAAAAGGAAAATAGCTTACAGGTATAAGCCTAGAAGCGCGTTAAAAAGTTATCAAGTAAGGCTAAGCCTTGCTCGGTCAAAATTGCTTCAGGGTGAAACTGCACGCCTTCAAGTGCGAGCTCGTTATGCAACAATCCCATAATTTCATCACGCAGCCCAGTGTTGCTTTGTGTCCATGCTGTTACTTCTAGTTCTTTAGGCAATGAGTGTGCTTCAACAATTAAAGAATGGTAGCGGCACACTGTCAGCGGGTTGGGTAAACCTTTAAACATACCTTGATGCTGATGATAAATTGGCGATGTTTTTCCATGCATAACCTGTTTAGCGCGCACCACCTTACCACCTAGCACCTGAGCAATGGTTTGGTGCCCCAAACAAATACCTAATATAGGATAAGTTCCTTTAAATTGCTCTACAACAGATAACGATACTCCCGCTTCACTTGGGCTTTTAGGGCCTGGAGAAATCACAATATGATCGGGGTTTAACTGTTTAATTTCGCTCAGCGTTATTTGGTCGTTACGTTTTACCACCACTTCTTGATCTAATCGTTGAAAATACTGTACCAAATTGTAGGTAAACGAGTCGTAGTTATCGATCATTAAAAGCATGTATTAAAGTACTCAAAGTAATTAGGCGGATGGTTATTGCATGCATATTCTAACTGAAGGCTTTGCAGGTGTCAGTGTTTTGCAGCTCAGCTAATACAAATAGCTCGCTTACAATCAGCAATGGTTGATTTATTTTAAATCAGCCCAAGCTCTATTATATGAGTAATTCAGTAGTTACAAACTGTCTATCAGTAAAGTGACCTGCATTATCCAACAACGCATTAAATACGTATAAGCAAGGAGTAACCTATGTTAGGCGAAGACCATTCATTAACTAAAGACTTTCCTGATTACACGCAAACAATTGCAAAACTCAATGCAAATGATGAAAACTTTGCTACTAAAGCAAAACAATACAATGAAATCGATAAAGAAATTCGGGTACTTGAACTACAAGATTCACCTATCGATGACGAAGCTATGCAGCAGCTAAAGCACGACAGAATGATATTAAAAGATTGGTTACATCAACAATTAACGAGTACTAATTAATCACTATTGCTTGGCGTCTATTAAATAATAGGCGCCATAATTTAATTATCATTTCCCTCTCCTACCCTCTGCTAATCTATAATTTTAACCATTATGGTGCAAAAGCATTGCTATTCGTTTCGCTTAAAGACAAGCTATCTTTATCTAAATTAAACAACGTTATTTTTATGGCTAAATACTTACTCTCGATTGATCAAGGAACGACAAGCTCTCGGGCTATTTTATATAGCAAAGATGCACAGATGATAGGGAGTGCTCAACAAACCTTCCCTCAGCATTTTGTAAAAAATGGTTGGGTTGAACACGACCCTGTAGATATTTGGCAAACTGTATTAACCAGCGTCAAAAACCTCTTAGCGCAGCAACAAGTAACCGCCGCCGACATAATTGCCATCGGCATTGCTAATCAGCGAGAAACCACTTTAGTGTGGAATAAAAAAACTGGGCAACCTATTTATAACGCGATTGTATGGCAAGACCGACGCACTAGTGAATATTGCGATAGTTTACGTCATGCCGGGCATACAAAAATGGTGAATGATAAAACCGGTTTAGTACTCGACCCTTATTTTTCTGCAACCAAAGTTCGTTGGATTTTAGATAACGTTACTGGCGCTAAAGAGCAAGCACATGCAGGTGAACTAGCATTTGGCACGGTAGATACCTACTTATTGTGGCAATTAACCGACGGTAAAGTGCACAAAACCGATGCCACTAATGCCTCACGAACTTTACTGTTTAATATTCATCAGCAATGCTGGGATGAAGAATTACTGGCTTTATTTGATATCCCACTGGCTATGTTACCTGAGGTAATGGACTCAGCGGCTGATTTTGGGTTAACAAGCAGCGAGTTGTTCGGTAGTGAAATTCCTATTTGTGGTATTGCTGGCGATCAGCAAGCGGCTTTAATTGGTCAAGCCTGTTTTGAAGAAGGTATGGCAAAAAGCACCTACGGAACAGGCTGCTTTTTAATGCTTAACACTGGCGATAAAGCACTAAAATCAAGTAATCGTTTATTAACCACTCTTGCATATCGGCTCAACGGCAAACCAACCTATGCGATTGAAGGCAGCATTTTTATGGCTGGTGCCACCATGCAGTGGATAGTAGAAGGCCTAAAACTATTAGAAAACGCAGGTGAAAGTGAAGCCCTTGTCAAAGGTGTTCCTTTAGATCATGGGGTGTTTTTAGTGCCCTCGTTTACTGGCTTAGGAGCGCCCTATTGGGATGCAAATGCAAGAGGCGCTATTTTAGGCCTAACCCGAGATTCAGGCATTAGTACTATTGTCGCAGCTGCCTTGCAGTCGGTGGGTTATCAAACCAAAGATTTACAAAAAGCCATGGAGGGTGACGGACTTCGCCCTAGTATTTTAAGAGTTGATGGCGGCATGGCAAACAATAATTGGGCCATGGCATTTTTAGCTAACATTTTAGGCGCAAGCGTTGAACGCCCAACCTTGACCGAAACCACTTCATTGGGGGTTGCCTACTTAGCAGGCCTGCAAACTGGGGTATATGAATCTACTGCGCAGCTTGCCAACATGTGGAAAAGCGATCGTCGCTTTGAACCAACCATGAGCAGTGAAGAGCGCAACGATTTATACGCAAAGTGGCTACATTGCATTGCACAAGTTAGACTTTCTAATAGCACTGACGACGAGAGAGACTAAACACTGTGAAATCTATGAGCTCACACGACAACGAATATGACTTACTCATTATTGGCGGCGGTATTAATGGCGCTGGCATTGCAGCCGATGCTAGTGGTCGTGGCTTAAAAGTACTCTTATGTGAGCAGAACGATTTAGCCTCTGCTACCTCTTCTAATAGCAGCAAACTTATTCATGGCGGGCTTCGCTATTTAGAGAACTATCAATTTAGATTGGTAAGAGAGGCCTTGCGTGAGCGTGAAGTACTGTTAAAAAAAGCACCTCATATTATGTGGCCACTGTCTTTTCGACTGCCGCACCAAGCACATTTGCGTTCGCCATGGATGATCCGCATGGGGTTATTTATTTATGACCATCTAGCTTGGCGTAATACTTTACCCGCTTCA
This sequence comes from Pseudoalteromonas sp. US3C1013, assembly GCF_048401115.1. Classification (GTDB taxonomy): domain Bacteria; phylum Pseudomonadota; class Gammaproteobacteria; order Enterobacterales; family Alteromonadaceae; genus Pseudoalteromonas; species Pseudoalteromonas undina. Next base: position 86,674 of record NZ_CP183075.1, on the reverse strand, counting down.
AAAGCGATTGAGTTTAACCGCGATAGCGTACTTAACAGCAGCATCACCCAAGGCTTTGAATACGCAGACGGCTGGGTTGATGACGCGCGCTTAGTGATTTTAAACGCACAAGCAGCGCATAATTTGGGCGCCACCATTGCAACACGCACGCGCTGTATTAAAGCCACCCGTAACGCAGACTATTGGGATGTGACTTTAGAGCAGCAAGCCAGCAAACAACACCTAAATATTAAAGCTAAAAGTGTTGTAAATGCTGCTGGCCCTTGGGTCGCGTCATTATTTGAAGATGTATTTACCCAGCCCACACCACATACTGTTCGTCTTGTAAAAGGCAGTCACATTGTGGTGCCTCGGATCCACAGCCAGCCGGTTGCCTATATTTTACAAAACGAGGATAACCGTATTGTATTTGTGATTCCTTATGAGCAAGATTACTCACTAATTGGCACCACGGATGAAGAGTACACCGGCGATATTACTGATGTAAAAATTAGTGAGCAAGAAATCGAATACCTGATCAGTATTACTAATCATTACTTTAAAAAGCCAATAAGCGAAGCGGATATTGTGCACACATTTAGTGGCGTGCGCCCGCTGTTAGATGACAAATCAACAGATGCCCAAGCGGTCACCCGCGATTACAAACTGATATTAAATAATGAGGCTGATCATGCTCCATTATTAAGTGTGTTTGGTGGCAAAATTACCACTTATAGAAAGCTTGCAGAAAATGCCGTCAATAAGTTAGCGCCTTTTTACCCAAAAATGAGTGGCTCGTGGACGAAAAACACCCCTTTACCAGGCGGCGACTTTAGTAACCAAGCATACCTTATCGCTCAGTTAGAAAGCAGCTACCCTTGGCTGTCAATCGACACCTTAAAACGTATGGTTCGCAGTTATGGCACGCTTAGTTTTCAATTATTGGGTAAAAGCCAAGCAATCGGCGATTTAGGTTATCACTTTGGCCATGGCTTATATGCACAAGAAGTTGATTACTTAGTTAACCATGAATGGGCAAAAAACAGCGCAGATATATTGTGGCGCAGAACTAAGCTCGGACTACGCTTTACTGAAAAACAAGTCATTGCCTTAGGGCAATATTTGACTAAACATCCTGCTTGCCACGACTAAACTGCGATTAACTCGTTGCAACAAGGTGCTGTGATGAGTGAGCGCCTTACTTTAACCGAAACCACCTCACTGGGGGTGACTTACTTAGCAGGATTACAAACTGAGGTGTATGAATCAACTGCGCAGCTTGCCAAGCGTTCGCCGCTTTGAACCAAGTATAAGCAGTGAAGAGCGCAACGATTTATACGCAAAATGGCTACATTGTATTGCATTGAACAAGTTAGACTTTTCAATAGCACTGACGACAAGAGTGAGCAAGTAAACACAAGAATACTTATGGGCGCACACAATAATACTAAAAGTACCTGCGATGTCGTACTTCGATTAATCAAAATCACAAAGAAGCCTCAAAAACATCTGGATGACGGCTAGCTAAAGTAATAATCTCATCTATGGTGACTCTTATTTTAGGCAGAATGTAAGGTGTTTTTAGCCAAACAATACTGATGGGTGCTCCTTCGCCATTGAATTTCTCTAATACAGGGCATAATTGCCCATCATCAAGGTATTGCTTCACTAACCATACTGGTAGTTGAGCTAAACCTGCATCAGATAAAGTCGATTGCAAAATACCTTCACAGTCGGCTATCTCATGACGTGCTGAAATATCAACAGATTCGGTTGCCCCTTTAGCATTTTTCAGCAGCCAACTATGCCTTTGTCCTATAGGCCAACCGACGATGCAATCATGTTGGGCTAGATCTTCTTTTTTGGTAATCGGCCCTCGAGTTGCCAAATAAGAGGGAGAGGCACATATCACCCTTTTTTGCTCCCCAATTTTACGTGCAACAATATCGCCCGAGTTTTCTAAGTGCCCAACGCGGATCGCAAGATCAATCCCATCACTAACTAAATCCGTAGGACGGTCATTAAAGGTAATAGATAGATCTAATTGCTCGAACTTGGACGTTAATTCTAGCAACTTGGGTAGGATTGCTCTTCTACCGAGAACTGCGGGTAAATCAATACGCACACGCCCTGATGGCAATAACTGTTGATTGCTTAAGCGCTTCTCTGCTTCCTCTAAAATGGTCATCGCTTTAAGGCAGTCGGCTAAATAGGAATCCCCATCATTGGTTAACGCGATGCGTCGAGTTGTTCGATGAAGGAGTTTGGTGCCTAGCTGTTTTTCTAGTCGAGCAACGCTTTTACTTAAAGCTGAACCGGTCATTCCAAGCGCTTGAGCCGCAAGGGTAAAACTCCCCAACTGCGCAACGGTGACAAAGTGACGAACTTCTATAAATTGGCTTTTTAACATCATTAATTCCCTGCAGGACTTTGTGTTTATCATTTTAAAGACTTAATAAACCAATGTGAATCGATTATTCTGCATACATCAACGAGATTATTCACATCAACTAATTTTAATTAAGGTAAACATAATGAATAACTTCAATAGATTCAGTGGGAAGGTTGCTTTTATCCAAGGTGGCAGTCGCGGTATTGGTGCCGCCATTGTTGAGAGGTTGGCATTGGAGGGAGCGTCTGTTGCTTTTACATTTGTGTCATCTCACGAAAAAGCTAAAGCGATTGCTGAGAACTTAACTTCACAAGGTAGCAAAGTCATCGCAATAAAGGCGGATAGCACTAAGCCTGAAGATATCAGAAATGCAATCAGCGAAACCATAGAACAACTTGGTCAAATTGATATTGTCGTAAATAACTCAGGTACGCTGATCTGGGACAGTATTGAAAAATTGACAATGGATAATTGGGACAAGACCATTAATACCAATGTAAGAAGTGTGTTTGTGGCTATTCATGAAGCCGCGAAACGCATGAAAAATAATGGCAGAATAATCAATATCAGTAGTACGAACGCTCAGCGCATTCCTTTTGCTGGCGGTTCAATATATGGAATGAGTAAGTCTGCACTAACCGGATTGGTTAAAGGTCTCTCTCGCGATCTAGGCCCTAGAGGCATTACAGTTAATAACATTCTTCCTGGTCCAGTCGATACTGACTTAAACCCAGACAATGGCGATACTTCGGAGCCTGTAAAAGCAATAGGTGCACTTGGTCGTTATGGTCAAGTGGAGGAGATTGCGAGCTTAGTTGCATTCGTTGCTAGCTCAGAAGCGGGTTATATCACTGGCGCTGACTTGATGATCGACGGTGGATTTTCCGCTTAATCAAGATATGCGGTCGAGTAACTCGTGATTTATCAATCTAACTTCAGCAATCATCGATACATGGTCAGTAAAGAGAAGTACTATGGTTGGCCTATTTCAAGGCCAACCTTTTTAGCATACCTACAAATAGCAATTAGCTGTCACAACATAAAAATCCAATATTAAATACTGGAGCCCACAAAAAAGAGGCTACCAATCGACACCTTAAAACGTATAGCGCGCAGCTATGGCACACTTAGTTAACCATGAATGGTTAAGAACTAACGCAGATATATTGTGGCGCAGAACTAAGCTCGGACTACGCTTTACTGAAAAACAAGTCATTGCCTTAGGGCAATATTTAACTAAGTCATAGCTAAACTGCGATTAACTCGTTGCAACAAGGTGCTGTGTTAATGCAGCTTTTTCATCAGCCGAAAGCATTTGCTTTGTTTTGCTGGCAAAGTCATAACGTACCATGACCGTTTTACCAATAGCGCAACACTTATCTTGCTGCCAGGCTTCTTGGCGGATCACAAATGAGCTATTACCAATCTGCTCTATGCTGGTGTTAATTGTCACTTCATGAGCATAAAATAGCTCGCCGACAAACGACACTTCAACCTTAGCAATAATTAACTTCCAGTTGTGAGGATTAAGATCAGGGGTAAAAAATTTAAAAATAGGTACTCGGGCGGCTTCAAACCAAACTGGGAGTACGGTATTGTTGATGTGTCCGAGTGCATCCGTTTCGCTAAAGCGCGGCATCACTTTTTCAGTAAACATAATAATCCATAATAATTAAACAGGTAACTCATGACGGACTTTATCCGCGTATATGACAACGCGCTCAGCAGTGACTTTTGTGATAACTTTATCACCACCTTTTCTCAAAGCCCGCATATTAAACAAGGGATGACATCGGGCGGCGTTGATCTTAATAAAAAAGATAGCCACGACCTGCACTTAAACAATCATCCTGAATACGCAGAACAATTAAAACATATTCAACAAACCACTGCACAGTATGTTTTTAAATACATTGAAGAACATATTTTTATGATGATTGGGGCATTTGGTTTAAAAGTATATCACCCAAAAACAGGTCAGCCGGTAGATTTGACTCATGCCAATTATGACGAAGTAGGTAAACCACAACTTCCTTTATTGGTGCAGCAAATTTTTAGGCTCGGTAATATTCAAGCACAAAAATATGAGGTCAATAAAGGGGGCTATCCGTATTGGCATAGTGAGGTGTATCCGCAGTTACAACATAATGAAGCCCTGCACCGGGTATTGTTATTTATGTTTTATTTAAATGATGTTGAAGAAGGCGGAGAAACCGAGTTTTATTATCAAAATCGTAAAATAGCCCCTAAAAAAGGCTCCATGGTGGTTGCTCCAGGATATTTCACGCATACACATAGAGGCAATAAGCCAGTATCAAATGATAAGTATATTTTAACCTCATGGGTTTTGTTCAATCGAGCAGAGCAAATATATGGAACGCCACAAAGCTAGGTAATCAGCCAATAAAAAAGCCATAAGTAATTTTTACTTATGGCTTTAAAAAGTATTGAATAAATAAGGGATTAACCTAGTAGCTCATCAAACAAATTAAATAGCGTGTCCATTTCTTCTAGAGTGTTGTAGTGCATGCAACCAATGCGTACTACGCCGCCCTTATCAAGCACACCAAGTTGTTTGCATAAACCTTGGGCGTAAAAATTACCATCCCATACACATACATGTTGTTTGCCTAAAAATTCAGACACTTGGCGAGGCTCTAACCCTTCAAAGGTCAGTGCAAACGTAGGGGTACGCTCACTTAAGCGTTCTAAGTCATCAATACCAAACAATTTAATACGCGGATAATTAACCAGGCGTGTTAAAAAGTATTCACTAAGCGCCATCTCGTGTTGTTTCGTTTTTTCAAACGCAACACGCAGTTTTTCTCGGCGTGAGTGACTGTCATCAAGTTCGCTAATTGCCGCAATGTAATCAACCGCCGCAATAAAGCCCGATAGTGCTTCAAAACTTTGGGTACCAGTTTCCCAACGACCAGGAGCAATATCTTTTGCTGGCTCTACTTTATAAGGTGTAAACCCTTCTAAATGCGAAGCTTTACCGTAAACCATACCTAAGTGCGGGCCAAAAAACTTATATGCAGAGCACGCTAAAAAGTCACAATCTAACGCTTGCACATCGATTAGTTCATGAGGGGCATAATGCACAGCATCAACATACACCAATGCACCGACATTGTGCGCAAGCTCTATAATGCGTTTAATATCGTTAATAGAGCCAGTGGTATTTGATGCATACGTAACGGCAACCAATTTAGTGTTAGCGTTTAATAAGCTTTCAAAATGCACCATATCTAAACTGCAATCGGCTTCGTTAATTAGCGCAGTGTTAACCACTGCACCTTTATCTTCAGCGGCTTGCTGCCAAGACGATACATTTGAAAAATGATCTGCATTGGTCACAATAATTTCATCGCCTGCTTGCCAACTGCGTGAAATCGCACGACTGAAGCTAAACGTAAGGCTGGTCATGTTCGGGCCAAACACAATATTTTGTGCACTAGGCGCATTTAACAAATCAGCCGCCGCTTGACGCGCATTAGCCATTAACTCAACCGTTTTGTCACTTGAGAAAAACGCACCGCCCAAGTTTGAATTGTAATGCCCTAAATAAGCGGTCATGGCACTGAGTACCTGCTGGGGTACTTGTGAGCCACCAGGCCCATCTAAAAATACCGGTGACTTGCCATCAACCGTTTGCATTAAAGCAGGAAATTGCGCGCGCAATTGCATTAAATTCATTTTATTTCTCTTAAGCAGTTAGTACAAAACAATCCAGGTAACCTGGTTTGTTAGCATCAATTTTGTTCATTGGCGTGGCGTTATGCCATACCTGACGGTCATTAATTAGTGCAAACATGCCGTCTTTTATTTCCATTTTAAAACAAGGTTCAGCTTGTTGGTTTTCATAAACCAATAGCTCACCACCTTCTAAATTCTCATGAGAAACACCACATACACACACATGATCAAACCCGTCTTGATGCACACCTTCTGGGGCTGCTGGCGTGTCGCTATCAATGGCAAGCATTCTAAATTGGTGAATTTCAATATCACGCTCTGCATCAATACCGGTAATCGCACAAAATTCGCTAACAATACTTTTCATACCCTCAGACTCAAGCAAGCTTTGCTCTAAATTTTCGTAAGTACGTTCAACATTACCTTGAAAGGTATTAATTGAATCGTCTTGCACAAACGCTTTAGTCGCTTGAAGATTAAGCTCACCATTTTGTAGTTTAACTACTGAATAACGGCGTTTGCGAAACGCACCATCTGCATATGGGTTTGCAGGTAAGTTATCAAAAGAAGGCTTAACCAAATCAATGTTGGCTTGGTTAATAAAACGAAGTTGCAGTAAATTCTGGTTGTTTAATGCGGTCATAAAATCCTGCTTATAATAATGATAATATTGGCAGGGATTTTAATGCATATAGCGAGGATTTTTTGCTTTATTATTCAACTAAAAAGTAAATAATACTTAAATTTAATTCAATATAAGATTATTAAAGCATGAATAATCCAAATTAAATTCAAACGACAAAAAACCCGCCGAAGCGGGCTTTTCATTCAAACTCTATTAATTATACAGCTTGCTGAATAATTACGTTGTCTGCTTTTTTAGTGTATTGAGGCATACGGTGGAAGTTCAAGTAACGGTAGGTATCTGCTGCCGTTGCATTGATTTTCGCTGCATATTCTTGGTACTCAGCCGGAGTAGGTAATTTACCTAAAATTGCCGCTACTGCTGCCAGCTCTGCTGAAGCTAAGAACACATTTGCGCCTGTACCTAAACGGTTAGGGAAATTACGTGTTGAGGTAGACACAACCGTTGCTTTATCTGCAACACGTGCTTGGTTACCCATACACAGTGAACACCCAGGCGTTTCAATACGTGCTCCAACACGACCAAAGATACCGTAGTAACCTTCGTCCGTAAGCTGGTCTTTGTCCATCTTAGTTGGCGGTGCAACCCAAAGCTGTGTTGGAATACGACCAGTAAAGCCATCGAGTAATTTACCTGCGGCACGGAAGTGACCAATGTTAGTCATACAAGAACCGATAAATACTTCATCGATTTTCTCGCCTGTTACATCAGACAGTAAACGCGCATCATCTGGATCATTTGGCGCACAAAGTACCGGCTCTTTAATGTCAGCTAAGTCGATTTCAAGCACATGCTTGTACTCAGCATCTTTATCCGCTTCCATTAGTTCTGGGTTAGCTAGCCATTCTTGCATTGCTGTAATACGACGTTCGATTGTACGTACATCACCGTAGCCTTCAGAAATCATCCACTTAAGCATAACAATGTTAGACTCAAGGTATTCGCTGATCGACTCTTTAGAAAGCTTAACAGTACAACCTGCAGCTGAACGCTCTGCTGATGCATCTGATAGTTCAAATGCTTGCTCAACAGTTAAGTGCTCAACTCCTTCAATTTCTAGTATACGACCAGAGAACTCGTTGATTTTACCTTTCTTCTCAACCGTTAATAGCCCTTCTTTAATACCGTAGTAAGGGATGGCATGAACGAGGTCACGCAACGTGATACCAGGCTGCATTTCACCTTTAAAACGAACCAAAATCGATTCAGGCATATCAAGTGGCATAACACCTGTTGCTGCTGCAAATGCGACCGCACCTGAACCCGCAGGGAATGAAATACCTAATGGGAAACGCGTATGTGAATCACCACCGGTACCTACGGTGTCTGGTAATAACATACGGTTCAACCATGAGTGAATTACACCATCACCAGGACGAAGCGATACACCACCACGGTTCATGATGAAATCAGGAAGTGTATGATGCGTATTTACGTCAATTGGTTTAGGGTAAGCCGATGTATGACAGAAAGACTGCATGGTTAAATCTGCAGAGAAGCCTAAACAGGCTAAGTCTTTAAGCTCATCACGTGTCATAGGACCCGTGGTATCTTGCGAGCCAACCGTAGTCATTTTTGGTTCACAGTATTGGCCTGGGCGAATACCGGCAACATTACATGCTTTACCCACCATTTTTTGCGCAAGCGTAAAGCCTTTATCTGACACTTCAGTAACTGCTGGTACTTTAAATACGTCAGTTGCACCTAAACCCAGTGATGTACGTGCTTTGTCTGTAAGACCGCGACCAATGATCAGTGGAATACGACCACCAGCACGAACCTCATCAAGAATGACCTCTGATTTAAGTGTGAACGTAGAGATCACGTCATCAGTACCGTGACGTTTAACAACCCCTTCATAAGGGTAAATGTCGATTTGGTCACCCATGTTGAATTCATCAACATTTAATTCGATTGGTAATGCACCCGAGTCTTCCATTGTATTGAAAAAGATAGGCGCAATCTTGTTACCTAAACAGACACCACCTACGCGCTTATTTGGGACAAATGGGATATCAGCACCCATAAACCAAAGCACAGAGTTAGTAGCAGATTTACGTGAAGACCCGGTACCAACAACATCACCTACGTAAGCAAGTGGTAAGCCTTTAGTTTTTAATTCTTCAAGTTGAGTGACAGGACCTACTTCACCGTTTTTGTCAGGATTAATACCATCACGTTCTGTTTTAAGCATCGCTAGTGCGTGAAGTGGAATATCAGGACGTGACCATGCATCTGGAGCGGGTGATAAGTCATCCGTGTTTGTCTCACCAGTGACTTTAAATACAGTAACCGAGATCTTTTCAGCAACAGCTGGCTTATTAGTAAACCATTCTGCGGCAGCCCAAGACTCAATGATTTGTTTGGCGTATGTATTACCTGCTTTTGCTTTTTCTTCTACATCGTAAAACGCATCAAACATTAGTAATGTGTTTGCAAGGCCCTTAACTACGATTGGCGCTAACGCTTCGTCATCAAGTAGGTCAACCATTGGCGCGATATTGTAGCCACCAAGCATAGTACCAAGCAATTCAGCTGCTTTTTCTTTAGAAAGAAGTGGAGAAACGGCTTCACCTTTTGCAACTGCCGCTAAAAAACCAGCTTTAATATAGGCTGCATCATCGACACCCGGCGGTACACGATTGATTAGTAGTTCTAGGACGAATTCTTCTTCACCTGCCGGTGGAGTTTTAATTAGCTCAATAAGATCAGCCGTTTGCTGAGCATCTAATGGCGCTGGTACGATACCTAACGCGGCACGTTCTTCTACGTGTTTACGATATTCTTGTAGCACAGTATTGCCCTCTTGGTGACGTGAAAGTATTCGGTAGTGTTTACAAAACACACTATAACCCAATACTTATAGTATTCTAACGCTCGATTATAAAGCTTTTATACATAGATTAAAATCCATCCACTTGGGCAACTAGTTATATCGATTATTAATAATATGAATAGTGAATTTCATAAAATCAACTTTCATGAATACTTATTAACAGCCATAAAAAAACCCAGCATAAGCTGGGTTTTTACTTAATTAGAAACTATTAACGTAGTACTTTTACACGTTTAATAGATTTTACGTGTGCTTCAACACGACGGTTTTCAGCGTGTGCTTGTGCCGTATTCGCTTCATTTTTAAGGCGTTCTTCGCCTAAGCCAGCTGTTGTAATGCGATCTTCTGCAATACCATCAGCAATTAGCTTTTTAGCTACTGCATCAGCACGTTTTTTAGATAACCATTTATTGTAAGACGCTTTACCTACTGCAGACGTATGACCTTCAAGAAGTACAGTTGTATCTGGGTACTCTTTTAAGAAAGACGCTACTTCGTCAATATCATTTAAGTACTGCTGTGAAACTGACGAGTCATTGTTAGGGAATGTTACTAACAAGCTTACTGTTACTTCAGTATCTTCATAAAGTGTACAACCATCACTATCAACCGCATCTGTCATCGGTGTGTTAGCACATTTGTCATCTACATCAGGAATGCTATCTTTATCAGTATCAGCAAGTGTTACCGGCACTGGAACAATTTCTGGCTCTGGTTGTGGTGCAGGCTCAACTGGTGCTACTGGCGCTGATTTTTGGCCGAAAAAGTAGTTAATACCTAATTTTGCGCCAACATCTGTGTAGCCTTTGTCTAAACCTTGGTAAACACTGGTTTCAGCATTTACAAAGAAGTTGTCTGTAACAAAGTGTCGGTAACCTACACCTGCATTTACAAACGTGTTGTCATCAACAACATCAATGTCTTTCAGACCGAATAAACCGTAAAAAGGGCCGCCGCCAAAGTGGTAAAGCGCATCGATACCGTAACGTTCGCCGTCAATATCGTTGCGGTTGTTAAGTACTTTGTCATGTGCATTAAAATCTAGGTCTGCGTATTCTAAACGTGCGCTCCAGTAATCATTAAAGCGGTAACCTAATTCAGCACCCCAACCTGTTGACTCATTAACGTCAAGGCCAGCCTGCTCACGCATGTTTTTCCACGAAGCATCGTAGTAATCACCGAACGCACCAATGTAAAAACCTTCTTGTTCGGCAGCAAAAGTAGATGCGCTAGTTGCAGCTAACGCTATGGCAATTGTAAGTGATTTTAATTTCATTGTTTTCTTCCCATTTTAACAACTAAAAATGTAGCTAAGCATTGCTAGCTCTTCTAACTTACCTATACAGTAACTGAGCCTTTGTTAATCAATACTTAACGCAAATATATTTTTTCAATATCTTAGGATAATAAAACTAGCCCATAAAAAATGTTACTGAACAAAGACTAGCTCAAAAAGCAAACAATCGCTTTAAACCCCATACGATCACTAGCCTTTATGGATGTTATGGTATCATTCGTTCATAGTTTGCTCTATGAATGAACATCGCAGGGGTAAAAAATGACCTTTTATATTCATTTTAAAATGCAATAAACCATACTTAAGTACCGCAAAAAGTACGATAATTCTTATCATCTTCGGGCGGCGTTTGAAACTCAGTGGCCTGCGCATGGCTTGTGTAAGGGCTCGACATCACTTTGCTAAAACGACTGAGTAGCTCACTATCCCCATGCGTAGTGTACTGAGTAATAATATCTTCAATAATATGGTTACGTGGGATCACGCTCGGATTGGCTTGTCGCATCACTTGATAGCTGTGCTCATTAGTTCGTGTTTGCCATTGCTGTGCCCAAGAGGTAAGTGCTGATGGTATTTCAGCTTGCCCATTTAACGACTCAGTGAGTGCATTAAAAGTATTGGTATAATCAAGCTGGTGTTCTTTTAATAGCCCTAGTAACTCCCCCACCAGCTCATTATCTTTATCATCAGCTATTGTTAGCCCTAACTTTTGTGCCCACATAGCGCTAAATTGCTGATTAAATTGGGTCGAAAAGTCTGCAATGATAGGTGTCAGCATTGCTACGGCTTGCTCATCGTCGTCACTTATTAGTGCCATTAGACTCTCAGCTAAGCGAGCACAGTTCCAACTCGCCATGTTTGGCTGATTACCAAATGCGTAACGCCCTTGCTTATCAATAGAGCTAAACACGGTATCAAAATCAAACTGGTTCATCATGGCACATGGACCGTAATCTATGGTTTCACCACTAATTAAGGTGTTGTCGGTATTCATTACCCCATGAATAAACCCCACCCTCATCCAACTTACGACTAAGTTAACTTGATTGGTTATCACTACGGCTAGAAAATCCAAGTATCGCTGGGCGCCAGTGCTGTTAATTTCAGGGCAATGTCTTTGAATGGCTAAATCGGCTAAGTTTTTTAGACTGGTCAAATCGCCTTGGGTAGCTAAATATTGAAACGAGCCAACTCGAATATGACTACTCGCGAGTCGCGTTACAATAGCGCCAGGTTGCGGCGGGTTACGATAAACAGTTTCACCACTACCAACCACGGCTAAACAACGCGTAGTAGGAATGCCAAGCGCATGCATTGCTTCGCTCATTACGTACTCACGAATAGCAGGTCCTAATGCACAGCGCCCATCTCCACCACGCGAGAATGGCGTAGCGCCAGCGCCTTTTAATTGCAAATCCCAAAGCTGGTTTTTATCATCACTGATCGCGCCAAGTAAATGCGCTCGGCCGTCTCCTAAGCGTGGAGAAAAATGACCAAACTGATGACCCGAATACCCTAATGCAACTGCAGAAACTGCTTGAGGTTCATTTCCACTGAATATATTTGCTCGAGAATCTGCATTCACTTGTATATTAAATTGTTCGGCTAAGGGCTCATTCCATAACAATAACCGTGGCGCTGTCACCTTGGCTGGATGATCGCTAATTGCAAACCCCTCACCAATGTCGGTATACCTTGGCACTAATTTCATGTTTAATCCTATTGTTTTTGGCTGATACCTACGCGATTGTCGCCTACACCATAAGCGACAATTAAGCTTAGCTCTTGCATGCTTAAGCCGCTTTGCTGCTGCAGTTCATTAAAGAATGCCTGCGCCGCATTTAGTGACTTTTTAGTTTGCAATCCACCATCTATAATTTTATGTGCACGCAAATAGCTTTCTACATCTCTTGAAAGTAAAAAAGTATCTTTCCCCAAGGCGCGCAGTGCATAAGGGCCGGTATTACCACCAAGCCTTGCACCATGCTTTTTTAAATATGCCCACAAGCCAATAATATCCTCACTTGGCCAGTTAGCAATAAACTGACTAAAGCTGCCGTGTTGCTCTGCAACTTCGTGGATCATATACGCATTATCAGTAATGGTTTTTACTTTTTTATAATTGCGCACAATCCGTTCGTCACTGGCTTTTTGTTCTAACATGTCTGGTGGCATCATCAATAATTTTTCAACACTGAAATCCCAGAAAACCTCTCTAAATCCGGCCCACTTACTGTTGATCACCGACCAATAAAAACCACTTTGAAAAACTTTCCGAGTAAATTCTTCTAGCCAATCATCATCACTTAATGTGACGAGTTGCTTTGTTGATAAAGGTTTTTCGAGTAACAATTTAAGCATTTTTTCAGAGCCCTTTCGCTCCACTGCACGCTTATAAATATCGCTAAATTTTTCCATCTGCTTAATACCTTACTTCGACCATGAAACTAGTTTACGAGAAAAGCAGCCAATACGTAACCGTTGCTATTATCGATGAACTATTCTGTATTTAGTCACTTGACACCTAGACGGCTAAAGTGGTTTAATCGCCACACTTACCCTATTACATTGTATTTGCTAATTGATTTTTCAATAGCAAATGCAAAGGGCTGGAAGAGGTGCGTTATTCAGGTAGCGTATGTTAGGAGCGCAAACTCCATTGAGCATACGTGAGGGGAATTAACGCCGAGAGGTAACACTTTTTTGTGAAAGATTACTTCGGGCGACTAGGTTGAATCCTAGCGACTGTCACCAATAACATATTTGGTGGAGAGCTTCTGGTCTTAGTATAATAAGGCCGTGCGCCCTATTATTTAAGCCCATTCGCTCTTCGAATTATAAATACATTCAAAGAGTCAGGCACCCTAAATACCCGCCAATAACTCGACGAATGCCCTATAAGTTCGTGAGAGATGATCAACAACTTCAATATTAACAATTTCCATTTATGGACTGCGCTGATCACCCCATTTGATCAAAATGGCCTAGTTGATTACGCAACCTTAGACACCTTGGTGGCCGAACAAGAAGCCGCTAACAACGGCATTTTATTACTTGGTAGCACTGGCGAAGGGTTAGCCCTGACCCTAAAAGAGCAGCAAGCCATCGTAGAGCATGTTTGCCAATTACAGCCGAGCGTCCCGCTTATGGTCGCAGTCGGTGGTAGTAACTTAAAGCAGCAGCTTGAATGGGTTAACTACTGCAACCAACTGCCTATTCATGGTTTTTTACTTGGCTCGCCTTTGTACGCCAAACCCGGTGCAGTGGGGCAAACGCATTGGTTTGAAAGCCTGCTCAATGCCAGTTCTCATCCTTGTATGCTTTATAACGTACCAGGACGTAGTGCGATTAGCATTCCCATTGCAACCATTGAAAACCTCAAACAACATAAAAATTTATGGGCACTCAAAGAAGCCAGTGGCTGTATTTCTCAATTTGAAGCCTATCGACAAGCAGCGCCTGAACTAGCCATTTTTAGTGGTGACGATGCCCTCATGCCTTATTTTGCCCAAGCAGGTGCAAAAGGTTTAGTGTCGGTTGCAGCCAATGCATGGCCAGTGCAAACCCATGAGTTTGTAAAGCGCAGTTTAAGCGGCCAACACCCTAATCTTTTTGTTCAGTGGTCTAGCGCTATCAATAGCTTATTTTCAGTAGCAAACCCTATTCCAGTCAAAGTGTTAATGCATTTACAAGGGCGTATTAGCAGTCCGCATTTACGTCCACCTTTAACACACCTTGAGCTGACACACACAGATGACATTTCATCGGCAAACAACACCATTTTATCTTGGCATTAAATACAGGTTTTTATAATGAGCTGGTTAGAACTATTAAATAATTTAGAAACGGGCGCAGTTCGCGCAGCAACACAAGACGAAAACGGCCAATGGCACGCTAACGTAGAAGTAAAGCAAGGCATTTTAGAGGCATTTAAAAACGGCACTAACATGGAGTTTCCTGGTGGCTTTGTAGATAAACATAATCTAGCGCCGCAATGCTTTGAAGCCACAGCAGGCGTTCGCATGGTGCCAGGTGGTTCAAGTGTGCGCCGTGGTGCACATGTTGCCAAAGGCACTATTATTATGCCACCTGCGTACGTAAATATTGGCGCCTTTATTGACGAGGGGACTATGGTAGATAGCCACGCATTGGTTGGCTCATGTGCGCAAGTGGGTAAAAATGTTCATTTGAGCGCCGCGGTACAATTAGGCGGGGTACTTGAGCCCATTGGCGCAAGCCCTGTGGTCATAGAAGACGATGCATTCATTGGTGCAGGCTGTGTGATTGTTGAAGGCGTGGTAGTTAAAAAAGGCGCGGTACTAGCCCCAGGTGTTCGCTTATCTGCAACCATCCCTGTTTATGACTGCGTTAATGAGCGTCAGCTTGATAAAGGCGAAGCAATCCCTGAATACGCGATTGTGATCCCAGGCTCTCGCCCTGCGTCAAACGACTGGGCCCGTGCTCAAGGCTTGAGTATGTCGTGTGCCTTAATTGTTAAATACCGTGACGAGCAAAGTGACGCGTCATTATTGCTTGAAGAGGTTTTACGTTAATGACCTTTTTGAGCACGCCCGTTAAAAGCGCTATTGATGAGCTAGCAAGCCAACTTGATACGCCCTTTTTTGTTTATGATCTTGATTCATTGAACACACATTTAACGCGTTTAGTAGCACAAACCGAGGTAAAACTTTGGTATGCGGTTAAAGCGAACCCGTTATCTAGCGTGATCCAACGCTTAGATAGCGCTGGTTTTAACTTTGATGTCGCCAGTAAAGGCGAGCTTGAGCAAGTACTTGCCCAAGGAATTAACAGCGAGCGCGTGCTCAACACGGGCCCTGCTAAAAGCCCAAAACAAATTAAACATTTTATTGCACGTGGCGTACGCACCTTTGTGGCAGAAAGTCTTAATCAGGTGCGTTGGTTAAACGAACAAGCCAATGCCCAGCAGTGCCAGTTGCAAGTATTACTGCGTGTTCAATTACGCTGGCCCGAGGGTGATAAAAACCCACTTGGTGGTGATAGTCTTACTCCATTTGGCTTAGGGTGCGATGAATGGCAATCGCTAAATACTAAAGACTACACAGAATTGAGCTTTAATGGCCTACATATTTTTCAGTGGGGTAACATGCTCAGCAGCGACAAACTTGCAGATCTGTGGTCGCAAATGATTACACCACTTACAGTCCTTGCTAATAACTTAAATATAAACCTGAATATTTTAGATTTAGGTGGCGGTTTAGGTATTCCTTATACCCTTAATGACCCGACTTTAAGCTGGGATGCATTAATAGCAGCCCTTGCAAAGATTAAACGCGATGCGGGTGTTAAAGAGCTGTGGATGGAACTAGGTCGCTATGCTGTAGGCGAATGCGGCCACTACGCCACACCGGTGGTTGAGCGCAAATTAAACTACGGCCAACAGCAGGTAATTATGAGCGGCGGTATTAATCACTTATTGCGCCCTGCGGTTACTAATCAAGACTTTCCTACGCGTTTATTACGAGATTCAAACGCAGCAAACCAAGCAATGAGCCTATACGGACCTTTATGTACAGCGCTAGACTGCTTAGGGGAGCACCAATTACCGAGCGATTTAAATGAACATGACTGGCTGGTGTTTAGTCAATGCGGTGCTTATGGTTTTACCGAAAGTATGCCGTACTTTTTGTGCCATGAACTGGCCGGTGAATATGTTATACACCATGGCGAAATCAACTGTATTCGCCAAGCAGAAGATGCAAGCCACTACTTGAGGTAATAAAAATGAATAACACCACAGCTATAAGCCAGGAAAATATTGTAGTTGGTGAAGTGGCAAATGGCCTACCACTGACCATTCCTGTCTATCGTTTAAAGGGCGATGGCACAGGCCCAAGTGTGTATATACAAGCTAATATGCATGGCGCCGAAGTGCAAGGTAACGCGGTTATTTATCAGCTACTTGAACAGCTAAAAAACCTTAATTTAAAAGGTGATATTACCTTAGTTCCCTACGCTAACCCCATTGGCTGTAATCAAAAATCGGGCGAATTTACGCTTGGCCGATTCGACCCTATTACGGGGACTAATTGGAATCGTATGTATCACTGTAATAATCAGCTTGCATCACAGTTTGCAAAGCAATACTACGACGCTGACGATACAGCTCTAAAAACAGCGTTTAAAACCGCGTTAATTAATGATGTTGAGCAGCAACTTAATGGCCCAGACTATCGTTTAACAACGGGTAAACGCATAGCGCTAAACTTACAAAGACTAGCGCATCAAGCTGATATTGTTTTAGATTTACACACTGGGCCTATTTCTAGTCAGCACTTATATTGTCCTGAATATGCCACAGAAAGTGCCCGTTACTTTAATATTCCCCATGTGCTAGTGATTCCTAATGACTTTGATGGGGCAATGGATGAAGCGAGCTTTTGTCCATGGTGGCAACTTAGCGAGCAACTTGCTCAGCAAGGCCGAAATTTTAACGTACAAGTTGAAGCCTTTACGGTAGAGCTGGGAAGCCAAGAAAAAATAGATTTAAGCGCGGCGTTTGATGATGCTCAAAGTATTTTAAGTTATTTAAATCATAAGCAAGTATTTGTTGATGCGCCCTACAAGCCAAAAGTGATGACAAGGTATGGCTGCCAACTAAATGATTATATTGCTTACTATGCGCCTATGGGTGGCATGGTTGAATACTTAGCCCCCCTTGGTGGGCACATTAAAGCGGGCGAACCTATAGCTAAAATACTACGAATGGAACGCTACCTAAGCGAACAACCACTGCAAACATTAAGCTTTGATCTTGATGCGATTGCGATATTGCATTTTGCCTCAGCTAGTGTGAACCAAGGCACTGAACTTTATAAGTTTTTTACAAACGTTTTTGAGCTCTAGCTCACCCCTTCTCATTGCGTGAGAGTCTAACTAGCGAGCTATTAGCTAGTTATCCAGTAAAAGCGACTTAGGTCGCTTTTCTTTTTGCTTTATTAAAGTTCAGGACAAGTTCACCGTATACGTGTTAAAAATGCGTTATAATCACCACAAATCTGTTACTTCCCTCACTTACAAAGGAATTATAATGAGTTGGCGCCACTGGATACTACTCTCAACATTACTAAGTACTGCTGTTATTGCTGAAGAAACAGCAAAAAACGAGCAAAACAATGAACTTGAGCTGGTTAAACAATGTATATTAAATGAAGTGATAGGTGGAGACGGTAAGCAAACCCTCGATCAATTGCGCGAAAAATGCTCTGCAGTTGAAGAAAGCAAGCAGCTAACAGCTATCGATAAACGCCAAGCCCGTGAAGCGGTTGGCAAAAAGAATCGTAATGTAATTACGCCGCATAAACGTAATTATATTTTACCGGTTTCTTATATGTCGAACCCAAACACTCGCCCGTTTGATGGATTTGCAGAATTAACCGATAAAAAAGATGGCGACCCTCTCGATAACCTAGAAGCTAAATATCAGTTATCAATTAAAGTACCTTTGTATGATGAGTTTGCCGACTCAGACCAAGCTATATTTTTTGGCTTTACACTGCAGTCATACTGGCAAGTATATAACGACGATATTTCATCTCCTTTTCGTGAGACTAATTACGAACCAGAAATTTTCTGGATTAATTACTTAGACCCTGAAAACGTTTTATGGGGCGATGAAATGGCAATAGCCATTGGTATTTCGCACCAATCTAATGGCCGAAGTCAGCCAAACTCGCGTTCTTGGAACCGTATTTATGCCGATTTCATTTGGGAAAATGACGGCTTTGTATTCAGCTTTAAGCCTTGGTACCGCATTCCTGAAAACAAAAAGCCTGCGCCGTTAGATGCACGAGGTGACGATAACCCTGATATCTATAAATACATGGGTTACTTTGAATTTGGTGGCGCGTATCGCTTTCACGATCATGAATTTAGTTTTATGACTCGTAATAATTTAAATTCAGATAACCGCGGGGCAATTCAGCTTGATTGGTCATTCCCTCTATGGGGAAGAGTACGCGGCTATGCGCAGTATTTTAATGGCTATGGTGAGAGTTTAATAGACTATAACGCCGATATTGAACGCTTTGGTGTCGGTATATTACTGACTGATTTACTGTAATAACCGCTAATAAAAAAAGCCAAGCAACTCGCTTGGCTTTTTCGTTTATTCTTATTACTTTTTAACCACAAACTGCCCTTCAAACTGAGCAACTACTTGATCACCATCAAAAATGGTTACTGGCACTAAATAGCTCGCCTTACCCGCCTCTTGTAACTCTATTAAGTTACCTTTACAGGTTTGAATATCAACACAGCCTTTAGGGTCGGTATTCAGTGGTTTTAAATATTTAATATTAGCATCGGCTAACACTATATTACCCTCAAGTCCGGCTTCTTTTAATGCTAAGTACGTTGCTCCCCAACCCGTTAGTGTAGCTAGGCTGTAAATAGAGCCTGCAAACATGGTGTTGTGTAAGTTTAAGTTAGCATTTAAATCTGCACGAGTAGTAAATTGCCAATCAGTGTAGCTTTCTACTTTTATCCCCATTGCATCACTAATAGGGATTGATTCACGCCATGTATTTTGCAGTACTTGAGTCCAATTAGGGTGACGAAACCAACCTGGCTCACTCGGCTTGAGCTTAACCATTTTATAATGTTGAACATCACCATAGGCTAAATGCGCTTTTTCTTTATTTTCGTAGCCATGGCGCTGATAAAATTCCAGAGCACGTTCGCGAGCAAACAGCACTAATTCATCAGCATCTTGATTCCACGCTATTTTTTCTAGCTCATGTAATAAGCGGCTACCAATATGTTGATTACGGTTACCCTCTGCAACCGCCATATAACGTACTTGAGCTTGTTGCTGATTATTAAAGTGCAAACGCGCCACACCCAATACTTCACCTGCTTTATTTTTAATAAAGCGGTGTTCAGCTTCTTGCTCTAAATCGTCTTGCTCAGAACCACGAGGTTCGCCCCATGGTGCACGTAAAACTTGCCAGCGTAATTGATAATAGGCTTGCCAGTCTTCACTACTTTGAGGGGTGCTCACTTGAAACATACAGACTCCATAAATTAAAAATGTAAAAATATTACGCTGTGCATTTTGTGAAAAACACCATACTCGATCTGGGTAAAACTGCAAATACGACTTTGGTTTCCTATAAATGACTGTAAAAAATTAATGACAAAATCGATTGCGCTTTACCCCTGCTGGTTTATGCTCAATACCATGAATAAATATATCCATGGTAGCAGTGGCCTGATAAGCAGGCACTTTATTGAGCATAGTTCATCGCTAGGCCAGTTACTTTATTGGCATAATCAACATGGCATAAATATACAAGTTCGAGAGCATCAACAGCTGCGCTGGCTACTTATTAACAACACCTTGCAATCAGTTATTTTAACCCGGAGTCCACAAGTATTACTGTTTCCTCACCTTGCCTATTTAGCAACGGTTTGGCAGCAACGACCAGCGCCTAAAAAAATACTTGAGCTCGGTTTAGGTGGTGGTGCTATACGTAACTTCTTATTAAAACAGTACCCTCAAGCGCAGCTAACTTCAGTAGAAAAAAACCCTCATATAATTGACTGTTATCAAGATTTTTTTGCTCTTAATGAACAGGGCCAAATTTACTGTGAAGACGCACAAACAGTTTTAAAGTCAGCGGTGAATATAGATTGGATTATTTTAGATTTATTTAGTGAACTAGACGCCCCTAGATTCTTATTTGATTTATGTTTTTATCAAACAATTTATGAGGCGCTTGCTCAGCGGGGCATCTTATTTATTAACTTTTTATCGCAACATACCTCCCAACTTACACAGCTACAACTTGTGCTTAAGCGCGTGTTTGGGGAAGCAGTTAGTATTAAAAAGATCACCGGATTTGTGAATCACATTGTGGTTGTTGAAAAAACACTTTAAGCGGTTAAGTTAAAGGTAACCGGACCGTCGTTACATAAACTAACCTGCATATCGGCTGCAAATACACCGGTCGCTACCTTTATACCGAGTAATTTAGCCTGCTCAACAAAGTAATTATATAATGCTTGCGCTTGGTCTGGTGTGGCTGCCGATGAAAAACTAGGACGCATGCCTTTTTTGGTATTAGCTGCAAGTGTAAATTGCGATATGACTAATAGTTCGCCTTGTATATCTTTAAGACTGAGGTTCATTTTATCATTTTCATCACTAAAAATTCGATAATTACTGACCTTGTGTAATAGTTTATCAGCAACACGCTCATCATCTTCTTTTTCAACACCAAGCAGTAATACAATACCTTGTTTTATTTCACCAACAATCTGTTTTTCTATTGCTACGTTGGCGTGTGTTACCCGTTGAATTAGTCCTTGCATTTATTCACCATCCTCTGCTCGTTGTTCTTTTTTATTGTAATGTTGCATGTTAATACACACAGTAAATTCAGCACCTAGTAGCACTACTACCCACGACAAGTATACCCATACAAACAAAATAGGAATGGTTGCTACCGCACCATAAATCACTTCGTATGATGGAAAATGGCTAATGTACAAAGCAAAGCCTTTTTTGGTTAACTCAAATAACATTGCAGCAAACAGTGCACCTGGAATAGCAGCCCTAAATGAAACTCGCGTATTCGGCACTAAGGTATACAGCATAATAAAACCTGCCATAGAAATAGCATAAGGGAGTAGTTTTAATAAAAAACCACTAAACCCAGGGATCCCCTGATCAGCGAACGACACTAACGACACAATATAAGAGGTGACACCAATACTCGCACCCAGTAGTACAGGTCCCAAGCTCAGTACCATCCAATACACAGCAAAGGATATCATCATTGGGCGTTTTTTCTTTACTCGCCAAATACGGTTTAGCGTGGCATCTACATTACGAATAAGTAGCAAGGCAATGGCTGCCAAAAAGCCAATACCTACCGCCGTCATTTGATTAGCATTACCAGCAAACGAGCTAATATGTTCTTTAATAACATCGGAAGAAGTCGGCACAAAGTTAGTAAATAAAAAACTTTCAATGGCTAAACGGGTCGATTCAAACCCTGGAAAAGCAGAGAAGATTGCCACACCCACCGCTATCAACGGAACCAACGACAACAAGGTAACGTATGCTAAATACCCTGCATTAATGGTTATTTGATCGTCTATACAGCGATTAAAATATTGCATCCACCAGCCTGGTTGCTGTTTTAGAAACACCTTAACTTGCTGTTTATAATGGGAGAGCTTATCATTCATACAATTAACTTTGTTGGTGGGCTTTTGATTATAATAACAATCAAGGCCATAATTTACAGCATTAACACTCGTAAATAGGAATTCAGATGAAAAAACAAACATTATTAGGGACAGCCATACTCTCGTTAATGCTGATGCTTTCAGGTTGTCAGTCGGCTTATTATTCGGCAATGGAAAAAGTAGGCGTACATAAACGTGACATTCTTATTGACCGCGTTGAAGAAACGAAAGACTCACAACAAGAGTCGCAAGAAGAATTTCAATCAGCACTCGAGCGCCTAACTACCTTAATTAATTTCGATGGCGGTGAGTTGCAAGATGCTTACAATCAACTTAATGACGATTACGAGTCGAGCTTAGCGGCGGCAAACGAAGTATCAAGTAACATAAATAAAGTAGAAGATGTAGCTGATGCGTTGTTTGATGAGTGGAGCGATGAGTTAGAGCAATACAAAAGCGCCTCACTTAAGCGTCAAAGCAGTAAAAAACTAGCTGCAACTCAGCGCCAGTTTAGCCAATTACTTAGCTCAATGCGCAGTGCTGAGAGCAAAATGGAGCCAGTATTATCGTCTTTACAAGATAACGTGCTTTACTTAAAACATAACTTAAACGCACAAGCGGTAGCCGCTATAAAAGGCGAGTTTACTAACTTAAAGCGTGATATTCAGTTACTCATGAATGACATGAATAAGTCGATTGAAGACTCAAATAAATTTATTGAGCAAATGAATACCACAGGCTAATTACTATAAACTCGTTTACTAAGCCTACTAAATTGTAGGCTTTTTTATTGTTACTTTTTGTTACCTTTAAGCTCTTCGATAATCCGCTGTTGTTGTTATACTTTTACAAAATAATAATAATTAGAACAGTAAAATGAAGTTCAAAGCCATTACCCTAATACTTGCATGCACAATGCTAAGCGCCTGCCAAACAGCTAACCATGTTGAAGTTATTGCAGGGGAGCAAACCATTACCCCGCTACATCAAAATGGCGAGCGAGAAGGACGGTTTCATAATCTCTACCCGGGTAAAAAAACTTACCCGACTACCTGTAAAAGCAACTGCTACCCAACTAGCCCTAAATTACAATGCGAAAAAGACAGCGAAAACTGCCAATTTATTGGTGAGCAACAGCCTATGAATTTAAATACAGGCTTTAGCTTACGCTGGCTGGGGCATGCTGGGTTTATGATCCGCACGCCTAACGGACAGCAAGTGTTACTTGATCCTGTAAAAGAGCAGTTTGACTCACCTGTAGATTTAGCATTTAGACTAGCCTCTGGGTTTTACCGACAGCCCGGCGATTGGCTCACAGATAGTGAACTGAAAAACTTAGACGCTGTGATGTACTCGCATATTCATTACGATCACTTTAATAAAGCAGATATAGAAGAGATCGGTAATAAACCCCGCTACTTAACACCACTAGGCATGGCCGACAACTTCCCTACAGGCGGGTTTAATATTAGTGAAATGGCGTGGTATGCAAAAACAAATATTGGCGATTTAGCTATCCATGCCTTGCCTGCTCATCACTTTAGCAGCCGTGTTTTAGTACCCTTTATTTATGAAGACAACGATAAAGACCTATGGAATGGCTGGCTACTTGAACAAAATGGCAGCACCTTATTTTTTGCAGGCGACACTGGCTACTCAAAACACTTCAGCGATATACAGAAAAAATATGGCGATATTGATGTGTGCTTAATGCCGATAGCGTCTTACTATAGCGAAGATAACCCTAAATGGTATCGTTACGTTCATACAACCCCAGAAGACGCTCTAACAGCAGCACAAGAGCTAAACTGTAAAATAATGATACCTTGGGGATACGGTAACTCATCATGGAAAATGGGCGATCGCACGAGTCATTCAGCTTTACTGCGTTTATTGTATATGCACAAAAAGATGGACTCGAAAATACCCCTGCATATTTTAAATGAAGGTGAGAGTATTAAACTTTAATCAGTCATTTACAAAATTAGTAATAACTTCTCT
Source organism: Pseudoalteromonas sp. US3C1013 (assembly GCF_048401115.1). Classification (GTDB taxonomy): domain Bacteria; phylum Pseudomonadota; class Gammaproteobacteria; order Enterobacterales; family Alteromonadaceae; genus Pseudoalteromonas; species Pseudoalteromonas undina. Next base: position 62,589 of record NZ_CP183075.1, on the reverse strand, counting down.
GCTGAACTATGTTTAATTAACTAAACAGTGAGGAGGTTTTATGTTTCTTGTACGACTTATTTACGCCAGCAAAATTAGTAGTGGTTTTGGGCCTAAAGATATAGAAAATATTTTACAAAGCGCTCGAACCTATAATGTAAAAACAAACGTCACCGGCATGTTATGTTTTAGTAATGATTACTTTTTACAATGCCTGGAAGGCTCTAGAACGGCTGTAAATAATACCTACCAACAAATATTAAACGATAAACGTCACCACAATGTAATTATGCTCAACTATACCCAAATTCCTGAAAGAGAGTTTGAAAAATGGTCAATGGGCTATGTACCGCAATCTAAGCTAACCGAATCACTGAATCTCAAGTTTTCAGGCTCCATTGATTTTAATCCTTTTAAAATGTCTGGAGAAAGTGCGCATTTATTAATGCTCGCATTAAAAGACAGCATAGCAGGCACAATCAGTTAGTATAAAAATAGACGACGAGATTGTTTTTGATTGCTATTTAAGCCAAGCTAAATCATCCTTAATTGATGAGATGATTAATGAAAAAAACACTACTCGCTTTTAGCTTACTTTTTACCCAGCCAATCATGGCTATTGACGTTAGTCATACACCAACAGCTATTACTATTGATGGGGTTTCTGAAAGTGCATGGGACAAAGCCACTTGGCATAATATGCCATACTTAATGGACGGCACCCTACCAGACTCAGACAAGGATTTTAAAGGTCGCTATCGTCTTTTGTGGGATGAAAACTACTTGTATTTACAAGCAGACATTAGTGATGATGTGCTTATTGATACTCACCCAGATCCAACGGATAAATACTGGGACGATGATGCCTTAGAAGTGTTTATAGATAGTGACGCATCTGGCGGTAATCACCAATTTAACCATACAGCATTTGCTTATCATATTGGCCTTGATAACCAAGCTGCCGATTATGGGCCTGATAAAAAAGCGCATTTATATACCGACCACTTAGTTAGTAACTGGAAACGCAATACCACTGCGCCCTATAACATCACGTGGGAAGTGGCGATAAAACTCTACCCAAACGATTTCCAACAAGGCGCACAAAACACTCCGCTTAAATTAACTGAAAAACAAGTTATTGGCTTTATGCTCGCATATTGCGATAACGACGGCAGTAAAGTTCGTGAGCACTTCATGGGTTCACATGAAGTACAGCCTGTTAACGGCAGTCGCAACCTTGGCTATATAGATGCTGATGTGTTTGGAAAAATCACTTTACTACCGAAAAAGTGATGAAGTTAGCGAACTGGCCTTTTTGTTGGGTTGAGCGCAACGAAACCAAAAAAAATAGGGGTTTTACATTATCAGTTGTTTTAGCTCTTACTCTTTTACTTCTCATTCTCTTCTCTTTGTATAAATATTTTTAAGTGAATTTTTTACAAAGAGGGTAAGAGGCGCTGCGCTTTTAGAGCTCAATACTGATAACTAAAAACTGAAAGCTTCTCTTACTTTAAAAACAAAAAAGCCGCTGTATTTTGCAATACAGCGGCTTTTAAAGTCATTATTCTAAATTTATAGATTATGACTTAGGAGCACGACCCGCACGTTTACGCTCATTTTCAGTTAAATGACGCTTACGAATACGAATGTTCTCAGGTGTTACTTCTACTAACTCATCATCAGCAATAAACTCAAGCGCTTGCTCAAGTGAATAGTTAAGTGCTGGTGTTAGTGTTTGTGCTTCATCTGTACCAGATGCACGAACGTTTGTAAGTTGCTTACCTTTAAGTGCGTTAACTGTAAGGTCGTTATCACGGCTATGAATACCAATAACCATACCTTCATAAACTTCAACACCGTGACCGATAAATAAACGGCCGCGCTCTTGTAAGTTAAATAATGCGTTAGTAAGTGCTTTACCTGTTGCGTTTGCAATCATTACACCATTCTTACGAACACCTAGCTCGCCACCTTTGTGCGGACCGTAGTGATCGAATGTATGGTAAAGTAAACCAGAACCCGACGTTAATGTCATGAACTCAGTTTGGAAACCGATTAAGCCACGGCTTGGGATCATGAAGTCCATACGCATACGGCCTTTACCATCTGGTGCCATGTCAGTTAGCTCACCTTTACGAAGACCAATTTGCTCCATGATAGAACCTTGATGCTCTTCTTCACAGTCAATTGTTAGTGTTTCATACGGTTCTTCTAACACACCATCAACAGTACGTAAGATTACTTCTGGACGAGATACAGCAAGCTCGTAACCTTCACGACGCATGTTCTCGATTAAGATACCTAGGTGTAATTCACCACGACCCGATACACGGAAGCTATCTGGGTTATCTGTATCTGCAACACGAAGTGCTACGTTGTGTACTAATTCTTTGTCTAAACGCTCACGAATATTACGTGATGTTACAAACTTACCTTCTTTACCACAGAAAGGAGAGTTGTTTACAGAGAACGTCATTGTTACTGTTGGCTCATCAACACTTAGTGGTGGCAATGCTTCAACGTTGTTTGGACAACAAAGCGTATCTGAAATCTTAAGCTCGCCTAAACCTGTTACTGTTACGATGTTACCAGCGTAAGCTTTATCAGTTTCAATACGTTCAAGGCCTAAGTAGCTTTGTACTGAACCAATCTTACCGTTACGAGTTGTGCCGTCTGCACTGATAACCGTAACTTGTTGGTTAGGTGCAACAGAACCACGTTTAATACGACCAATACCAATTACACCCTTATAAGAGTTGTAATCAAGCTGTGAAATCTGCATTTGGAAGTCACCTTCAGGATCTGCATCCGGTGGTGATACTTCGTCAACGATCATCTTGAACATAGGTTCCATGTTATCTGATGCTTCGTCTAAATCTAATGTAGCCCAACCATTGATTGCTGATGCGTAGATTACTTTAAAATCTAACTGCTCATCAGTTGCGCCTAGGTTGTCGAATAAATCAAAGATTTGATCCATAACCCAATCAGGGCGAGCACCTGGCTTATCAATTTTATTGATAACAACGATTGGCTTTAAGCCTTGCGCGAATGCCTTTTGCGTTACGAAACGCGTTTGTGGCATTGGGCCTTCTTGAGCGTCAACAAGTAGTAGTACTGAGTCAGCCATCGAAAGTACGCGTTCAACTTCACCACCGAAGTCGGCGTGTCCAGGAGTATCTACGATATTGATATGGTAATCATTCCAAGATATAGCGGTGTTTTTCGCTAAAATGGTAATACCACGTTCTTTTTCAATGTCGTTTGAATCCATCACGCGCTCTTCATTACCGCCGCGTGTTTCTAATGTACCTGATTGCTCAAGTAGTTTATCAACCAGTGTTGTTTTACCGTGGTCAACGTGGGCGATAATTGCTATATTTCTTAACTTTTCGATACTCATATGTTCACTCAGAGAAATTGATCTCATTGATCCTGCAGGGGGCTATACGTACTCACCTGCGCTTTCACGAGATGTCCCAGCATAGGATTTAAAAGGGCGCATATTATCCCCTATAAATGGAATGGATGAAAGTTTATCCAAAATAAAATTTCAAACTTTCGCAATAAAATAATTAACCCTTTGTTTTAAAATAATTAATTTTGATGATTAATTTTTATAAATTTATCTCAAAAGGTGGGTTTGAGTTAATTTAAAGCGACTTTACTGCGTATTTTGCATTTTCTTTGTGTTAGTCTAAGGTGATTAATTTGCAAGCAATTATGACTCTGTAAATGTTGCACCTTTTTGGAATTATTACGCACCAAAATAGTGCTTAATCTATATCACCTTTATGTTGTTTATATATTTTTACATAAAAAACAATAGATTATAATAGTGGCATAAAATCAGCTTGTTAGTATTTAAAGTATCTAAGCAGCAATAATAAAACCCAATAGTTGGAGGACACATGTCACAATCGGTTTTAGATTTTATTAAAGAAAATGACGTTAAGTTCATTGATTTACGCTTTACTGACACAAAAGGTAAAGAGCAACATGTTTCTATTCCTCATCATCAAGTTGATGAAGACTTTTTTGAAGATGGAAAAATGTTCGACGGTTCTTCAATTGCTGGCTGGAAAGGCATTAATGAATCAGACATGGTGTTATTACCTGACGCAGATTCAATTAAGCTTGACCCTTTCACAGAAGAAACAACGCTAATCGTTCGTTGTGACGTGGTTGAGCCTTCTACATTACAAGGTTATGAGCGCGACCCGCGCTCAGTAGCTAAACGCGCTGAAGAGTACATGCGCTCTACTGGTATTGCTGACACAGTTTTATTTGGTCCTGAGCCAGAGTTTTTCGTATTTGACGATGTTAAATACAAGTCTGACATGTCAGGCTCAATGTATAAAATTGATTCTAAGCAAGCAGCTTGGAACTCAGATAAAGAATATGCAGATGGCAATACAGGCCACCGTCCAGGTGTTAAAGGCGGTTACTTCCCGGTTGCACCTGTTGATGATTTCCAAGATTGGCGTTCTGCAACTTGTTTAGTTCTTGAAGAGCTAGGCCAAGTTGTTGAAGCACATCACCACGAAGTGGCGACTGCCGGTCAGAATGAAATCGCAACTCGTTTTAACACTATGGTTTTAAAAGCAGACGAAATCCAAGAAATGAAATATGTTATTCACAACATGGCTCATTTATACGGAAAGACAGCAACCTTTATGCCTAAGCCTGTTGTTGGCGATAACGGTTCAGGTATGCACTGTCACCAGTCTTTAGCTAAAGACGGCGTAAACTTATTCGCAGGTGATAAGTACGGCGGTCTTTCTGAAGACGCGCTTTACTACATTGGTGGTATCATCAAACATGCTAAAGCAATCAACGCTTTTGCTAACGCGTCAACTAACTCGTACAAACGTTTAGTACCTGGCTTTGAAGCACCGGTAATGCTTGCATACTCTGCCCGTAACCGTTCAGCATCAATTCGTATTCCAGTGGTTCCATCTGCAAAAGGTCGTCGTATTGAAGTGCGCTTCCCAGATCCAACTGCTAACCCATATCTTGCATTCTCAGCAATGCTTATGGCTGGCCTTGACGGAATTAAAAACAAAATTCACCCTGGCGATGCTATGGATAAGGATTTATACGACTTACCAGCTGAAGAAGCAGCAGAAATTCCAACAGTGGCAGCCTCATTAGATGAAGCACTAGCGGCATTAGATGCAGACCGTGAGTTCTTAAACCAAGGTGGCGTATTCACTAATGACCTAATTGATGCTTACATTGCACTTAAGTCAAAAGAAGTTGAAAAACTTAACATGACAACTCACCCAGTTGAGTTTGAAATGTACTACAGCTGTTAATTTATTAACCGATAAATAATGTGTGTTTTAAGCCCGCTCTGCGGGCTTTTTTTATGGTAAATTTAACGGTTCTACACTAAAGTGAAATAAGTTTAAACAATGCAGGTTAGCAGGATGATAGGTAAGGTTTTGTTGCTATTAATAGCTTTAATGATAAGCCTTAATAGCCATGCAAATAATAAAAAAATTTACGCATGGAAAGACAAAAACGGTGTACTGGTTTTTTCAGATACCCCTCAACCTGGTGCTAAAGAGGTTAAACTCACTAGCCAACACTTAAACATGCCTGCAACTAATACTGACATACTTGATACTTCACCAACTAAAACAGCGGTAAAGTTTAAAATTAGTATTACTTCGCCAGAGCCCAACCAAACTATAAGAGAAAACACCGGCTCTGTGTATGTTTCAACTCAGATTGCGCCTCGGTTTGAAGCTGGATTTACCATTGGTTTATTTTTAAATGGCGTTGCCATTGGTGAACCTAGTGACACCACTACGCTGGCGTTAAGAGATGTAGAGCGCGGGCAACACACACTACAAGTTAAACTTTATAATAAACAAAACCAAGTAATTGCAACTAGCCCTGAGAGTGTATTTTTTATGCATCGCAAAGGCCTTAATATAGGTCGGTAATTGCAGTTAAGTACGTACAATTAGCGTATATTTTACTAAAAACCTTGCCTACCTCCCCAGGCGCACTAAAATGGTGCAATAATGATAAACAAAACACATTTTAGCCCAGAGCTACTAAATATAATTTGGCAAAACCAAACCACCGCCCTAATGTTACTTGATGAAAGCTTTACGCTCATTTATGCCAACACCAGTGCCAGTGAATTACTTGGTTTAGGCGAAAAGCGCTTACTAGGACAAGCGTTCGATGATTTATTTAATTACCACTCTATCGACTTAAAACGTATTGCACAGTATTCATTGGTTGATGGTGTAGACTGCCACCAGCATAGAGCTGACGTGGTGTTTATCGATTCTCGCCATGCAAAATTAGCGGTCAGCACGCGACGAATAAAGCATAACAACACCTTTTATATTTTATTTGAATGTCGACAAACTGATGACGAAATAAAGCACGATCAAGTTTCAAACCAAATGCATCAATACCAAGCTGCACGCAACTTAATTCGCGGTTTAGCCCATGAAATTAAAAACCCACTGGGTGGAATTCGCGGGGCGGCGCAATTATTGCAGTATGAAGGTGATCAGCAAGAAAGAGATCAATGTGCAGAACTGATAATTGAACAAGCCGATCGATTGCGTGAATTAGTTGATAGACTCCTTGGGCCTAATCAGCTGCCGCAAAAATCGTATGGCAATATACATCAAACATTAGAGTCGGTTGTAAAACTCAGTACCTTAGATAACAACCGCGATATTCGGTTAGTTAAAGACTACGATCCGAGTATTCCTGATGTTTATATTGATCAGAGCAAAGTTCAACAGGTAGTGCTAAACATTGTGCGTAATGCACAACAAGCATTGGTAGATGGTGGCGAAATAAAAATAAAAACGCGGATTAATTACCAGCATCGTCGTCCTGGCAAAGCCCCTAAAAAGGCACTCCTTATTCAAGTAATGGATAATGGCCCGGGTATTGATGCCAATTTACGCGACACCTTATTTTACCCTATGACCACCAATAAAGAAGGTGGCTCGGGACTTGGATTATCTATAGCGCAAACCTTGATTGATCAACATGATGGCTATATCGAATGTGATAGTTGGCCGGGACATACTGAATTTAATATTTATCTGCCGTTTACAGATTAATACTTTGGAGTTTGCATGAAAACAGCTTGGCTTGTAGATGATGATGCCTCAATTCGCTTTGTACTAGAAAAAGCACTGACTCGCGCAGGGTTTGAAGTAGAAAGTTTTGCAGATGCACAAAACGTACTTAACGCGCTAAAATTTAGTCAACCTAGCGTGTTGATTTCCGATGTGCGAATGCCTGGTATGGACGGTATGGCGTTACTTGAGCTCATAGCAGAGCAAACGCCAGGACTACCTGTGATCATTATGACCGCCCACTCAGACCTTGATTCAGCCGTTAATGCATTCCAAAAAGGCGCATTTGAGTATTTGGCCAAGCCGTTTGATTTAAATGAAGCGGTTGCACTGGTGGAAAGTGCGTATCGAGCTAATTCAACTAAAAAAACCAAACGTAAAAGCGCGCCCCCCAAAAGTGCCCATATTATTGGTGAAGCCCCGGCTATGCAGGAAGTGTTTCGTGCTATAGGTAAGCTGTCAGCATCAAGTATGAGCGTACTCATCAACGGTGAGTCAGGAACAGGTAAAGAGTTGGTTGCCAGCGCTTTGCATAACCACAGCCCGCGTAAAGAAAACCAATTTATAGCCCTTAATATGGCCGCCATCCCTAAAGAATTAGTTGAATCTGAACTGTTTGGCCACGAAAAAGGCGCTTTTACCGGGGCTGATAGCGTGCGTAAAGGCCGCTTTGAACAAGCTAATGGCGGTACCTTATTTTTGGATGAAATCGGTGATATGCCACTGGATGTACAAACCCGCTTATTGCGTGTATTGGCCGATGGCGAATTTTATCGCGTGGGGGGTCATCAAAGTATAAAAGTAGATGTACGCATTATTGCTGCTACCCATCAAAATTTAGAAGAGCTGGTAAAACAAGGTAAGTTTAGAGATGATTTATTTCATCGTTTAAACGTGGTTCGCCTGCGTTTACCTGCTTTACGCGAGCGTCCCGAAGATATAGAGCGCTTAGCGCTACACTTTTTACATAAAAGTGCAAAAGACCTGCAAGTAGATAGCAAAGTATTAAGCCCTAAAGCGATTAAGCAATTGTGTTTATTTAATTGGCCTGGGAATGTTCGCCAACTTGAAAACACCTGCCGCTGGTTAACCGTTATGGCGCCAGGAGAGCTGATTGGCGAGCAAGATTTACCTCCTGAAATTATTGATAATGCCGCCGCAACCCAAGAAGGGGATTGGCTAGATTCATTTCAGCAGTGGCTTAATCAAGAATTTAAACAAGGTAAAGAAAATATTTGGCCGGATATTCAAGCCCAGCTAGAAACCCGCTTAATCAAAACAGCCCTCGCTAATTGTTCTGGCCATAAGCAAGAAGCTGCCGTAAAAATTGGTTGGGGTCGCAATACGTTGACCCGAAAATTAAAAGAGCGCAATATTAGCTGATTGTTAGAAGCATAGAGAAAGCATGAAGTTAATTGAAAACATCCCTTTGTTTAAGCAAATGGAAATTATAAATCGCTTAGATTTTTTTAAAGAATTCACACTCAATGAGCGCCAGATTTTGCTTGAGTCGTTTGGTTTACTTTATTTAATAAATAAAAATCAGTTTTTATTTAAAGAGTTTGATAACGACAAGCGACTGTTTATTGTGCTTAGTGGATCTTTAATGGTGTTTAAACACAATCACCTACTGGAACTGGGCAGTATAGAACCTGGCGAATTTATTGGTGAAGGTGCATTTATTAATAACCGAGAGCGCAGTATTAATGCACGCGCCAAAGAAAGCGCCATAGTACTGGCTATAACTGCAGATGCTCTCACCCGCCTACCTAATGTCATACGCGAAAAAATTAAAGACCGTATTATTGAAGGTATGAGCCTGCGCATTGCAAAACTCTCGGAGCATATAGAAGAGCACGGTTAACAGTTAACTTAATCCATATAAACAACCTGCATTGAGCAATTAAGCCAGCCTGGCTTATTTACATGAGCTGTTATGGTATATGTGTCTGATGGTTTTTCGCCAAAAGGAGTCTTAACCAATGGCTGTGAATGAGTGTAGGTTTGTGAATAATTGCTGTAGTAAATAACTAAATAGCCGTATAAATATTCCCATTTCAATGTGACTTTTGCGCCGCTGATTAATGTGAACTCAGCATGCTGATCAGTAAAGGTTACGACTAGGTCATTAAACTCATCTTTTTCGCACTGGGTTGTTCGCAACCGAGAAGGCATGGTAAAAGCGTCGTCTGCATTAGTATTTTTTAGGTAAAAACCGATATTACCATCACCATAAAAGTGATTTGCGCGTGTGGTGTAGCTAATTTCGGGTTGATAACTTAGGGTCTGTTAACCTTTCAAGGTTAAATTTGCAGCAGACTGTTTGGTATTTAGGCAAGGCAGAGCCTATGTAGTGTGGTTATTCCCCATAAGTAGGCGATAACGCCGCATTAATACCAAACAGGCGCTGCCCTTCGGGTTCTTCCTAGGGGCAATTTACTCTTTGTTCCTCGGTTTTGACTTAGCCCACTAGGTTACAAACCTCGCGCCGCGATTAAATCGCCCCTAGTTTGAACAAATTTTAATCCGCAAAGATCAACAGACCCTAACCCCTGCATAATAGTAGCTAACTGCTCTGTTTCTTGGCGTAAAATTCTATCATTTGATAATAGTAAAGTAGCTACGCCAAATTCCCGAGGGATGTCGTGTTCAACATATTCGTAAGGTAGGGATTGTGTTTTGAGTGCGGCCTCTAACTGCTGCGCTGTGAGTCCGATAAACCTTTACTAAATATATACACTGTAGGCTGTTGGCATGCACTCAACAATAGCATGAGTGCACACGCTAAAATTCCATTTTTCATTATCACCCCCGTTGATTACAAGTGTAGTCTAAAGGAGTGATTTAAAATCGCAACTTAATTTATTTGGCTGTTTAACCTGAAGTCTGGTTATTTAGCCATGCATCGACACTTTGACGTTTGTACAGCACTTCATTAAATAACCGATGACGCTCAAATACTAGCTCACTTTGTTTGGTTTTAAGCCCGCTAGTTAGCTGGCTATGGGTATCGTTAAACTTAGAGATAACTGAAAAGCCACGTTCAGTGTCTTCTTTTACCTGTTGTGCTAGATGCGCTCTTACATCATCAGCGGTTAACAGATCTGAATGCTCTAAGCCCATTAGCTCTTTTTTCATCGCTAATCTTATGCCCATGTTTTACTCCATTATTTATATTCAATCTCTTATACGGCCGATATTGGCAATTAGCGCGCCAATGTGTAATTTTTTTCGCGTGAAGCTTAACCCTAAATTACTTCAGTTTTTTTAAAGACTATAAAAAGAGATAAAAAGTTTCATAAAAAATCACATAATCAACTCACCTAACAAGCTCACTTTGGTGCAAAATAGCCACTGAGCCTTTATACTACAGCTAATACCACCCCCACTGAGAAACATGATGAACGAAGAATATATAGAAGTTGAGTTAGAAGAAGAGCCTATAGAGCTGTGCAAATTATTAAAGGTATTAGATCTTGTTGAAGGTGGTGGTCAAGCAAAAAACCTAATTAGCGAAGGCTATGTAGGTGTTAACCATGAAATTTGTACAATCAAACGGAAAAAATTATACAGCGGTGATGTACTTGCATTTGATGGCGAGTTGTTTCAATTAACGTTAAGTGAAGATGCCACTCCAGCAGAACGTCCAGTTATTGATGAAACAGTTACAGCAGAAAAAGCCGCGCCCGTAGCAACAACAGAGCCGGCTAAAAATAAACGCAAACGCACTAAAAAGCCTAAAGTTGATGAAAAAACGGGTCGTCGCCCTATTTCATTTGGCTAACATTTGCTTAAGTTATATGTGTTATTAAAAGCCAGTTTGCATCACTGGCTTTTTTATTCTTTAATAGAATATCAATAATAAAAAATAGATGCTTACATGTCAGAAAACACCTCAAACCGCTGGATAAAACCCGTACTTATTACTGCCTTATTATGGAACATATTAGGTATTCTTGCATTTGTCATGCAGCTGTTTCTCTCTCCAGAGATGATAAGTAAACTACCTGAAGAACAACAACTTGCTTATAACAGCCAACCTTTATGGGCTACTTTAGCGTTTGCTATTGCGGTATTTGGCGGCGCATTAGGATGCGTACTTTTGTTATTCAAAAAGTCTCTAGCCAGATTAACATTAATAATCTCTTTGGCAGCGGTTTTAGCTCAGCAATACTATAATTTTATGATTATTAATAGCATCAACTTGTTTGGTATTAGCGCTATTTTTATGCCTATTGCAGTCACCATAATTGCGATTGCATTGGTGTATTTAAGTTTTCATTTAAAACAACAGGACTACTTTAAATAGCACTTTTTTGAGTTTAGTTTTGTGGCCAATTATTACTCAGAGTATCCCTTGAATTTTAACTTTTGGCCTTCATCTCTATTTAAATAACGACCAAAATAAATTATACAATATGGTATTTTTTATCATGGTACACACTTTGCAAATCACTACAGAGGTCACTTTTACAAGAATATTAATCTAATTTATTGAAGGGACAAATAATGAAAAATAGTTTCGACACCCAACAACAGCTCACTATCAATGGCGAGCAGTATCATATCAACTCGCTTATGGGACTTGGCGATAAAGCCAAACGCCTGCCTTTCTCGTTAAAAGTATTGCTAGAAAACTTACTACGTAACGAAGATGGTGTGAATATTAAAGAACAAGATATTCAGGCCTTATTAGATTGGGATCCAAAAGCGAAGCCCTCTGCCGAGGTAGCTTTCACTCCAGCCCGCGTAGTAATGCAAGATTTCACTGGTGTCCCTGCAATTGTTGATTTAGCCGCCATGCGCGATGCAATGGAAAAGCTCGGTGGTGATCCTGCAAAAATAAACCCGCTTTCTCCTGCAGAGTTGGTAATCGATCACTCGGTGCAAGTGGATGGCTACGGTAAAGATGGCTCATTCGACTTAAATTCAAAATTAGAATATGAGCGTAACAAAGAGCGTTACGAATTTTTACGTTGGGGACAAACCGCATTTGATAACTTAAAAGTTGTACCACCTGCAACCGGTATAGTTCACCAAGTTAATTTAGAATATTTAGCTCGTGTAGTATTTAATGATACAAAAAACGGCAAATCATTAGCCTACCCAGATACACTAGTAGGTACGGATTCTCATACAACGATGATTAATGGTTTAGGCGTACTTGGCTGGGGTGTAGGCGGTATTGAAGCCGAAGCCGCCATGCTTGGCCAACCTATTAGCTTGCTTATTCCACAGGTTGTGGGTGTTAAATTAAATGGTCGCTTACCTGAGGGCACTACAGCAACCGATTTAGTACTTACTGTTACTGAAATGCTGCGTAACCACGGTGTGGTAGGTAAGTTTGTTGAGTTTTATGGTGACGGCCTTGCCGACTTACCACTTGCCGATAGAGCAACTATCGCTAATATGGCGCCAGAGTATGGCGCAACCTGTGGTATTTTCCCTATTGATGAGGAAACGATTAATTACTTACGCTTAACTAATCGCGATGAGAAGCAGCTTAAACTGATTGAAGATTACGCTAAACACCAAGGCTTATGGCGTAACGATGGCGACGAAGCACATTATACCGATAAGCTTGAACTGACTTTAGATGATGTTGTGCCAAGCCTAGCAGGCCCCAAACGCCCGCAAGATAGAATTACTTTGGATAAAGCCGGCAAGGTTATTGGTCAGCACTTAAAAGACTTTCAAGACGAGCGTATGGCACGTCGTGATAAAAGCGATGAAGAGCAAGCGCGTATTGAAAGCGAAGGCCCTACTACCAACCCTGATGAGCCTACCGATGAAGCGCAGTTTATGGGCGCAGCAAAAGTAAACTTTAATGGAGAAGAATTTGAGTTAAATGATGGTGCCTGTGTTATTGCTGCAATTACTAGCTGTACAAACACATCTAACCCAAGTGTTATTTTAGCTGCCGGTTTAGTAGCTCAAAAAGCACGTCAGTTAGGTATTAATGTAAAACCTTGGGTTAAAACCTCACTTGCGCCAGGTTCTCAGGTGGTCACCGATTACCTTGAAAAAGCAGGGTTGATGGATGACTTGGATGCGCTTGGCTTTAATTTAGTTGGTTATGGCTGTACCACATGTATTGGTAATTCAGGCCCACTTGCCGATGAAATTAGTGAGGCGATTCAAAAACACAAATTAGTTGTAAGCTCAATTTTATCGGGTAACCGTAACTTTGAAGGGCGCATACATCAAGATGTTAAAATGAACTTTTTAGCGTCGCCTCCTTTAGTGGTTGCCTATGCCATAGCGGGTAGAACCGATATTGATGTTTACAACGAGCCACTCGCGCAAGATAAGCATGGTAACGATATTTACCTTAAAAATATTTGGCCGAGCGTTAAAGAAGTAAGTGAACTAGTAAAAAGTACGGTAACTAAAGAGATGTTCGAAAAAAGCTACGCCAATGTTTACGATGGCGACAGTCGCTGGCAAAAAATTCAAATACCTGATGGTAAACTTTACGATTGGGACGGTGCTTCGACTTATATCAAAAAAGCCCCCTTCTTTGATGGTATGAGTGTTGAACCACCAGGTATTCCAACTATTGAGGGTGCGCGTTGTTTAGCTAAACTGGGTGATTCGGTGACTACCGATCATATTTCACCAGCAGGCGCAATTAAGGCAGAGGCACCCGCAGGGCTTTACCTACAAGAAAATGGGGTTGAAAAAGCACAATTTAACTCTTATGGTTCACGACGTGGTAATCACGAAGTAATGATGCGCGGTACATTCGCTAATGTGCGCCTTAAAAACTTACTAGCCCCTGGTACCGAGGGCGGTGTTACCCGCACTCAACCTGATGATAAGCTAGAAAGTATTTATGACGCGGCAATGGCATATCAAGAAAGTGGAACACCACTAGTGGTTCTAGCAGGTAAAGAGTATGGAACTGGCTCTTCGCGAGATTGGGCTGCAAAAGGGTCATTATTACTCGGTATTAAAGCTGTGATAGCACAAAGCTATGAGCGTATTCACCGCTCTAATTTAATTGGTATGGGCGTACTTCCTTTACAATTTAAAGAAGGTGAAAGCCATGAATCACTAGGCTTAACTGGGCAAGAGCAATTTGATATTCAAGGGTTATACGATAAAACCGACGAAGTCAGTGTGATTGCGACTAACAGTGAAGGTAAACAAGTTAGCTTTAGTGCCGATGTGCGTATTGATACTCCGAAAGAGTGGGATTACTACAAACATGGCGGTATTTTACAGTACGTACTGCGCAATATGCTCGACTAACAACTTAAAACGAAAATGCAGCCCGGCTCAGTAATGAGCTGGGCTTTTTTATATTATTAATGGATGGTTGCGCTAAATCAATGCCGCTTTATAAAGATTACATACACTAAGAAGACACGCTGCGCAGAGGTCGCTATGTCTTCAATTGTAATAATAAGACTACTTAAAACATCGATTTTGCTTGGATTGTGCTTAATAGTGACAGGCCATGGTTTAATTGTATCGAGCTACTTTACCAACCAGTTCGGCATTAAAGGTATTATTACTGCAGCTGCCTGTATTGCAATTGGCGTACTTTTATCGTTGCCTACTAAAATCTACTTAACTATATTATTAATGGAAGCAGAAAAGCGTTATTTGAAGACACAGCAAAAAACACCTCAAAACTAAAAGCCGCTAAAACTTTCGACCTCTTTACTGCGTTGCTCTATTCTCTTTTTAGCTTTTTCAGCATCTTCAAACAGCTTATTAATTGATTCACTGTTGTATATCGCTGGTGCTCGCTGAGGAAAAGGCTTTACTGCTGATTTAGCACTGCCACTCAAAATAGCGGTATCTTCTGCAACCACGACATTAATATCGGCGGGGTTAAGCTTTACCACTTCGCTTTTACCATTCTTGTTTGGTACATCTGAGAAATGCCATTGTCCTTGCTCGTCTTGCCATTTATAAATTGGCTTAGGAGTTTCTGTCTCAAAGGTAGCCCCAGTGATTTTTTCACCCGCTGTGGTAATTGCTGAGGTAATACTATCTAACGCGCTAGATGAAAGCGCTATCATTTCATTCTTGACCTCTGTTGATTCATTATAAATATGAGAGGTGCTTAGCCAAGGCTGGCCATTTGGTTTTTTAATATAAAACAATAAGATAACAGCAATTATCATCACTGACACTGCTAAATAGGTGAAGTATTTCATAGCGTTCCTGCTGTGTGTTTAATCCATCATCACAACCAATATAATAAAAAAGAATCAATTCAGCAAATATTAAACAATAAAAAACGCAGCAAAGGCTGCGTTTTTTCATTTTATAGCTTTGAATAATAAGGTAATTAAATTCCATCACCATCAATATGTAAGCCACATTCACGGTTCAAGCCAAAAAAACGGGTTTCCTCTTCACTCATGCCGGGCTCTAGTTTACGCGTGGTGTGCACATCCCCCATCGACACATAACCTTGCTCCCATAATGGATGGTATGGCAAATTATGCTTTGTTAGATACTGATATACATCGCGATTATTCCATTCAATAATGGGATACACTTTTACCGTACCTCGGCTTATTTCTAGTACTTGCTTTTCAGCACGGCTTGAGGATTGATCTCGACGTAGGCCACTAAACCAAGTGCTCGCATTTAGCTCCTTTAAAGCGCGTGTCATTGGCTCTACTTTATTAAGCTGGTTGTATTGCTTAATACCTGCCTCACCTAGCTCCCATAATTTTCCAAATTTAGCCTCTTGCCATGCAGGGCTCAGCTGCGCTTTATACACTTTTAGGTTAAGTGATAACTGCGAAGTCATTTGCTCTATAAACTGATAGGTTTCTGGAAATAAGTAGCCTGTATCGGTTAATACCACAGGTATATCTGGGCGCTGTGCAGTCATTAAATGCAACATAACTGCAGCCTGAATACCAAAGCTCGATGATAAAAACGCAGTGTCAGGCAAATTTTCAAGTGCCCATGCAACGCGCTGCTCTGCGCTCATGTCAGCCAGCAAACCGTTCGCATCAGCTAACATAGCCTGTTGGCTTTGCTTATCTAGCTGTAATATGTTTTTAAATTCACTCATGGTCAACTTTAAACCTCACCAGCGCTTTGCGCTGCTTTTAAATTATGCGTAAAAATCGGTAACGGATACTTTTACTTCTGCAACAATACCTTTGCGAATCACAAAATCACCAAAACATTC
This sequence comes from Pseudoalteromonas sp. US3C1013, assembly GCF_048401115.1. Lineage (GTDB taxonomy): Bacteria > Pseudomonadota > Gammaproteobacteria > Enterobacterales > Alteromonadaceae > Pseudoalteromonas > Pseudoalteromonas undina. The sequence continues at coordinate 46,320 of NZ_CP183075.1, read as the reverse complement.
GCCATCATCACGTTCACTAACCCATTGCCCAATGAGTTTATCGAATGCTTCTAAGTAAACCTCTTCGCCAACATTTTCAAGGTAAAGCTTTGGAATACGTGTACCCTCAGTATTCCCCCCAAGGTAAACGTTGTACTTACCTGGGCCTTTGCCGACCAAGCCTGCTTCTGCTAGCATGGCACGACCACAGCCATTCGGACAACCAACTACACGCATAATAATGCTGTCATTTGGCACTCCGTGTTTGGCTAATAAGCCTTCTATTTTTTCAATTAAACTCGGTAAGTAACGCTCAGCTTCGGCCATAGCTAATGGGCAAGTTGGCAATGCCACACACGCCATTGAGTTTTTGCGTTGCTCAGTGTCCTTATCGTCAATCAAACCATGATTGCGGGCTATTTCTTCAATTACTGCTTTTTGATCGGCCGGTACACCCGCAATAATTAAGTTTTGATTTGCCGTCATGCGAAAATCACCTTGATGAATTTCTGCAATTTTGCGACACCCTGTTTTAAGCGGCTTATCTGGGTAGTCTAAAATACGACCGCTTTGAATAAATAAGGTTAAGTGGTGCTTACCATCAATGCCTTCTACCCAACCAATACGATCCCCTCGGTGAGTAAACTCATAAGGGCGGCTTGGTGCAAAGTTCACGCCTGCGCGCTTTTCAACTTCAGCTTTGAATACTTCAGTGCCAACACGATCGAGTGTGTATTTAGTTTTTGCATTTTTACGATTTGAGCGGTTGCCCCAATCACGCTGAACAGATACCACGTGCTCAGCAATTTTTAACGTATCTTCTAGGCTAATAAAGCCAAAGTCGTCCGCTTTACGTGGGTAGGTTGCTGTATCGCCATGGGTCATCGCCAAACCGCCGCCTACTAGCACGTTAAAACCAACGAGTTTGCCATCCTCAGCAATCGCCACAAAGTTTAAATCGTTAGCATGTACGTCCACCTCATTGTTAGGTGGGATCGTCACTGTAGTTTTAAACTTACGCGGTAAATACGTTGAACCTAAAATAGGCTCTTCTGTAGTTTCAGATTTTTCGCCATTGAGCCAAATTTCAGCGTATGCCTTCGTTTTAGGTAATAAGTGTTCAGAAATTTTTGCCGCCCACTCGTAGGCCTCTTGATGTAACTCAGACTCAACCGGATTGGTAGTACATAATACATTACGGTTAACATCACCGGCGGTGGCAATAGAATCAATTCCAACACTATTAAGCAATTGGTGCATACCTTTAATTTCAGGTTTTAATACACCATGAAACTGAAATGTTTGGCGAGTAGTTAAACGAATACTGCCATAACTGGTTTTATCACCAGCAAATTTATCAATTGCAAGCCATTGCTCTGGCTTAATAATACCGCCAGGCATACGTGCGCGTAGCATCACATTATGCAGTGGCTCTAGCTTTTGTTTAGCACGTTCAGGACGAATATCGCGATCATCTTGTTGATACATGCCGTGAAAACGAATTAACTGGAAGTTATCGGCGGTAAAACCACCGGTGATCTCGTCTTTTAAATCTTGCTCTATGGTGCCACGTAAAAAGTTGCTTTCTCTTTTCAAACGCTCGTTATCAGAAAGCTTTACGTTTTTATCTTGTTCGCTCATGTTTAATCCTAAATTTGTTACAGTGACGGCTGTTAGCGTTATTTTTTATAAAGTAAGCAATGTGCACTTAGTACACGTCTTTCTGATAGCGATTTGCGCTTCTTAAGTCTTTTAAGTACTGCTCTGCGTCTTCATAGCTTTTACCAGTGTTTTCGCTAATGATATCAACTAAGGCATTGTGCACATCTTTTGCCATGCGGTTAGCATCGCCACACACATAAAAATGAGCTCCCGCTTCTAACCAATCAAACACTTCTTTTGAGTTTTTACGTAACTTGTCTTGTACATAAACTTTTTCTGCTTGGTCACGGCTAAACGCCACATCGACCTTACTTAGTAAACCTGACTTTAAATACCCTTGAATTTCTACTTGGTACAAGAAGTCTTGAGTAAAGTGTGGGTTACCAAAAAACAGCCAGTTTTTACCTGTTGCTTCTCGTGCATCACGCTCTTGTAAAAAGGCGCGAAATGGCGCAATACCAGTACCTGGGCCAACCATAATAATTGGTGTGTCATCGCTTACTGGTAAGCGGAAGTTATCGTTATGTTCACTGAATACTTTTACTTTACAGCCTTCTTCTGCGCGGCGTGCTAAGTACCCTGAACAACCACCTAAGTGCTCTGTGCCAAACGCTTCAAACTCAACCAATGCAATAGTTAAGTGCACCTCATCTTCAACCTCAGCTTGGCTAGAAGCAATTGAATATAAACGTGCTTGTAATTTACGCAGGCAATCAACTAGTGTTTGCGCTTCTAATTTAGCTGGGTTTTGTGCAACCACATCAAAGATTTGACGAGGCTCAATGTATTCGCGCATTGCGCCTTTATCTTCTACTAGTTTAAGCAGCTCAGGCGTGCCTGTAGCCGTGGCGTACTTTTCAACAAACCCAGGGTAGGATTGTGTTAGCTCTAGTTTTTCAATTAAGGCATCACGTACGCTGAGTTCTTCATCGCCAAGTTTAACGCGGCTAGTTGGATCAATTTGCGTTTGCGCTAGTAGCTCATCTACACGGGCTTCATCATTTAAAAAGTAAATACCGAGTGAATCACCAGGTGTATACGCAATGTCTGACCCTTCTAGTGAAATTTCAACATGGCGTACATCTTTGGTTGAATCACGACCGGTAATTTTTTGCACTAAGCTTAGCTCTGCCGCAAACGGATTTTGCTTTGTGTACTGACTAGCCGCTGCTGCAGGAGCGCCAAATGGCATTGATACAACTTGACCGCTAGTTGCATCTTGCTGGGCTTTTAAGTCTGGTTCAAACGCATTTAATGCGCCCTCAATCCAAGTGGCTGCTTCGTCATCATAATCAACGTCTAGGTCGGCGCGTTGATGAATAACCTCTGCACCTAATTTAGTTAAACGCTCTTCAAAGTCTTTAGCGGTTTGGCAGAAAAATTCATAGCTAGAATCACCTAAACCTAATACTGCAACTTTGACACCATCAAGCTTTGGCGCTTTTTTAGTAATTAAAAATTCATACAGTGTTTCGGCGTCTTCTGGTGGCTCACCCTCGCCGTAAGTCGATACAACAACGGTTAAAAACTTCTCTTTTTTCAGGGCTGTCGGTTTGTAATCTGACATACTAACCAGTTTAGTTGCTAAGCCGCGAGACTCAGCTTGCTCTTTAAGTTTAGTCGCCACCGCTTTAGCATTACCTGTTTGCGAACCATATAAAATGGTCAACGCTGCCGCTTCCGAGGTTGCGGGTGTAACTGAAGCTGGTGCGCCTAGCGCTGCAGAATTAGCATTAGCAGCTAAGTAGCCGCTAACCCAGGCTTGCTGAATTGGATTAAGCTCAGCCACTAAACCTTGTAGCTTTTGTACTTGCTCTTGCGAAAGCGGACTTGCTAGCGCATTGAGTTGACCTAACAACATGAATTTTTCCTCATAACCCTGAACGTTAAACACAATGCCTGTTCACATTGTTTAAAAATGAGTGCCACCTCACTCAGAAAGTTCTGTTGAGGTTAATTGAGTATGCAGGATAGCCGCCTAAGCATAGATAAAAAAAGAATAGAATCTGCTTTGATATTCCATTTAGTTATTAAGTTACCTAAAAACCTGCGAAATAGACCTAAAAGGGTTTTATTGTCTTTTATGAAATTTTAATTTAACAATTTTGTAACTTTAATGTTCTAAGGTATATTACGCAAAAATATAAATAGGAACACCTATGTTACACGGTATATATAAAAACAAATTACTTTTGAGCACCTTGTTATTATCCTCATTACCCGCGATGGCTAATGTGGTTAATGGCAACTTTGAACAATACAGTGGCAACACCCCAGATTCGTGGACAGTGATTGATAGCGGTATTAACGTATCTGCCAACAGCACAGTCGTAAGCACAGGCTCACAAGCAGCAGCGATTAGCGTTAATACAGGCACACAAAGCAATACTGATTTTTTGCAGCAAGTCGCTGTTGAAATGGGTAAAACTTATGAGTTCTCAGTAGATGTGTATCATACCGAAGGCCATCTTAAGGCGCGTTTGTTGATAGATGGTTATCAAGGCTATTCAAATCCAGCACAAACCAACCAATGGCAAACCATTACTTACAGCTACACAGCCGATAGTAATAAAACCATTGATGTCGGCTTACGCTTTTATGATACAACGGGATTTGATGGTAGCGAGTTAGTTTATGTTGATAACTTCTTGCCTAGTAATGACAGCAGTGGCTCTCCAAGCTGCGCAGATAACGGCCTTACTTTTAGCCTAACCACAGATAACTACGGCGAAGAAACCAGCTGGCAAATAGCGCACAACCAAACCGGTGTCGTTGCAAGCGGAAGTGGGTATGCTGCAAACACCCAATATACCGAACAATTATGCGTAGCCGATGGTGAGTATACATTTACTATTAATGACAGCTATGGCGATGGTATTTGCTGTTCATATGGTAGTGGTAGCTACGCCTTGAATAATGAAAGCACATTGCTCGCCAGTGGAGCTAGTTTTCAAACAACCGAGGCTACTGCTTTCTCATTAGGAAGCACTGAGCCAACACCGACGCCAACCGGCTACTATGTGACAACTCAAGGCTTGTCTGGTTACACGCTAAAAACTGAGCTTTATAACATTATTAATAATCATAATGCTCAGGGGTATTCCGCTATTTGGAATTTTTACGACGCATCGGCGCGTGATAAATACTATGAAAACGATAATAGTATTTTAGATATGTACAGCGAGAAGCCCAATGGCTCTGATAGCTACACATACACAGCCGTTAGCGATCAATGTGGCACCTACAGTGGTGAGGCAGATTGCTACAACCGAGAGCATTCGTTCCCTAAAAGTTGGTTTGGTGGAAAAGTTGAACCGATGAACTCTGATGTTCATCATATTTACGCCACTGACGGTTATGTAAATTCAAAACGAAGCAACTTCCCATTCGGTGAAGTAGCAAGCGCTTCGTTTACCTCAACCAACGGCAGTAAATTAGGCTCTGCAAGTAATACGATTAATTACAACGGTACTGTGTTTGAACCTATTGATGAATTTAAAGGTGACTTTGCTCGTGCTTATTTTTACATGGCAACCCGTTATCAAAACGTAATTGGTGCTTGGCAAAATAACACCGCAGCTAGTAATGACGTGCTTAATGGCACCAGTACCCAAGTATTTGAAAGCTGGGTTGTGGCCATGCTGTTAAAGTGGCATAACAACGATCCTGTTAGCCAAATGGAATTAGACCGCAACCAAGCAGCGTTTGAATTTCAGGGAAATCGTAACCCGTATATTGATCATCCTGAATTTGTAGAGATGATTTGGTAAACGGGCTTCGGGCTTCGGGCTTCGCAGAAAACATAAGCCTTTGCTTACGCAAAGGCTTTTCTTACACCTATTTTATAATATTATTTTTTGCACTTAGGTTCGTAACACTCAACCCAAACTTCGACGCTATAATTTACTTACTTCTGAAGGCTGAAAGCTTCAAACTTATCGCTTTTTTAAACGCAAAAAAAACCCCAGCAAAAGCTGGGGTTTCTTTTAAAACAGACTTAATTAAAAATTAAGCTTGTTTTGGACGTTCAACAACATCTACCAAAGTCCAAGATTTGTTCTTAGAGATTGGAGCGCATTCACGGATAGTGACAGTGTCACCCGCTTTTGCAGTGTTATTTTCGTCATGTACGTGTAACTTAGTCGTACGTTTGATGAATTTCCCATAGATTGGGTGCTTCACGTAACGTGCGATAGCAACAGTGAAAGATTTTTCCATCTTGTCGCTGATTACACGGCCTTGAAGAGTACGAATTTTATCGCTCATTATTGACCTGCCTTCTGGTTAATAATTGTTTTTACACGCGCGATATCGCGACGTACTGTTCTTAGCGTGTGTGTCTGAGCTAGCTGACCAGTGCTTGCTTGCATGCGCAGGTTAAACTGCTCACGAAGAAGACCTAGAAGTTCAGCATTAAGCTCTTCTACGCTTTTATCTTTTAGTTCGTTTGCTTTCATCACATTACCGTCCGAGTTACGAAAGTTGTTTTGAATGGCAGCTTACGAGCAGCAAGGTTAAACGCTTCACGAGCAAGCTCTTCTGAAACACCTTCCATTTCGTAAAGTACTTTACCAGGCTGAATTTCAGCAACCCAATATTCAACAGAACCTTTACCTTTACCCATACGAACTTCAAGAGGCTTTTCTGTGATCGGCTTGTCAGGGAAGACACGGATCCAGATTTTACCTTGACGTTTCACGTGACGTGTCATAGCACGACGAGCTGCTTCGATTTGACGAGCAGTCATGCGGCCACGACCAGTAGCTTTCAAACCGAAAGTACCGAAGCTTACTTTGTTACCGTTTTGCGCTAGACCACGGTTGCGGCCTTTATGCATTTTACGGAATTTTGTACGTTTTGGCTGTAACATTACTCGCTACCTCTACTTAGCACTTTTTTTGGCTTTCTTTGGTGCGCGTTTAGCTGGCTTCTCTTGCTCTTGTACTAGTGGTAAACCACCAATAACTTCGCCTTTGAAGATCCAAACTTTAACACCAATGATACCGTAAGTGGTTAAGGCTTCAGAAGTTGCGTAGTCGATATCAGCACGAAGAGTATGTAGAGGTACACGACCTTCACGATACCATTCTGAACGTGCGATTTCTGCGCCGCCAAGACGACCGCTAACTTCAACTTTAATCCCTTTAGAACCGATGCGCATTGCATTTTGTACCGAACGCTTCATAGCGCGACGGAACATAACACGACGCTCTAGCTGAGAGGCAATGCCGTCTGCTACTAGTTGTGCATCTAGTTCTGGTTTACGTACTTCAGAAATATTAATCTGAGCAGGTACACCAGCGATTTTAGTTACCGCTTGACGTAATTTTTCTACGTCTTCGCCTTTTTTACCGATAACAACACCCGGACGAGCCGTGTGAATAGTTACTCGGATAGATTTTGCTGGACGCTCAATAACGATTTTAGACACAGAAGCCGCTTTCAATTCCTTAGTAAGGAATGTACGTACTTTGTGATCGCCAAAAAGCTGTGCAGAGAAATCTTTTGAATTCGCGTACCAGGTAGAAACCCAAGGTTTAGATATACCTAGGCGAATACCAGTAGGATGAACTTTTTGTCCCATTACTTATATCTCCTAGCTATCTGAAACCACAACAGTGATGTGGCTTGTACGCTTAAGGATGCGGTCTGCGCGTCCTTTAGCACGTGGCATAATACGTTTCATTGTTGGACCATCGTCCACAAAGATCGTTGTTACACGTAGCTCATCAATGTCAGCACCTTCGTTATGCTCTGCGTTAGCAATAGCAGACTCAAGTACTTTCTTAACTAATACAGCCGCTTTTTTCGGGCTGTACGCCAGGATTTCTAGTGCGCGATCGACAGGTAACCCGCGGATCTGATCTGCAACTAGACGTGCTTTTTGCGCCGAACCAGAGGCGAATTTATGTTTAGCTAATGCTTGCATTTATCTTCCCCTCTTAACGTTTCTTCGCTTTCTTATCCGCAGCATGGCCACGGTAAGTGCGAGTTGGTGCAAATTCACCTAGTTTGTGACCGATCATTTCGTCAGAAACGAAAACTGGTACATGCTGGCGACCATTATGGACAGCAATGGTCAATCCGATCATGTTAGGTATGATCATTGAACGACGGCTCCAAGTTTTAATTGGCTTCTTTTCACCGCTTTCCAAAGCTTTCTCTACCTTCTTCAGCAAGTGTAGGTCTATAAAAGGACCCTTCTTGAGAGAGCGTGGCATGGCTATTCCTCAATATTACTTAGTACGACGACGTACTATAAATTTATCCGTACGCTTGTTCTTACGCGTCTTAGCACCTTTAGTCGGTTTACCCCATGGAGACACAGGATGACGACCACCAGATGTACGACCTTCACCACCACCGTGTGGGTGATCAACCGGGTTCATGGCAACACCACGAACTGTCGGACGAATACCACGCCAGCGATTTGCACCTGCTTTACCAAGTGAACGAAGCATATGCTCAGCATTGCCTACTTCACCTAGCGTAGCACGACAATCAGATTCAACTTTACGAACTTCGCCTGAACGAAGACGTAATGTTACATATTGACCATCACGAGCAAGGATTTGAACGTATGCACCAGCAGAACGTGCGATTTGAGCACCTTTACCTGGTTTTAATTCTACGTTGTGAACAGTCGAACCTACAGGCATATTACGCATTGGTAATGCATTACCAGGTTTGATTGGTGCATCAACACCAGACTGGATTGCATCGCCAGCTTTTAAGCCTTTAGGTGCGATAATGTAACGACGCTCACCGTCTGCATATAATACAAGAGCGATGTTTGCGCTACGATTTGGATCATATTCTAAACGCTCAACAGTGGCTGGAATGCCATCTTTAGTACGTTTAAAATCGATTAAACGGTAATGCTGCTTATGACCACCACCGATATGACGAACCGTAATACGACCATTGTTATTACGACCACCTGATTTAGAGTTTTTCTCTAATAGTGGTGCGTAAGGTTTACCCTTATGTAAATCTGGGTTAACCACTTTAACTAGGTGACGACGACCCGCAGAAGTTGGCTTACACTTTTGAAGTGCCATAATTCTAACTCCCCTTATTACTCGGCGCCGCCGACAAAGTCCAGCTCGCTACCTTCTTTAAGAGTAACGTAAGCTTTCTTCCAGTCGCTACGACGACCGAAACGCATGCCAGTACGTTTTGTTTTACCCTTAACGTTAAGTGTGCGAACACCAGTTACTTCTACTTCAAAAAGCTTCTCAACTGCCGCTTTAATTTCAGCTTTAGTTGCATCATTTACTACTTTGAAAACAATTGTGTTGTTTTCTTCAGCAGCAATTGTGCTTTTTTCAGAGATGTGTGGAGCAAGGATCACTTTTAAAAGACGTTCTTCACGGATCATGCTAGCGCCTCCTCAAGTTGCTTAACAGCAGCAGCTGTAATTAGTACCTTATCGAAAGCAATTAAGCTTACAGGATCGATACCAGCTACATCACGTGTGTCAACCTTGTACAGGTTACGTGCCGATAAGAAAAGATTTTCATCTACTTCTTCAGTCACGATAAGAACATCTTTAAGCTCAAGTTCTTTAAGCTTAGCAACTAGTTCTTTAGTTTTTGGTGCTTCAAGACCAAAACTTTCAACAACGATTAAACGCTCTTGACGAACTAATTCAGATAAGATGCTTTTGATCGCACCGCGGTACATTTTACGGTTTACTTTTTGGCTGTGGTCTTGTGGTTTAGCTGCGAAGCTAACGCCACCTGAACGCCAAATTGGACTACGGATTGTACCAGCACGTGCACGGCCAGTACCTTTTTGAGCCCATGGTTTTTTACCACCACCGCTTACTTCAGAACGTGTCTTCTGAGCACGAGTACCTTGACGAGCACCTGCTGCGTATGCAACAACTACTTGGTGTACTAATGCTTCGTTAAACTCACGTCCAAAAGTAGCTTCAGAAACTTCAAGAGCGCCAGAAGCGTCTTTAATTGCTAATTCCATCACTAAATCTCCAGGACTTATGCTTTAACAGCTGGTTTAACGATAACGTCACCGCCGATGGCGCCAGGTACTGCACCTTTAACTAAAAGCAGGTTACGCTCAGCGTCAACGCGAACTAGTTCAAGGTTCTGAGTTGTTACTTGCTCATTACCCATTTGACCGGCCATTTTCTTACCTTTAAACACCTTACCAGGTGATTGGTTTTGACCGATTGAACCAGGAGCACGGTGAGATAGAGAGTTACCATGTGTAGCGTCTTGCATGCTGAAATTCCAGCGCTTAACACCACCTTGGAAACCTTTACCTTTAGAAGTACCGGTTACGTCAACTTTGTTGATTTCGTTGAATAATTCAACAGTAAGCTCAGCGCCTACTTCAAAATCGCCTTCACCACCATTTAGGCGGAATTCCCACAGACCGCGACCCGCTTCAACACCAGCTTTAGCGAAGTGACCCGCTGTTGCTTTGTTTACACGGCTTGCTTTTTTAGTGCCTGCGGTTACTTGAAGCGCGTTATAACCGTCTGTTGCGTCAGATTTGATCTGAGCAATGCGGTTAGGAGTCGCTTCAATAACTGTCACAGGGATAGATACACCATCTTCAGTGAAGATACGTGTCATACCCACTTTACGACCGACTAGACCTAATGCCATTTTCCTAAAACCTCTCTAATCTTCCGATTAACCCAGGCTGATTTGAACATCAACACCAGCAGCAAGGTCTAAACGCATAAGTGCGTCTACAGTCTTGTCAGTTGGTTCTACGATGTCGATCAGACGTTTATGGGTGCGGATCTCGTACTGATCACGCGCGTCTTTGTTAACGTGCGGTGATGTAAGTACAGTAAAACGTTCAAAGCGTGTAGGTAGTGGAATTGGACCACGTACTTGTGCGCCAGTGCGTTTCGCAGTTTCCACGATTTCCGCCGTTGATTGGTCAATCAAACGGTGGTCAAAAGCTTTTAGGCGAATACGAATGCGTTGATTTGACATTCTTAAACCTCAATATAAAGAGCATTTAAAGAGCATAAAAAAACGACCGAAACAATCTTAATAATTAAGATGCCGGTTGTTTGATTATATCTACGTTGAGTTCCAAATCGGAACTCCTGTTTATTAGCTTGAAATCCAAGCTTAATTTATTCTTTCTTGTTCCCGAGGGAATTTTGAAAGCCTGCGTATTATAATGGTACTGGTGATAAATGCAACAACTATTTAGACATTATTACTTTGTTATTGTCGTTTAAAAAATAGCTAAGTTTATTAATAGTGAACGCAATAGAGGTGATGATGTCTTTATAATGTCATAGCTTGTCGATTAATCTGCAGGGGATTTTTTAGATATTATGTTATCCTATGCGCTAATTTTGCTGTTATATACCCATATTGGTTTGGGTAACTACTCTCTTATGGTGAGTCAATGCGTATTTTAAATTATGGTTTAAATCTTATCTCTGGTGGTATCAGCCGCTTGTTTGTCAAAAGCAAAGTACTGCCTGAAAAACCTTTAGAGCAATTTGAGCTGAACCCTAAAAACCCGACCTTTTATATAGTGCGTTTAAATTCACGCTTTGATTTAGCGGCACTGGCACGTGTTTGTAAACGAAATGGTTTACCAGACCCAACAGAGCAGCAAGTATTAGGTGACGAGGCGTTAGATCGCTTTATCGGCATTAAAAACCCTCCCCCGCTATTTGGTGATAAAGAAAAACCTACCAATGCATTAGCGCAAGGCAAACACATTGTTGAGCATTTATTAAATAGTGGCCAAAAAAATGTCCAGGTTGTGCCTGTGACTATTTTATGGGGCAGAGCGCCGGGTAAAGAAAAGCCAGGATTAAGCACTTTACTTTCGCACTCACTTACGCCCAGCTGGTTTAGAAAAATCTTTGTGGTACTTTTTTCAGGAAGAGATAACTTTATTCGATTTAGCCAGCCACTCGACTTATCTTTATTGGTTAATGAAAAAGCCGACGTTAATGAACTTCCTCATAAGCTGTTGCGTGTAGCTCGAGTTCACTTTAAACGTCAAAAGCTGGCTGCTACAGGGCCTAAAATACCATCTCGTGATCAGTTATTTAGCTCACTGCTGGCATCACCAACAATAAAAAAAGCAATTCAAACCGAGGCCACTGAAAAAAACATCAGCCAAGCCCAAGCGCGACAAAACGCCTTGAAGTTGCTGGATGAAATTGCCGCTAATTATAGTGATGCCACCATCCGCGTTGCGGATCGTATATTAACGTGGCTTTGGAATAAGCTTTATAATGGCATTGATATAAAGTACACCGAGCAAATTCATGACCTAACCAATAAAGGCCATGAAATAATCTACATGCCTTGTCATCGAAGTCATATGGATTACTTACTGCTAACCTACTCTATTTATCATCAAGGCCTTGTACCACCGCATATTGCAGCTGGGATCAACCTCAACTTTTTCCCTGCAGGTGGCATATTCCGCCGCAGTGGTGCATTTTTTATTCGTCGCTCATTTGCTGGTAACAAACTCTACTCAGCGGTATTTAAAGAGTACTTGAGCCAGTTATTTATAAAAGGTTATTCGGTTAAGTTTTATACCGAAGGTGGCCGCAGCAGAACCGGACGTTTACTCCCCCCAAAAACCGGCATGCTCGCCATGACATTACAAGCAATGCTGCGCGGTATTGATCGCCCAGTATCTATTGTGCCTGTATACATAGGCTACGAACACGTAATGGAAATAAACACCTACTTAAAAGAGCTCGCGGGTAATGATAAAAAGGGCGAGTCGATATTAGGTATTTTTAAAGCGATTAAAAACTTAAAAAACTATGGTCGTGGTTATTTAAATTTTGGTGACCCTATTTCTATTAACCAATACCTAAATGACAACCAGCCAGACTGGCGCGAGTCAATTCATGCTACCGACGTGCAAAAGCCACAATGGTTAGGGCCGCAGGTGGCTAATCTTGCTGATCAGGTTATGGTTAAAATTAACAATGCAGCCGCACTTAACTCAGTTAACTTACTGGCGATGATTCTGCTAGTAAACGATAAGCACGCATTGAGTAAACCTAAATTGCTAGCTCAGCTTGAGTTTTATTTGCGATTACAACGTGAAGCTAGCTACAGCAATAAAATAACCGCACCCGATGAAACGCCAGAGCAACTGCTAGAACACGCCTTAAAGTTGAATAAGTTTGATGTGATCAGTGATGAGTTTGGTGAAATTATTGCGATAAACGATAAAGAAAAAACCTTATTTAACTATTACCGTAATAACATTTTGCATATTTTTGCAGTGCCTAGTTTAGTTGCCCTGCATTTATTCAAGCAGCATCAAAGTAGCGTTACTCGCTGCCATCAATTGGTAAAATCTTTTTATCCGTTATTCGCCAAAGAGTGGTATTTACAAGAGCTTGATGAAAGCTATGTAACCCGCATTTTAACTAACTTTAGCGATCAAGGCTTAATTGAGCTTGATGGTGATAACATTAAAGTGACTCAAAATAACGATAGCTTTGCCAAACTCGAAATGCTTGGTCGTGCATTAAGCTTTACTCTGCAACGTTATGCGATTGTGATTGGCTTTATTCAAACCAGCCAAGGTATTGCAAAAGCAGAACTGGAACGTGAAAGCTATGTGTTGGCACAGCGTTTGGGTACGTTACATGGTATTAAAACGCCGGAGTTTTTTGATAAGAAGGTACTTAGTAGTTTTATTTCCAATCTTCGCGAACAAAAGCTTATTAGTGAATCTGATAGCGGCTTACAAGGAAGCCAAGAGCTGTGCGAGACCTACAAGCAACTGCAAACACTGTTGCCAGCACGTATTTGGCAATCAATTACTGACATTGTTCACGCTCAATGTCAGTAACATACTCTTATTATCCACTGTATTGAATTAACTCAATATAGTGGATTTTAAAGAGTTAGCGCTGGCGCATTACCCCTTCTTGAATCGTCGAGGCAACTAAATTTCCTTGGCGGTCAAAAAACTGCCCACGTACCAGCCCTCGTCCCGAACTCGCGCTTGGGCTATCAATGGTATATAACATCCAATCATCCATTCTAAATGGACGATGAAACCACATAGCATGATCTATGGTCGCTACTTGCATATTCGGCTGCATAAACGACACACCATGTGGCTGCAGCGCGGTTGGTAAAAACTCAAAGTCAGACGCATACGCCAATAAGTAATTATGAATACGTTGATCGTCCGGCATATCGCCATTGGCTTTAAACCAAATATGTTTTACCGGTTCTAGGGCTTCAGGTTTAAAGGGGTTATGAAAGTTCACCGGGCGCATTTCAATCGGCATTTCACGAATAAACTTATTACGGATTGCTTCAGGAATATGCTGTGCATTTTCTTGATAAAACTCTAACGAAGAACGCAGTTCTTCAGGAGCTGGAACATCAGGCATGGTTGCCTGATGCGATAACCCTTGCTCTTCACCTTGAAACGACGCTGTCATGTAAAAAATAGGTTTACCGTACTGAATCGCACTGACACGTCGAGTGCTAAAACTTTTACCATCACGTATAGTTTCTACATCGTACACAATCGGTTTTGCAGCGTCGCCTGGACGTAAAAAATAAGAATGTAAGGAATGAACAATACGCCCCGCAGGCAGTGTTTCTTTAGCTGCTGAAAGCGCTTGCCCCATAACTTGACCGCCAAACACCGCTCTAAAACCTAAATCTTGGCTTTGTCCTCGATATAAACCTTGCTCAATTTCTTCAAGTGACAACAGCGACAATAAATCATCTAATACTTGGCTCATTATTTCTTCCTCAATCCCCTAATTTATAAATGATACTATACAATAGTTAAAAAATACTAACTCACTGATTGAGGAAATTTAATATGGCATTTTGGCTTTTTAAAACCGAACCCGACGCCTTTTCAATTGATGACTTAAAGCAAGCGCCAGAGCAAACAACGCTATGGGAAGGTGTACGCAACTACCAAGCGCGTAACTTTATTCGCGATGATGTAAAGCAGGGCGACTTAGTGATGATTTATCATTCTAGCTGCAAACAGGTTGGCGTTGCAGGACTTGGTGTGGTTACTAAGGCTGCTTACCCTGATCCAACGCAATTTGATTTAAGTAGCGACTATTACGATGCTAAGGCAACCACTGAAAACCCTCGCTGGTTTGTGGTAGAAATAACCTATCAGGCGCATTTGAGTAGTTTAGTCAGCCTGCAAGCGATCAAAGCAAATACAGCTATAACTGATATAGCACTTAAAAAAGGCGGGCGTTTATCGGTCATGCCAGTGACCGAAAATGATTGGCATGAAATTTTAAATATGGCGAAATAAACCACTAAAATAACTACATTTTCTTCATTAAAATAGTACTCCACCAGCGCAGCATGTCACCGCTCGATTTTCTTATGGGGCCAAATTTGTTATGATCTGCGGCTTGCGTTTACTGGAGGAAAAATGAAATTACTGTATTGGTTAGATGAATGGTTAACTCTCAGCGATGATGAGAGGCAAGCAAAACTACCAACCTCTGGTGGAGATTTACTCGGTGATGTGTATGTAAAATATCACTTTGTTGACCTCACTAAACCCCTACTTTTTACTTTTTCTCCTGCGGGCACCGATATACAAGAACGCGATCTAAATGAAGACTTTGCCCCTTGGGGCTATCATTTAGCGCAAAAGCAAGATGTTAATATTATTGCGTTTCAGCATTTGGGTAAAAGCAATTGGTTTCGTAACCGCAATTTAATCTTTTTTATTGAGCAGCTATCAACTTTACTCTCTCCTTTTAAAACTAAGTTAGGCTATGGGCTCAGTCGTGGCGGCTTTGCTGTGGGTGCATTTGCTAAGTTACTCAAGCTCGATAAAGTACTGCTTTTCCATCCTGTTAGCACCAAAAACAAACTTATCGCCCCTTGGGATGACCGCTCAAGTACTGAAATTGCTCAGCAATATGACTGGCAAGGTGACTACCATGACTTAGACTTAGGGGATGCCAAGGGTTACATTATTTACGACCCAACCAATCGTATTGACCGCCAACATGCTAAACGCTATAAACAGCTCACTCACTTACGCGTGTTTGGTATGGGTCACGGCACTCACGCCACCTATTTAAATAAGTTTGGCTTTTATAAACAAGTAGCGGTTGATTTTATTCGTGATCAGCAAATCGACATCGCGCAATTTAGGCTGCAAACAAAAACACTGCGTTTAAAAGAGGATTATTATAAAAAACTTAATAAAGCCAACGCTAAATCGGCACATCGCCAAGCGTTATTAAGTACGGCTCACACTATTTTAATCGACGAAAAAGCAGCGCACGTTAAAGAGCATCAAGCGAAAATTGATATTCAACCTTTAATAGAGGTAGCTATTAAGCATCAAGACGAAAGCCCAAATGATGCCATTAAGCTATTAGAAGTTGCTCAACAACTCGTGCCTGACGACCCACTTGTTGAGCATAAACTGAGACAATTAGAATAAGTAACAAAAGGTACTCATTCTTTACTTTTTCTTGGCGTGCCCTTGCTTGGGCACAATCGAAAAGTAAAGAATCAGCGCTACCCACGAAAAGAAGATAGCGCCGACTAGCCAGCCATTTTTTTCATGGCCTTGGCTACGCTTACTGTTAAGAATTATCATGATAGGAAAAATATAAGCACATAAAACAATAATTAAAAAAGCAACTTCAGTCATTATTTTTCCAAGCTAAGCCAATCAACTTCACCACTTAACACCCGCTCTTGCGCGATGTAATGCAGAATATCACCCGCATTTACTGCATAATCTAGAGGTGGATTTAAATCCATATTCTTTGCACTTAAATTATGAGCAACACCTAACAATATTGCATCATGATCGTACTTAAAATGATGAAATAATTTACCAAATTCCATGGTTTTTATATCACTGGGTATTTGTAGGCTAAATTGCGTATCACCATGCAAAGTAGATAACAACTCTTCTTGAACTCGACTTGAGCCTGGATCTTGCATTGAGCGCACCAAAATCTCTGCTGACTTAGTGCTACTACACTCTACATTGTGGCAATGCTCTAATAACATTTCCACTTTCGTTTCATCAAAAAAGTGTGCGCTAATGTGACAATCTTCTTTGACTAAACGGCTAATACGCAGTGCGGTAGTAAATGTTTGGTCGTCATCTTGGCCATCAATAATCACTTTATCGGCATGGCGAATGGCAACGCGTTCTAATTCATCCAAATCGGTGAAACTAGTCAAACGAGCAAAATCAACATTCTCATTACTTAAAAATGGATGCTCTATTTGTTCAGTAACCGCCAATAAAATACGGCGGTCTGTACGTTTAGTATCAGCCAAAATATAGTCGATCATTTTTTTTGTTCGAGCATTATGCCAACCAAAAATAATAATGTGATTACTACTGTGAGCAAAGTTTTTATCACCAGTCATAGCGCGCCTAATTAAGTAAGTTACTGTTTGCCCTGTTTTACCTAACAAGACACCAAATAAAGCCAAACCAAAGGGTATTTGTATTAATGCGACAATCCAACGGCCCAAGTCAGATGATGGACTTAAGTCTCCATACCCTACCGTTGAAGTGGTTACCGTGTAGTAGTAAAAAAAGGTCCCTGGCGAAAGTAGTGCTTGCTCATTAGCCATAAATAATAAGCACCAAGTAAGTAGCATGTGTAAAGACGTTGCTATTACAACAGACTGCCAACTAACCTGATCAATGTGACTGCGCAACAGCACAACAATACGTTTAAAAATATGATGCATAATTTTTTGTTAATCGATTGATTATTTGAATCATTTGGTAACACGATACTGCACATCATAACACTTAAGCAACGTTTTACTGTAATCGAAATATTCACGGTTCGTTATGAATAAAAATAAGAGTAAACTATAGTTATTAAGTTATGAGGAAAGAATGGATCTATTATGTCAGGTGTTTTAGCGTCAGTTGATCAACGTACTCAGCTTGTAGGTGAGAATCGTTTAGAATTGCTACTTTTTTATTTACATAGTCGCCATTTATTTGCACTCAATGTATTTAAAATTAAAGAAGTAGTGAAGCTTCCCCGTTTAAGCAAAATACCGCACTCTCACCCTAAGGTGACGGGTGTTGCCAATATACGAGGTGAATCTATTCCGGTGATTGATTTACGCCAAGCCATTTCTATGTCGCACAAAGAGCATGGTGAAGATTGTAATTTAGTAGTGACTGAATATAACCGTACCACCCAAGGGTTTTTAATTGGTAAAGTTGATCAAATCATGAACATGACCTGGTCTGATATTATGCCACCACCCAGCTCAGTGGGTAAAAATCATTACATTACTGCACTTACTAAAGTACAGCGCGACGACGTGGAGCACTTAGTAGAAATTATAGATGTAGAAAAAGTACTGGCTGAAATAGTTGAGTACGAGGTTAATATTTCAGATGGAGTGTTAGACCAAACTATAGTTAACGAATTCTCTGGGCGAAAAATACTACATGCTGATGACTCGCCAACAGCACGCAAGCAAGTTAGCGATACGCTATCGCAGCTTGGTATCGAAATCGTTCCTGCCAGTAATGGCTTGGAAGCACTCAATATGCTGAAAAGTTGGGCCGATGAAGGCCGCGATGTTGAAAAAGAATTACTTATGGTGATTACCGATGCCGAAATGCCTTCAATGGATGGTTATCGATTAACCTATGAAATACGTAACGACAACCGCTTAAAAAACTTACATGTGGTACTTAACACCTCCTTAAGTGGCAGCTTTAACCAAGCCATGGTGGAAAAGGTCGGCTGTGATGCATTTTTATCAAAATTTCAGCCTGACTTACTGGTGCAAGAAGTACAAAATCGTTTAAAACATGTGTTAGGCAACGCTTAATTATAAAACTAGCAAATATCTGCCAGGGTAAATATTTGCTAGTAACATTCTCCTCATCAGCAACCTTTAAAAAACCTGCCTTACTGAGTGGTTATTCAAAGCGGTGTTTGCTAATCCTAAGATTTCATGATTAATTAGCAAATAAGTTTTCACTAACTCGTTATTAATTATGCTAAATAAAGTTGCCAGCCCGTTTACTAAGCTCGTTGAGCGCTACTTACCCGACCCATTTATATTTGTCATTATGCTCACTATTATTACCTTGAGCATTGCGAATTTAGCGACTCCTGCAACCACACTTGAGGTAATAACATCATGGGGTAGCGGGTTTTGGAACTTACTAAGCTTTGCCATGCAAATGCTGTTGGTGCTAGTAACAGGCTATATGCTCGCCAGTACCTCTTTAATAAGTAAGTTACTAACAAAATTAGCAACGCTTGCTAATACGGCCCCAAAAGCCATTATTTTAGTGACATTTATCTCGCTTTTAGCAAGCTGGCTTAATTGGGGGTTTGGATTAGTGATTGGAGCTTTATTTGCTAAGGCTATTGCTAAGCAGACTCGAGTAGATTATCGGCTCTTAGTAGCAAGTGCTTACTCAGGTTTTGTAGTATGGCACGGCGGATTGGCAGGCTCCGTACCACTAACCATTGCCAGCCAAGGGCATTTTTCACAGGCAACAATGGGGATTATTGGCACCGAGCAAACCTTGTTCGCAGGTTTTAACATTGCGATTCTGATTGGCTTATTTATTATTATGCCGTTGGTTAACCGCTACATGCTACCGAGTGAAAAAGACAGTGTTTATATTGACCCATCACAGCTTAAGAACACTCTACTCGATAGAGTAACAATAACACGCCCTGCGCAACATTTAGAACAAAGCAAACTGCTAGGCATGGGCATTGGCTTACTCGGACTTGCCTACTTAGGTTATTACTTTTTTATCGCAGGTGGCGGCTTAAATCTCAACAGCGTGATAGCGCTTTTCTTATTTTTAGCTATCACACTACATCAGACCCCCCACAATTTACTAAATAGCCTACAACAAGCGATTCCGAGTGGCGCGGGAATTGTAATTCAGTTCCCTTTTTATGCCGGTATTATGGCGGTTATGGTCGATACAGGGTTAGCACAACAAATATCGCAGGGCTTTATTGCCATAGCGGATGCCGATAGCTTGCCATTTTACAGTTTTATTAGTGCAGGACTCGTTAATATGTTTGTGCCATCCGGTGGCGGACAATGGGCAGTCCAAGCGCCTATTGTTATCCCTGCAGCACAAGAGCTTGGTGCAGATATGGCAAGGGTTGCTATGGCTGTGGCGTGGGGAGATGCGTGGACGAATCTAATTCAACCCTTTTGGGCCTTACCGGTATTAGCCATTGCAGGGTTAAAAGCTAAAGATATTATGGGTTTTTGCGTGGTACAGCTTGTTATTACTGGAGTATTTATTTCACTCATATTGAGCTTTTATTAATCTAACTGGGCTGTAACTTATATTACAGCCCGCGCTTACTTAGCTTGATAAAATCTTCATCGGTAAGCTTAATATCGCGTTTTCTGAATCTGCAAAATGCATCATTACCGCAATGTGCCCTGCAACGACGAGTGCATACATTACCGCGGAAAAACCTTGGCCGTATTTATCTAATGGCAGTAAATGTGAGTAATGGCGGCCGCGCCATTCAAACACAATTTCCAGCGCCCCAACAAACAAAAAGAACACTAAAAGCATTAAGCCAAACGTATAGCTAAGCCATAAACCAAATAACACGCCAAGTAAGCACACACTTAAACCAACCCATGAGCGCATTGAAAAGCTAATGCTTTTTAATACATGCCCGCCATCAAGCGGTAAAATAGGCAGTAAATTGAATAAATTAAGTAGTGCACTAAGCACTGCAACACCTGCAAATATTTCCATTTCCGTAGCGTAATAAAGCACTACACCAAGCACAGAAGTAAATAAACCAAAGGCAGGGCCCATAAGTGATATAACCACATCTTGCCAGCGCGTAGTTATTTTATCGTCGCTAACGGCTAACCCGCCTACAAAAGGAATTAAATAAATGCCTTTGGTTTTAATGCCAAAATACTTCATAGCTCGTACGTGGCCATATTCGTGTACCACCAGGCAAGCAATCAGCATTAACGCAAATTCAATGGTAAACAGCCACGCATAACCAGCCACCGATGCACTGGCAAGCGCCACTTTAACAACTTTAGCACTTTTAAATAATTTAAAGCCAAGCGCCGCGAGCCCTAAAAACCCTTTTTTAGGTTCGCCTTGTGCTGCTGCAGGTAAAGCTAACTGAGTTGCAAACTGATTATTTACATATAGCGCCAAGCTTTGCTGGCTTACTTCGCTGCTATCAATACCAATTAACTGCTCATCAAGCATAAACTCGACATAATTTTCACGTGGGTTTTCAAATGCAATCGCTTGCTGATCATGAAATATTTTTACAACTTGCTGCTCTGCTATCATCAGCGTAAACGGTTGCTCTGCCAGAGAGAGTTCGACTTTTATCATTATTCTAACCATTATAAATTATGCCGCTAGTATACCTTTCCACCAAAAAAACACGAGTGAGCTAGCATCATTTTATTAGCAACAATTTAAGGTAAAAATGCCTGAAATACTGACAAAAACAATTCAAGCGACTATTTTTAGTATTACAGGAAGTAAGCTACAACTACCAAGGACACCAATGCGAACTCAATTGCCAAACATACTCGTTGTTGATGACTCAAAAGCCATTTTAATTGTTATGAAAGCGATTTTTAATGAGCTCGAAATGCCAGAAGTCACCACTTGCTTAAGCGCAGTTACAGCATTAGAGAAAGTAAAGCCTGATATAAACTTTTATGACGCCATATTTACTGATCTGAATATGCCAGAAATGGATGGTATGGAGTTAATTCGTAATTTAGGTGAAATAGGCTATTGCGGTGCGATTGTTATTATTTCTGAAATGGACCCTAAAATAATCAGCCTAGCAGCTGACCTAGCCAAGCAGCACAATGTGCATTTAATTGGTAATCTTACCAAGCCTGTGCAATTAAATCAGGTAAATACGTTACTTGCCAAAATAGCGCAGTTAAACAGCCACACACTTGTAAAAGAGCGCCCAATTACTAAAGCTAAGCTGATTAACGCATTAAAAAATAATGAAATAACACCGTATTACCAACCTAAAATAAATATAAACAATAACCAAATACAAAGTGTTGAAGTATTGGCTCGCATTGTTTCAAATAAAAACGAACGCGTTATTTTACCAAGCCGCTTTATAAGCCTTGCAGAGCAATGTGACTTAATCAATGACATTACTTTTACGCTGTTTGAAAAAGCCTGCAATGACTTAAAGCAGCTTAAAGAGCAATTAGGAGAAAGCTTAAAATTGTCATTTAATATGTCGCCATGCCAGTTAAATGATTTGAACTGCCCTAATAAGTTATTGCTGCTATTACAAAAGCACGGCGTGCTTCCCAGTGATGTGGTTGTTGAAATAACCGAACAACATGCCCTTTCAAGCTACACTCAGTTAGAAACCTTAAATAGATTCAGAATATTTGGTTTTGGTATTTCGCTGGATGACTTTGGTACTGGCTTTACTAATATTAATCAACTAAAACAACTTCCTTTCACTGAAGTTAAAATAGACCGCTCTTTTATAAGCCATATTGAAACCGATAAGTTTTCGCAAGTGGTGGTCAGCTCATTAATTAATATGACTAACCAAGAGCAGCTACAACTTGTTGCTGAGGGTGTTGAGCGCCCAGAAGAACTTGCCTACCTAAAGCACTATCAAACAGACTTAACTATACAAGGATTTTTGTTTAGCTGCCCAAAAGCAAAAGCTGAATTTATCTCATGGGCACAGCACTGGATAAAAACAGCCACTAAAACAAATAATAACTAGGGCCTGCTGACCTTTGTCTGT
The DNA here is from genome assembly GCF_048401115.1 of Pseudoalteromonas sp. US3C1013. Classification (GTDB taxonomy): domain Bacteria; phylum Pseudomonadota; class Gammaproteobacteria; order Enterobacterales; family Alteromonadaceae; genus Pseudoalteromonas; species Pseudoalteromonas undina. The sequence goes on along the minus strand of NZ_CP183075.1, from coordinate 23,885 downwards.
TGATATTTACAGACCTCCTAACGAGGTTCGTTATCGTCGGCGCTGACGATATGTTCACTATCAGCTAAACGTTGATGCCAACGTTGTTTAGCCACGGCACGCATGTTGGTAGATTGATCTCGCTCATCAACAATTTCTAAACCCATTAACGCTTCGATCATATCTTCTAGGGTTACAATGCCTTGTACATCACCGTATTCATCAATCACTAAACAAATATGGGTTCGCTTGGTGAGTAATGTTTGTAATAACGACGACACGTTTTGCGTACTCGGTACGGTATAAATAGGCTTAACCAGTTTACTAATTTTGTAGTCTGTACCTAAGCGGTGGTATGCCAACATGATATCGTTTTTATGAACAAACCCTATGATATCGTCAGCATCTTTGTCGTAAATTAGCACTCGAGAGAATGAGGAAGAGCCATGTTCACTTAAGTACTGATTAACAGTAAGGTCTTTATGAATTTTAAAAATAACCGTACGCGGAGTCATTAAATCGGTTAGTTTTGCATGTCTAAAGTGCAGTAAGTTGCGGATGATCTCTGATTCATCAGCATGAAGTGCCCCTGACTCACTGCCAATATCGGCCATCGCTTCTATTTCTTGGCGAATATAATAGGCCTCATTATGCTTTTGCCCCATCAAATTGGTTAGCTTTTGTGCAGCCCATACAAACGGCTTAAGTACTAACACCAAAATACGTAAACCATAAGTCACACTCGGTGTTAAAGCACGCCAATAATTGGCACCCAAGGTTTTTGGAATAATCTCAGATAACACCAGTACCAATAAAGTCATAATTGCAGATGCAATCCCCACTGCAGCATCTGAGAATACAACGGCGGCTTGTGCACCTACCCCTGCGGCACCAGCAGTATGGGCAACTGTATTAAGCGTTAAAATAGCCGCTAATGGCTGATCAATATTACTTTTTAGCTTTTCAAGCTGCTTCGCCAGCACTGGACGCTCTTTGCGCAGCAATGCAACATAACTAGGCGAAATGCTTAATAGCACCGCCTCCATTATTGAACACAAAAACGAAATCACAATCGCTGTAACCATGTAAATGATTAATAGTGTCACTTTTTTTCCTCTATATTGGATATATGAGCATCATAACAATACATGCTATATTTGGCCAAATACCCAATAATAATAGGCATAACAATGAATTTAAGCGCACCTTGGCATCGTTACGCAAAACGTTTTACTTACTTAGCAACCCTACTAACATTAAGTAGTCTGAGTTTAACGACCTTAGCCGCCTCACTCGATCAATCAAAAATCCAATTTATTGGTCCTCTTGCAGAAGATATGCAAGCTAAGCCATTTCACACACCCCATAGCGATGTGATTATAAATAATCTAATTGCACAACTTAAATTAAATACAGAAAGCTTTGTTGTATTTGGTAAAAAACACAAGTGGCAACCACTTGATAAAATTAACGCGCTTACTTTAGGCGGTTTACAAGCACTTAAATTTAATTTGGAAACTAACCGATTTACTCAAGGCTCCTTAAACATTAAAGGAATAGAGCAAGGCCAGGTTTTTATCAATGGTGAGAAGCAAACTGGTGAAAACCAACGCTATCAGCTTGCTTTAAATAACGGCTCACATACCGTGGTCGTCATCGCTCAACAGGTTGCTAATTGGAATGATGTTAGCTTAGAGTTTGTGCCAAAAGCAGAAACTGACGTCGTGACCCTAACGACAAATAAAACCAAGCGCTTATCGGCTAAGCAATTGTTTGACGCCCCAACTATTAGTGCCCTCTCTTTGTCGCCTGATGCCAAACATTACTTAAGTACAACCAAGCACTATAGTGACAAAACCGGCAACGACGCCATTACCACAACCGAGCTTAAAAATACTAATAACCAAACGGTATACCGATTTGAAGCAGCCCAGCCAAGTCAGTTCATTTGGAGCCCTAATAACCAATTTTTAGTTTATTTACTAAACGGTGAATTAAAGCAACTAAACCGTAAAAACTTAACAATTAAAACCTTAGCCTCTGGCCTTGAAGGCGCAAGTAATTTCAACTTTTATAACGACAGCAGTATTATATTTAGTTGGTCAAAATCGCCAGAAGAAAATAACAGCCTAACCAAGCACCATAAAGGTCTTCAAGATCGTTGGTCATATGCCCGTACGGTTAGCCAATTATATTTACTCGATACCAACAGTGGTTTAACCAAAGCCCTAACTGAAGGCGTATTGAGCCATCAACTTGAAGATGCTAACAGCAACCGTGGAAAACTATTAATAAGCCGTCCAGTAATGGCGATGCAAGCCTCAACTCACCCAGAGACTGAGTTGGTTGAACTTACATTAAAATCCAACAGCATAAAATCATTAGGTAAGTTTAAAACCTTTAATCAAGCTAAATATGCCGCAAACAATATTTATGTTGTTGCAGGCCCTGATTTTAAGAATGGTGCAGGCAGAACATTACCAAAGAACATGCTGGCTAATAATTACGATGGCCAGCTGTACTTACTAACTGATAATGCCAAAAAAGTAACGGCGTTAAGCAAACAGTTTGACCCCGCAATTGGCACATTAGAAGTACTAAGCAATGGTGATGCGCTAATCAAAGTGACAGAAAAAGATACCCAACCACTGTATTTATTTGACCTGAGTAAACAGCGCTTTAAAAAGTTAAATACAGGCTTTGATATTGTGCAGCAATTTAGCTTTTCAAATACGCGCAATGCCCAGTTATTAATTAGTGGCAGCAATGCGTCGAGCGCTCAACAACTCAAGCGCTTAGACGTAAGTAAAAACAAGGTAGAGATCATTTGGGACTCAAACCAGATTGCATATGCCAATACGACTATTCCTGCGCTTGAAGAATTTAACTTTACCAATAAGCGTGGCGTAGAAATCTCTGGCCGTGTTTATCTGCCAAGCAATTTTGATAAAGCCAAGAAGTACCCTGCTCTTGTTTATTATTATGGTGGCACCTCACCAGTAACACGCGGGTTTACGGGCCGCTACCCTTTTAACTTATGGGCAGCAAACGGGTATGTGGTTTATGTTGTACAACCAACCGGCGCAACGGGTTTTGGGCAAACTTTTTCAGCACAACATGTAAATGCTTGGGGCGACTATACCGCCGATGACATTATGCAAGGCACAGAGGCATTTTTAGCTAAATATGATTTTGTAGACAGTAGTAAAGTAGGTAATCTTGGTGCATCTTATGGTGGCTTTATGACTATGCTGCTTGCCACCAAAACCGATATGTTTAGCGCATCTATTGCGCATGCCGGTATTTCAAACTTAACGTCATACTGGGGTGAAGGATGGTGGGGTTATTTATACTCAGGCGAAGCCTCAAAAAATAGCTTTCCGTGGAATAATCCTCAACTTTACAGCCAGCATAGCCCTGTATTCCATGCTGATAAAGTAACCACACCATTACTGCTTATTCATGGTGACAGTGATACCAATGTGCCTGTGGGCGAAAGCTTAACTATGTATACCGCACTAAAACTGCTTAATAAAGACGTTGAAATGATAGAGTACAAAGGAGCGGATCACCAAATATTTGCGCGCGATAAGCGATTTAATTGGTGGAACACCATGTTGGCTTACTTTGACAAAAACTTAAAAAATGAACCACAATGGTGGGATTCAATGTATAAAGATTAGTAACCATAATGCGCACTTTGTCGCTCAAGTGAAAAGTGCGCATTACAAAAGTAATGTTATTAGACCAATTCGTAATATAATGTTACCGAAAAACAACGATCTCTGTGTTATACAGGCCATCAATGATGCTAATATGTAAAGCTGAAACTAAAAAAATAACAGACTATGGCAATTAATGTTTTATTGGTTGAAGATGACGAACTACTCGTAAAGCGCATCCAAAATCATTTTATAAATACCGAGTTTTCTATTGACGTTGACCCCACTGGGGCCGATGCGTTAAATGTTGTTAAAAGCCGCGTAAGTCAGCGCAATACTATTTCCTTGGCAATAATTGATATTGTGCTACCAAAACGCGACGGTTTACAACTTGCCAAAGAGCTAAATACGCTCACCGATATTGGCGTTATCTTATTATCGAGTCGTGACTCACAAGCCGATCGAATTGCAGGCCTTGCTCAAGGTGCCGATGACTATATTTGCAAGCCGGTAGATTTACTTGAGCTTGAGCTAAGAATGCGCGCCCTATACAAACGAGTTGCCAATAATCACAGCGACGATGACAGTGAAGAGTTTATTGAATACGCCGATTTTAAGCTTCATCCAGATAATCGCACCCTTATTACAGCCAGTGGGATTGAATCACGACTGACTGAAGCAGAACACAAAGTGCTTATTTGTTTGATTGGTAATGCTGGTAAAGCGACTTCCCGTGAAAAAATATCAGAAGAAATTGGCCAGCCCGATTGGAGCCCCAACGATCGCACAGTAGACGTGTTAGTGGGTCGTTTACGTAAAAAGCTGAACGATGAGAAAGATCAAAAACGTATTGTCACTGTTCGCGGTAAAGGCTATATGCTTTCAATTTAAAGCCTTAGTGTTGGGTTAACTGCGATAATAAACGCTCAAATGCCCGATAATTAAGCGCTTCTTTAAGCTCATTTAAACTGATTTGTGGCGCACCTTTTAAATCACTAATAGTTCGCGCCACTTTGATTACTCTATGATAAGAGCGCGGCGATAGCGCCAGCTTTTCACTGGCTCTGGCTAAAAACTGCAGCTCTGCAGGTGGTAACTCACAGTGCAAGTTCATCTCTTTGTTATTTAACCGCGCATTTACTTTACCTTGGCGTTTAAGCTGAACTGCATAAGCTGCTTCTACTCGTGCCCTCACCTCAGCACTTGTTTCTTCTGTAGTTGTACTTTGTAGCTCCACGCTGCTCAACCTTGGTAGTTCAATTTGCAAATCAATTCTGTCAATAAACGGCCCCGATACTCGCGATAAATAGCGCATTACCTGATCGGGTGTCGCCCGTTTATCATGATGACACCCAGTTGGACTAGGGTTAAGTGCTGCAATAAGCTGAAACTGCGCTGGAAATTCCATTTGTCTGGCCGCGCGCGAAATCGTCACTGTTCCGGTTTCCATTGGCTCGCGTAGCGAGTCTAGCACTTTACGCTCAAATTCAGGGAGCTCATCTAAAAACAACACACCATTATGCGCTAACGATATTTCACCGGGTTTAGGGTTAGACGAGCCACCCACCAGCGCTACTGCAGAACAAGTGTGGTGCGGGTTACGAAACGGTCGCTGACGCCAATTGGTTAAATCAATTGAGTGGCCAATAATTGAATATAAAGCAGCAGTATCAATGGCTTCATCATCAGACATGGTTGGCATTATGGTGGCCATTCGTTGTGCAAGCATTGATTTTCCGGTTCCTGGTGGACCTAAAAACAATAAGTTATGCCCACCAGCAGCGGCAATTTCTAATACACGCTTTGCACCAGGCTGGCCCTTTACATCGCTTAAATCGAGTAAAAAATCTGGCGCTTGGGTGCAATCAGGGTAGGCAATATTGAGTGGTAAAGGTTGTTGATTGAGTAAGTCTCCCCACACCTCTTGTATAGAACTGACGGCTTTTCGCTTTACACCACTGACAAGGCTGGCCAAACTGTCATTTTCAAGAGGCAGAAAACAACAACGATTTTGCTCTTTGGCACCAAGCACTGAAGGCAAAATGGCATTTACCGCCCGTATTTCACCATTAAGTGCAAGCTCACCGTAAAATTCATACTTATGAATATCAGGGCAGACTATTTGACCCGATGCGACCAAAATACCTACCGCAATCGCAAGGTCAAATCGCCCTCCATCCTTAGGAAGATCGGCAGGTGCTAAATTAACGGTAATACGCTGATCGGGAAATCCAAATTGCGAGTTTTCTAGAGCACTACGTACTCTATCCTTGGCCTCTTTAACCGACGCCTCAGGTAAGCCGACGATATGAAAGGCGGGTAAACCATTCCCTAAATGTACTTCAACCATCACCTCGGGGGCGTTTATCCCCACCTGCGCGCGAGAAAATATACGGGCTAACGACATTCCTTATCCTAGTTAACAGCTGTATTAACCCAGTTTAGTCAGGATATTTGAAAACATGTAATATAATCTTCCATTTAATCGCCGAAAAACGTAGCAATAAGGTCATTAGCATACTCAGAATCATTGCCACTTCCACCGTTAACGATAGGTTGATACTTAATGTATAGACAATGCCACCAGCAATACAGGTAATAGCATACAGCTCACCTTTAAGCAGCATTGGAATATCGCGGGCAAGCACGTCGCGAATAAGCCCACCAAAACAGGGGGTTATTACAGCCATAATCACAACCGTCATATCTGGCATACCAGCCAATTGCGCTTTTTGCGCTCCCATGACCGCAAAAAAGGCTAAGCCAAACGCGTCAGCGGTTTGCAATACATAGTATGGAATGGATTTTTGCTTATTGATCAGTCGTGTAGTAACCAGAACCGCCACCAAAATAGCGTAGAAGTAGCTTTGGTCGTGTAACCAAAATACGGGCTGGTCGAGTATCACATCGCGAACGGTACCGCCGCCAATAGCCGTAACAGTTGCAAGTACAACTACACCAAAGCCATCCATTTTCTTTTCATAGGCTACCAAGGTGCCTGAGATAGCAAATACCGCCACACCTATTAAATCAAACCAGTGATAAAGTTCAGTCATAATTTTGATTACAAAAAGTTTTAAAGAGTTTAGTGCATAGCATACTAAATATTCAGCAATAACACTTTCAAAAAGTAGAATTAGAAAAGAACAGCAGGTATACGTGTTAAAAATAGCGTGAGGGAATATGAATTTTAGGCATAAAAAAACACTCTTATAGAGTGTCGATTTAATAAAACATGTTACTTCAGTGGTTGCGGGAGCCGGAATTTAATAGACGACCTTTGCTGGCTAATGGAAAGTTGAGACCGACGAGCTATTTACTTCACTGAATTTCAGGCATAAAAAAACACGCTTTAGCGTGTCGATTTAATAAAACATATTATTTCAGTGGTTGCGGGAGCCAGAGTTTGTAAGGAGCGAACCGACGACCTTTGCGTTCTAATGAAGAGCTGAGACCGATGAGCTATTTACTTCACTGAATTTCAGGCATAAAAAAACACGCTTTAGGCGTGTTGCTTTACTATAACTGTTTATTTCAGTGGTTGCGGGAGCCGGATTTGAACCGACGACCTTTGCTGGCTAATGCAGAGCTGAGACCGACGAGCTACCCATTTCACTGAATTTTAGGCATAAAAAAACACGCTTTAGGCGTGTTGCTTTACTATAACTGTTTATTTCAGTGGTTGCGGGAGCCGGATTTGAACCGACGACCTTCGGGTTATGAGCCCGACGAGCTACCAGACTGCTCCATCCCGCGCCTGAAATTGCAGATTTATTTATAGTTGCTTACATTACAACTTGGCTTCCAATCCTCTAAAGAAAATTGGTTGCGGGAGCCGGATTTGAACCGACGACCTTCGGGTTATGAGCCCGACGAGCTACCAGGCTGCTCCATCCCGCGCCTGTATATTTAAAGTCTATCGACTACTTAATTTATGCTCTTAAGTTAGAGTTTTACAGAAACCAAATTTCAATAAAAATGGTTGCGGGAGCCGGATTTGAACCAACGACCTTCGGGTTATGAGCCCGACGAGCTACCAGACTGCTCCATCCCGCGCCTGTAATTTCTTAGTAACAGTATTGTGTTATTCACAAGCCTGTTTCGAAGAGAGCGCTATAATATAGGAATAAACCTATAATGCAAGGTTTTACTAATTAAAAACGTTTAAGTGAACAAAAACCCATCAAACAGTGGTATTTACAGTAATCGCTGATGTGGATTTATCATTTTTTGCCACTCCCAGTCGGGATGACCCATAACAATAAAATCCGGATTTTCTGTACTTTCTCTTTGGTTATACGTTAAAGGATTAAATTCAGCGTCGGTAATACAGCCGCCCGCTTCTTCAACAATAACTTGCGATGCACCCGTATCCCACTCACCTGTAGGACCTATTCTTAAAAAACAATCTGCTTTACCCTCAGCAACAATACACGCCTTAAGTGAACACGAACCTAAAGCCACCGTTGCAAATTGCGCATTTAGATACTGGCTAACTGCTTCTATTTTTTGGCGGCGGCTTACAGCCAAAGTTAAACTCTCGGGCGGTGCTACAAATATTTGTTTATCGTGCTCACCTTCACGCTTAAATGCCCCATTTTTAGCCGTTGCATAATAGGTCACGCCCTTTGCTGGCCAATGAATAACCCCCAACACTGGGTGGTTATTTTCTATCAATGCAATATTAACGGCAAAGTCACCACTTTCGAGTATAAATTCACCGGTGCCATCCATTGGGTCAAGCAACCAATAACGTTGCCAGTGCTGTCTATCTTGCAACGCTGGAATGGGGGTTTCTTCTGACATAATTGGAATGTCAGGAGCAAGCGCATTTAAACCCGCCACGAGCACATCATTTGCAGCTAAATCTGCTTTTGTTACTGGCGTATTATCTGATTTTTCTTGCTGACCAATATCGTCTTTTTTATACAAAGACATAATGGCATCCCCTGCACTTTGCGCAAGCTCAATACATGGCTCTAGAAGTTTATTCATTAATGTCTCCTGAGGCTAAATACTTATCTAATAATAGCAGAGCCGCAACACTACGTGCTTCAGTAAAGTCAGGTTGTTCTAATAACGACTGCCACTGTGAAAGTGGCCATTTCACCACCACTAAGGGCTCAGGCTCATCGCCTAGTAAGGTTTCAGGATATAAATTTTTAGCAAACAAAATATGCATGGTTGCGTTAAAATAGCTCGGTGCCATAGTGACCGTTTTAAGCGGTTTAAAGTATTCAGCGCCAAAGCCAATTTCTTCTTTGAGCTCTCTGTTTGCAGCCTGTTCAGGCGTTTCACCTAGGTCAATGAGCCCTTTGGGAAACCCTAACTGATAGTCATTGGTGCCTGCACAATACTCACGAACCAGTAATAACTCATTTTCAGTGGTCATAGGTACAATCATAACGGCTCCACGACCACCGCCGCGAATTCGCTCATACTGACGCTCTTCGTTATTTGAAAACTTAAGCTCTAAAGACTCCACAGTAAATAAGCGACTTTTAGCGACAACATTATTACTGAGAATTTGTGGTGGTGTTGGGTGCTTTTTCTGTGTCATGGGCATCAATTTGCTATCATTGCAGTTATACTAATCATATACCCAAATGAGTATAAGATGCGAGTTTCAGTTTGAATTAAAAGCAATTTAATTGAGCAAATAATTCTCGGGTTTAGCTAAGGTTAATTCTTTATTTTAGGCTACGAATACGCTCTTAATATAACATTGTCGGATTTATACCTTAATAACTCAATTAACAAAGTTCATTAATCTACTTCATCGCAACTTATTCATTTCAAAAAGTAGTTTTCATAAGGATACATCATGCTCAACTGGTCAAAAATCGATACTGTATTACTCGACATGGATGGAACTTTACTTGATTTACATTACGACACTGACTTTTGGCTCAATGTTGTACCCCAACAACATGCTCTGGCTCAAAATATCAGTTTTGAGGAAGCCCGCGCAGATATCTTAAAACGCTATCAGGCTGTGAGTGGCAAAATTCAGTGGTACTGCTCTGACTATTGGGAAGCACAGCTAAACTTACCTATTCTCGAACTAAAGCGCCAGTCTGCCCACTTAATCAAAATTCGTGAAGACGTTCCGCATTTTTTAACTGAACTTCGACGTGCAGGTAAAGAGCTCATTTTACTTACCAATGCTCATCCTGAATGCGTGATGCTTAAATTTGAGCATACCGCTATTGATAATTATTTAGACGGGGTGGTGTCAACGCATGAATATGGAGTAAGTAAAGAGCAACAAAGCTTGTGGCATAAAGTGCAAGGGGACTTGGGGTTTGATAAACGCCGCACTTTATTTGTAGATGACAGCTTACCGGTATTACATGCCGCACGAGAATACGGCATTGAGCATTTACTTGCGGTTGCTAACCCTAATAGTCAGCAACCACATAACGATATAACCGATTACTTAAGCGTCACCGATTACCGTAAGCTTATTTAGCTTATTTAGCTTATTTAGCTTATTTAGCTTATTCGCCCTGAGGGTAACGCGCTACTAAGCCTTGATATACCTGTTTTGCAAAATCTGCATGTTCAGTATCAAGGCTTTTAACTACTTCTACTAAGTGTTCGTTATCTTCTTGACCATCCCATACTTTAATGTAGCTGCCATCTTTGTAGCCATGATCTTGGCGGAAAAAGTTAAGCGTATTTTTACCTACATAACCACGGTATAAATCATCAATATCCATGCCTATTTGCGCCATACAACCAGCAAAGGCGGCTGCATCAAAGGTTTTATTGGCAACAGCACTGGCCGCTAGTAATTCAAGCGTTTGTTTAAAGTCATCACCTTGTTGTGGTGCACTCATTTCGGCTTGTAGTTTTGTTGCTATTTGCTCGTAGCTAGTCTCACCGTCAATACGCAACGATAAGCCAAAATGAAAAATATCAACCAGCTCTAAAATCACCTGTTCAGTATCTGGTGTTTGTTTTTTCCACCATTTCCAACCGTAATGGTCTAACATTTCTGCACATTCAACCCAAATAGCTCTGTACCATTCAAAGCCTTGGCTAAACCATTGCTCATGTACTTTAGTATTCATGGCATTTTGCATTTCTAGCATAACAACTAGCTTGTTTAAATTCGCAGACATATTGGTTCCACTGTTGGATTTATAATTAGGGTAATAATACAGATAATATAACTTAACGACCAGCCGAAAACTCATGCCATGAGTTGATCAGGTCAACAAAGTCTTCAAAACCACAACCGCTGCTTAAATCATTCTCTTCAAGCATTAATTCGTCATCTTGGTAGGCTAATATATCTTCGTTATCTTGATGCAGCGCATGCGCTTCAAATAACGCTTCATCTTTAGAAAGGAGCAGGTCAATTTCTTGGCCTTTAAGTGTTAACGGTTCAAAGCTTGAACTCACCGAGCTAATAAGCGCCAGCACCATAGCCACTTTGTCTTTGCCTATTTCTTCATTTAACCAACGGCCTATAATCGCATGCTCGCTGCTTATTTTAATTCTTAACCCACTAATAGGGTCGCGAATAAATTGGTATTCCATAACTTTATTCCAGTACTGCTAATTACAACAGATTATAACCTAGTCAGTTATGAATAACGCAAGCCAGATACAAAAATAGCGCCGCAAGGCGCTACTTAACCTGAACTCTGGTTAAGAGATTTACTAACATATTGAATAAAATGATATTTATGTTTATTTTCTCTAGCCAGAGATTTTCAGTGAAAACAAGGCGAAATTACGCGTCAATAGCTAGTCTATTGCAAGTAAATTCAACGCAGTTAGCGCTCAAAATAGCTGCTAGAGATAGATTTATTATCCAGAGTTCAGGTTATTTAGTATCATCAATATAGCTAACCGCCTGAGCGATAGCGGGCAGCATCAATAATTGCCCATAAATGGAATACGGCTCCAACAATAGCTGGAACAACTAAGAACCATAACGCGTAACCGCCAAAAACCAAAATGGCAAACACCAGCGCCGATAAAATACGACCCTGCACCAACTGCCCTAAACCTGGGAAAAAAATATTACATAGAGCGGCTATTACATTTCCGCCAGAACCTTGTTGAGACATACTAACCTCTGTAGTTTAATTAATTTTGTATTTGTACTTATTATTTATACTTACACACTTTATGCCAATTTATTAAGGCTTACAAATCATACAGTTAAATTATTACGAATTTATCGCTTTAGTATTTTTTGCCAAAAATAAGTCAAATTAGCAATTTTAAATAGCTATTTTAGTTACTTGCTCAGTTTATACTGTTCTCTATTCAACAACTTAAATACCTATTTTATAAATAGCTGTTTATAAAAACAGTATTTTATTTAGCCTAACAAAAACACCTGTTATACTGCTCTCATTATTGATTAAAAAGGCGTAACGATGGACGTTTCAGAATTACTCGATGGCTTAAATGATAAACAACGCGATGCCGTTGCAGCGCCATTACAAAACATGCTGGTATTAGCAGGAGCAGGTTCAGGTAAAACTCGAGTATTGGTTCATCGTATTGCCTGGTTAATGCAAGTAGAGCAAGCCTCTGCCTACAGTATTTTTGCGGTAACCTTTACCAATAAAGCCGCTAAAGAGATGCGCTCAAGGGTTGAAGAAACTCTAAAAGCCCCTGTTGGCGGCATGTGGATTGGTACTTTCCATGGTTTATCGCACCGAATTTTACGGGCACATCACCGTGAAGCAAATTTACCTGAAGCCTTTCAAATTTTAGACTCTGACGATCAGCTTCGTATGATCAAGCGTTTGTTAAAATCTATGAATATTGATGATAAAAAATGGCCAGCCAAACAGTTTGGTTGGTACATAAGCGCTAAAAAAGACGAAGCTCTGCGCCCTAAAGATATTCAGGCATACGATATTAACGAGCAAATGATGTTGCGCGTTTACGCAGCCTATCAAGAAGCTTGTGATAGAGCGGGCCTAGTTGATTTTGCTGAAATATTACTACGCAGCTATGAGGTTCTTAAAAACAACCCAACCCTGCTTCGTCATTATCAGCAGCGCTTTGCACACATGCTAGTAGACGAGTTTCAAGATACCAATACTATTCAGTATGCATGGCTAAAATTACTTGCTGGCGACACTAGTAGTATTATGATTGTAGGTGATGATGACCAAAGTATTTACGGTTGGCGTGGCGCTAAAATTGAAAATATCAAACGCTTTTTAACAGACTTTGATGCAGAGACAATTCGCCTTGAGCAAAACTATCGCTCGACTGCCACCATTCTTAAAGCGTCTAATGCACTTATACAGAATAACTCCGAGCGTATGGGTAAAAGCTTGTGGACTGACGGTAACGACGGCGAACCTATTTCTATTTATGCCGCCTTTAACGAGCTAGATGAAGCGCGCTTTGTGAGTAGCAAATTACGCAGCTGGCTAAATGCGGGGAACGCACTACAAGATGCGGCTATTTTATATCGTAGTAATGCGCAATCGCGGGTGCTTGAAGAAGCGATGCTACAAGAAGGTTTAAAATACCGAATTTATGGTGGTATGCGATTCTTCGAACGTCAAGAAATTAAAGATGCCCTCTCATACTTACGCTTAGTGGGTAACCGCCAAGATGATGCGGCATTTGAGCGTGTAATCAATACCCCAGCCCGAGGCATTGGCGACAAAACATTAAGCCATATTCGTGACTGCGCTCGAGCTGAATCTTTGCCGCTTTGGTATGCCGCTAAAGCCATTGTAGAACAACAGCATTTATCGGGGCGTGCATCAGGAGCGGTTGCCAAGTTTGTCGAACTTATTGAGCATATTGAAGATAAAATTAGTGACTTAACGCTGCATGAGCAAGCTAAATACGCGATTCAAACCTCAGGGTTAATGGCTATGTATCAGGCTGAAAAAGGCGAAAAAGGCCGCGCTCGAGTAGAAAACTTAGAAGAATTAATTAGTGCCTGCGATCAGTATGAACTCCCTGAAGAGGAAGAGTTTAGCTCGCCACTACAAGGCTTTTTAGCTTACACCTCACTTGAGTCTGGCGAAGGCCAAGCCGATGAGCATGAAGACGCCGTACAAATGATGACGCTTCACTCAGCTAAAGGTTTGGAGTTTCCTTTAGTGTTTATGGTCGGTGTTGAAGAAGGTATGTTTCCATCTCAGCAAAGTAATGAAGAAACCGGCCGTTTAGAAGAAGAGCGCCGCCTTTGTTACGTGGGTATGACCCGCGCTATGGATAAGCTCTATATAAGCCATGCCGAAAGCCGCCGTTTATATGGCCAAGAGAAATATCACAGCCCATCGCGCTTTTTACGTGAAATACCTGAGGACTGCGTAGAAGAAATTCGCATAAAAACGCAAGTATCTCGTCCGCCTGCAGCCGGTCGCTTTAGCGCATCGGTTAGCCATGCTGCATTTGAAGAAAGCGGATTTAACTTAGGTCAACGCGTGCTGCATGCAAAGTTTGGCATTGGCACCGTACTCAACTACGAAGGCAGTGGCGCACAATCTCGCGTACAAGTTAACTTTGACGACTTAGGCAGTAAGTGGTTAGTAACAGCTTATGCAAGATTACAAGCCGTTTAAGCGCGTTGTAGAGCGTGTACAGCAACAACTTGCGAATGCGAAACATCGCCAGTTACTGCTGCTTACAGGCGATAAAAACTGGTGTTATGAGCAATGCACTCAGCTGCTTGTTCATTTACAGCAACCCTCCTTTGTGCTGTCTAAAAGCACTCATTTAATTAATGCACATTGGCCAGAGCATACCCACCAAATTTTAGGGCAAGAGTGCGCCCATGCTGTTTATGACGGCTACAGTGGACTGGTGCCAGATAAACTAGCCGCGCTCAGTGGCGTTGTGCAAGCAGGTGGTTTTTTAATTATATTGCTACCCGAACTTAAAGAACTTGAACACTGGTGTGATGATGCCCTTCCCTTATTTCAATCTTTTGGGCAAATGCACCCTTACAGCTTTTTTAATCAACGCTTAGCTCACTTACTAAGCAAAACTACTTTACTGCATTTTAGCCAGCAAAATGGTTGGCAGTGTATTACCGATACGAATCTATCAACTGGTGAAATTGACTTTACCGAGCAACAACAGTGTATTGAATTAATAATAAAAACGGCAAACGGACGAGCAAATCGACCATTATTAATTAATGCAGATCGGGGGAGAGGAAAATCAGCCGCATTAGGTATTGCAGCAAGTAAACTCAGCGATAAAAACATACTTATTTGCTCTATGCAATTTCGTGCTTTGCACAGTAGTTTTAAGCACTTAGCGAGTGAGCTTGATATAGATTATCGAGCTGGCGATAAACACATTGCAAACATGCACTATGTGGCGCCTGATCAACTACTGAACGAACAACCGCAGTGCGATTTGCTATTAATTGATGAAGCAGCAGCAATCCCTGTTCCAATTCTCATAAAAATTCTTCACCTTTATCCTCGCGTGGTCTTTTCAAGCACTATGATTGGCTATGAAGGTAATGGTCGCGGTTATATTTTAAAGTTTACTAGTTACCTCAAAACGCATTTTAAAAACATGCGTAGCATCAGTCTTGAGCAGCCAATCCGTTTTGCAAAGCACGATCCTTTAGAGCTGCACCTTCGTACACTCTTAGCTTTGGATGCAGAACATCACAGCGCTAGTTTGAATACTGCTCCCCTACAATTTAAGCATCTGCAAGCAAATCAACTTACTAACGACGAGCCACTGCTTCATCAAGTTGTTGGCTTACTAACACTGGCACATTATCAAACCAGTGTGAATGACTTACGTCACTTACTAGATGCCGCTGGGCAACGCCTATTTGTTTGTCAACAAGGTGATAATATTCTTGGTGTGTGTTTAGTAGCGATAGAAGGTGGCTTTACTACATCGTTGAGTGATGAAGTAGTGCAAGGTAAGCGCCGCCCTCAAGGGCACTTAATGGCGCAAAGCCTTGCACAATTAAGCTTTAACCCTGAGGTATTAAAACAATACTGCGCTCGCGTGGTGCGAATTGCCATTGACCCAGAGCAGCACAATAAGCACCTAGGAACACAATTACTTCATTACTGTGAACAGCAATTACAGAAAGAGTGTGATTGGTTTGGTGCTAGCTTTGGTGCTAATGCGCAATTACTTAGTTTTTGGCAAAATAATGACTTTAATTTGGTAAAGCTGGGTTTTCAAAAAGATAAGGCAACGGGTGAACATAGCGCATTAGTTATTAAGAGCTTAACTAAAAATGACCAACTACTAGAACAATTAACAGCCCAGTTCGAAGCTGATTTTCCTTTGCAATTGCTCAGCCATTTTAGTCAGCTAGATTATAAACTGGTAGCAAAAATTGTTTCACGCTTTAATACTCATACCAATAGCATAGCTGATCAATCAAGATTAAAGTCTATGTTAACAAGTGACTATCAGCTATTTAATATTACACCTTTACTATGGCGAAGCTTTTGGGCATCTCCTCTTAGCTTGCCAAATGATGAGGATAATTTCCAATCTGTTTTTATTAGGCTAGTATTACAAAATTGGACACCTAAAAATATCCAAACTGAGCTAGGGGTGAATGGCATAAAGCTGTTTAATATATTATTAAAAAAGGCTGTAGATAACTGGTATGAGCGCACTTCGCATAATAATACACCTTAGCATTGCCTCCATTGCTTTAGCCTTAGGGCAGCCTATAGCCTATGCAGAGCAAGATAATAGCAAAGTTATTAAACTTGGCATGTCTACAGCGCTTAGCGGACCGGCTCAAAATATTGGCCTACAATTGCATAAAGGCAGTAGCATTTACTTTAACAAGGTTAATAATGCCGGCGGAATAAATGGCGCGGAGGTACAACTTCTAGTTGCTAACGATAATTACGAACCAAAGCAAACTGTTAATAATACCCGTACTTTTATTTATTCCGACAAAGTCGATGCATTGTTTGGTGCCATGGGCACCCCAACCAGCCATGCTATTATACCTTTACTAGAGCAATCAAAAATTCCGTTCTTAATGCCTTTTAGCGGGGCAAGCTTCCTACATGATAAATCACGAGCTAACATATTTAATTTAAAAGCAAGCTACAATGACGAAGCAGCAGAGCAAATTAAATACTTAGTAGAGGAGCGCAAACATACAAAGATAGGGCTATTTATTCAAGCAGATGAGTTTGGCTTGTACGTAGAATCGGGGCTAAGGAAAGAACTAGCAAAATATGATCTGTCGCCTATAAAAGTCGCGCGTTATCAACGTAATAGTCATGATGTAGCATCAGCGCTTAATGCCTTACAAGCCAGTGGGGTGACAGCTATCTGTTTAGTTGGCACCTACGCACCACTTGGTGAATTTATAAACAGTGCACATGCGAAGAATTTTGCCCCAGATTATACCAGTGTTTCTTTTGTACCTAGCTTTGACTTATTTGATGAAGTAACCACACCCTCACATATTATGGTTACAGAAATTGTTCCTAATCCACTCACATGTAATGATAATTTTTGTAATGAATTTTTGGCCGATATGCAAGCAAACAAGATTACAAAACCCAACCGTCTTCATTTTGAAGGTTATATTAATGCGATGGCATTTAGTAGGGCTGCAGCAAACTGCAAATTACCGCTTAAACACTCGTGCCTAATGAAAGAGCTTAATTCACTGTTAACAAATGATAAAATAATCAAAAAGTTTTTTATTGATACAAAAAATGAAAATAAACGTAATGTATATCGCTCTTATTATGTGAATAAATAAGTACCTTCCAAATATTGTTCTATCCTTAATATACAAACTAAGTATGTGAGGAAACTATGGACTTAATTAACTTTAAAGTGGGTTATAAAACCATTTCACTTAAGATTCTTGATATCTTATTAACGGAACAATTTAATAATAACCTCACGGTGTTACCTAACGACAATAAAAGCTTTTTGGGCGTTAAAGATTATATGGGGATCCCAACCCCTGTATTTGATCTTGGAATCATTTTAAATGGAGTTTCTACTGAGCGCAGTAATTTAGATGCTTTAAAGCAACTTAAATCTTGGCAAAAACAACTAATTGCTTGGTTTAATAAATTAGAGCAAGAACTACTCGTTTCGCAAAGCTCGTTAAAGGCGAATCAGTATGAGCTTACTGATTTTGAACAGTTTTATACAGAGTTTAAAACAGATAACGATGAATTAAAAAATACTATGTCACGCTTTGATGACCCGTTTAAATCGCTTCTACACAAATTGACCAGTGCAATAGATGCATATAAAAAAGGCAACAGCAAACAAGTTAGTACTCAACTTGAGATTATAAGGCGACATGATCTTATTCACCTAGAGCGTTTATTCGGCTCTGCAATAGAACAAATCACTTTAGATTATAAACCTATTATTGTGTTTACCACTAAAGATGGCATGACCCCCCATGTAGGCCTATTAGTTGATAAGGTTGAAGATAATATTGAATATAAACAAGAAGATATTAAACCACTAGATAAGCTTACCGAAGTTGGTTTTGATATTGACCCCCAAACAAGAAGCATGATGTATGGACTGATCAAACTCGCTGATAAACATAGTGTACTTATTGATCCTAGCGCAATATTTAAGCCCAAAGAGCTTGAACCATCTAGCAGCGCTCAAGAGCAAGAAACTGAAGCCTATGGACTGTTTTAAGAATGCTTCCTTTACACCCGTAAAAGCCCGACTCTTGAATCGGGCTTGCTTGTATTTAGAGTCGGTGCGCTATTTTGCCCATGGGCTTCGTGATACTCAACCCAGGCTGCGGTGGTCAGGTTAACGCAGTGCAACTGATAGCTGACGGCTGATATTTTCACTTTTCTGTAGACGTAAAAAAGCCCGGCTCTTTCGAGTCGGGCTTTCTTGTATTTGGAGCCTGGTAATGACCTACTTTCACATAACAAATGCTACACTATCATCGGCGCTGTTTCGTTTCACTACTGAGTTCGGCATGGGGTCAGGTGGGTCCAAAACGCTATTGTCACCAAGCAAATTTGGTGTCAGTCCGTATTACTACGCACTAACTAAAATTTGGAATTCTGATAATAAAGTCTTCTAGTATCTACTTTAGTTATATTAACTTCTTCGCTTGTTTCACTATCACATAAAACGCGTTTGGCGTTGTATGGTTAAGCCTCACGGGTAATTAGTACAAGTTAGCTTAATGGCTCACACCACTTCCACATCTTGCCTATCAACGTTGTAGTCTTCAACGGCCCTTCAGAGACTTTAAAAGTCTAGTGAGAACTCATCTCGAGGCCTGCTTCGCGCTTAGATGCTTTCAGCGCTTATCAGTTCCGAACGTAGCTACCGGGCAATGCCATTGGCATGACAACCCGAACACCAGCGGTTCGTTCACTCCGGTCCTCTCGTACTAGGAGCAACCCCTCTCAATTCTCAAACGCCCACGGCAGATAGGGACCGAACTGTCTCACGACGTTCTAAACCCAGCTCGCGTACCACTTTAAATGGCGAACAGCCATACCCTTGGGACCGACTTCAGCCCCAGGATGTGATGAGCCGACATCGAGGTGCCAAACACCGCCGTCGATATGAACTCTTGGGCGGTATCAGCCTGTTATCCCCGGAGTACCTTTTATCCGTTGAGCGATGGCCCTTCCATTCAGAACCACCGGATCACTATGACCTACTTTCGTACCTGCTCGACGTGTCTGTCTCGCAGTTAAGCTGGCTTCTACCATTACACTAACCGTACGATGTCCGACCGTACTTAGCCAACCTTCGTGCTCCTCCGTTACTCTTTGGGAGGAGACCGCCCCAGTCAAACTACCCACCAGGCACTGTCCGTAACCCCGATTCAGGGGCCAACGTTAGAACATCAAAACTACAAGGGTGGTATTTCAAGGACGACTCCACAAAAACTAGCGTCTCTGCTTCTAAGTCTCCCACCTATCCTACACATGTAGGTTCAATGTTCAGTGCCAAGCTGTAGTAAAGGTTCACGGGGTCTTTCCGTCTAGCCGCGGGTACACAGCATCTTCACTGCGATTTCAATTTCACTGAGTCTCGGGTGGAGACAGCGTGGCCATGGTTACACCATTCGTGCAGGTCGGAACTTACCCGACAAGGAATTTCGCTACCTTAGGACCGTTATAGTTACGGCCGCCGTTTACCGGGGCTTCGATCAAGAGCTTCTCCGAAGATAACCCCATCAATTAACCTTCCGGCACCGGGCAGGTGTCACACCGTATACGTCATCTTGCGATTTTGCACAGTGCTGTGTTTTTAATAAACAGTCCCAGCCACCTGGTCACTGCGGCTCCAATCAGCTTAGAGAGCAAGTCTCATCACCAATCGGAGCGTACCTTCTCCCGAAGTTACGGTACGATTTTGCCTAGTTCCTTCACCCGAGTTCTCTCAAGCGCCTTAGTATTCTCTACCTGACCACCTGTGTCGGTTTGGGGTACGATTCGGTATAATCTGAAGCTTAGAGGCTTTTCCTGGAAGTATGGCATCAGCAACTTCATCACCTTGGTGACTCGTCTCGTGTCTCAGCCTAACAGCAACCCGGATTTACCTAAGTCACTAGCCTACACACTTTCACATGGACTACCATCGCCATGCTTGCTTAGCCTGCTCCGTCCCCCCATCGCAATTATACCAAGTACGGAAATATTAATCCGTTTCCCATCGACTACGCCTTTCGGCCTCGCCTTAGGGGTCGACTTACCCTACCCTGATTAACATGGGATAGGAACCCTTGGTCTTCCGGCGTGCGGGTTTTTCACCCGCATTATCGTTACTCATGTCAGCATTCGCACTTCTGATACGTCCAGCATACCTCCCGGTACACCTTCAACCGCTTACAGAACGCTCCCCTACCACTCAGAATAAATTCTGAATCCGCAGCTTCGGTGCATAGTTTAGCCCCGTTACATCTTCCGCGCAGACCGACTCGACCAGTGAGCTATTACGCTTTCTTTAAAGGATGGCTGCTTCTAAGCCAACCTCCT
This sequence comes from Pseudoalteromonas sp. US3C1013, assembly GCF_048401115.1. GTDB lineage: Bacteria > Pseudomonadota > Gammaproteobacteria > Enterobacterales > Alteromonadaceae > Pseudoalteromonas > Pseudoalteromonas undina. The sequence continues at coordinate 3,286 of NZ_CP183075.1, read as the reverse complement.
GGCTGTCTGGGCCTTTCCACATCGTTTCCCACTTAACTATGACTTTGGGACCTTAGCTGGCGGTCTGGGTTGTTTCCCTCTTCACGACGGACGTTAGCACCCGCCGTGTGTCTCCCGGATATTACTTTACGGTATTCGGAGTTTGCAAAGGGTTGGTAAGTCGGGATGACCCCCTAGCCTTAACAGTGCTCTACCCCCGTAAGTATTCGTCCGAGGCTCTACCTAAATAGATTTCGGGGAGAACCAGCTATCTCCCGGTTTGATTAGCCTTTCACTCCTAACCACAGGTCATCCCCTAACTTTTCAACGTTAGTGGGTTCGGTCCTCCAGTTGATGTTACTCAACCTTCAACCTGCCCATGGCTAGATCACCGGGTTTCGGGTCTATACCTTGCAACTATTCGCCCAGTTAAGACTCGGTTTCCCTACGGCTACCCTAATCGGTTAACCTCGCTACAAAATATAAGTCGCTGACCCATTATACAAAAGGTACGCAGTCACCCTCGAAGGGCTCCTACTGCTTGTACGTACACGGTTTCAGGTTCTATTTCACTCCCCTCACAGGGGTTCTTTTCGCCTTTCCCTCACGGTACTGGTTCACTATCGGTCAGTTGGGAGTATTTAGCCTTAGATGATGGTCCACCTATATTCAGTCAAAGTTTCACGTGCTCCGACCTACTCGATTTCACTTAAAATGCGTTTTCATGTACGGGACTATCACCCTGTATCGTGGCACTTTCCAGAGCCTTCCATTAACACATAATAAGCTTAAGGGCTGTTCCGATTTCGCTCGCCGCTACTATCGGAATCTCGGTTGATTTCTTTTCCTACGGGTACTTAGATGTTTCAGTTCTCCGCGTTCGCCTCGTTAACCTATGTATTCAGTTAACGATACCTGCAAGCAGGTGGGTTTCCCCATTCGGAAATCCTAGTCTCAAGTGCTTTTTACTAGCTTGACTAGGCTTATCGCAAGTTAATACGTCCTTCATCGCCTCCAACTGCCAAGGCATCCACCGTGTACGCTTAGTCACTTAACCATACAACCCAAACGGGTCTTTGTTTTGTGACAGTTTAACTTCGCCAGAAGTTAATATTGAATACTAAAGTAGATACCAATTAATCCGAGGATTAAATGGCACTGAATGATACTGCTATCATTCTTTTTTACTTTTGAAAACTCTGTACAAATACAATGTATTCATACGAATTTTATTATCAGCTTTTCCAAATTTTTAAAGAGCATATTAATTAGTTAACCCAAAGGGTAAAACTAACTAACAATCATCTGTGTGGACACTACGAACAAATAAGTTCTAAATCGTATAAGGAGGTGATCCAGCCCCAGGTTCCCCTAGGGCTACCTTGTTACGACTTCACCCCAGTCATGAATCACTCCGTGGTAAACGTCCTCCCGAGGGTTAGACTATCTACTTCTGGAGCAACCCACTCCCATGGTGTGACGGGCGGTGTGTACAAGGCCCGGGAACGTATTCACCGCGTCATTCTGATACGCGATTACTAGCGATTCCGACTTCATGGAGTCGAGTTGCAGACTCCAATCCGGACTACGACGCACTTTAAGTGATTCGCTTACCTCTCGCGAGGTTCGCAGCACTCTGTATGCGCCATTGTAGCACGTGTGTAGCCCTACACGTAAGGGCCATGATGACTTGACGTCGTCCCCACCTTCCTCCGGTTTATCACCGGCAGTCTCCTTAGAGTTCTCAGCATTACCTGCTAGCAACTAAGGATAGGGGTTGCGCTCGTTGCGGGACTTAACCCAACATCTCACAACACGAGCTGACGACAGCCATGCAGCACCTGTATCAGAGTTCCCGAAGGCACCAAACCATCTCTGGTAAGTTCTCTGTATGTCAAGTGTAGGTAAGGTTCTTCGCGTTGCATCGAATTAAACCACATGCTCCACCGCTTGTGCGGGCCCCCGTCAATTCATTTGAGTTTTAACCTTGCGGCCGTACTCCCCAGGCGGTCTACTTAATGCGTTAGCTTTGAAAAACAGAACCGAGGTTCCGAGCTTCTAGTAGACATCGTTTACGGCGTGGACTACCAGGGTATCTAATCCTGTTTGCTCCCCACGCTTTCGTACATGAGCGTCAGTGTTGACCCAGGTGGCTGCCTTCGCCATCGGTATTCCTTCAGATCTCTACGCATTTCACCGCTACACCTGAAATTCTACCACCCTCTATCACACTCTAGTTTGCCAGTTCGAAATGCAGTTCCCAGGTTGAGCCCGGGGCTTTCACATCTCGCTTAACAAACCGCCTGCGTACGCTTTACGCCCAGTAATTCCGATTAACGCTCGCACCCTCCGTATTACCGCGGCTGCTGGCACGGAGTTAGCCGGTGCTTCTTCTGTCAGTAACGTCACAGCTAGCAGGTATTAACTACTAACCTTTCCTCCTGACTGAAAGTGCTTTACAACCCGAAGGCCTTCTTCACACACGCGGCATGGCTGCATCAGGCTTGCGCCCATTGTGCAATATTCCCCACTGCTGCCTCCCGTAGGAGTCTGGGCCGTGTCTCAGTCCCAGTGTGGCTGATCATCCTCTCAAACCAGCTAGGGATCGTCGCCTTGGTGAGCCATTACCTCACCAACTAGCTAATCCCACTTGGGCCAATCTAAAGGCGAGAGCCGAAGCCCCCTTTGGTCCGTAGACATTATGCGGTATTAGCAGTCGTTTCCAACTGTTGTCCCCCACCTCAAGGCATGTTCCCAAGCATTACTCACCCGTCCGCCGCTCGTCAGCAAAGTAGCAAGCTACTTTCTGTTACCGCTCGACTTGCATGTGTTAGGCCTGCCGCCAGCGTTCAATCTGAGCCATGATCAAACTCTTCAATTAAAAAGTTTTATGTCTTTCGACAGCTCAATGAATTCTGAATTTATTTAATATCTTTCGATATTGAATTGACTGTGCTGCAATTCTTTCCTTAAGTAAAACCTAAGTAAGTTATTGCTGTTGGTCACTCAGTTTCAATTGAGACTCTAAATTTGTTTGCCTCACTACCTAAGTAGCTTGGCTGTTAGAACTCAATCTGTACGAGTGCCCACACAGATGATTGCTTTATATTGTTAAAGAACGTTGCGATTAAAGCGTTAAACTTTATCTCGCTAGGGCTGCGCATATTACGCTTTCCTATTTTTTTGTCAACACTTAATTTCGCTAAACTTGAAAGTTTTCGAAACTAAGTTTTACTCGACTCACTGAGTAGCTCGTGCCTCGCTATGCGTTGCGCTCTGCCGTCTCAGTGGGGTCGCATTATAGGGA